>DATHZE010000215.1:0-26432 GCA_035458765.1 Longimicrobiales bacterium
ACCCGATCGCTACGAGAAGTCGGCCCCGAAGAAGAGCACTGCGACGAGGATCGCGGCCACGGCCACCGGTGCCACGAAGCGGATGAAGAAACGCCACATGCCGTAGTGGAACCACTTGGGCGTCTTGTCGTCCACCAGTTCGTCCTCGGTGTCCTTCCGTGTCATGAACCAGCCGGCACCGATGGTGATGAGGAAGCCCCCGAGAGGGAGCTGGAAGTTCGACGCGATGTGGTCGAGCGTGGCGAAGACGCCAGGCTTGCCGGTGATGAATTCGAAGTCGGAGAGCGCCGGGACCGCGCCGAAGGAGAGCGCGGCGAGGATGGTGACCGTGAACACGGCCGCACCGCTGACCAGCGTCGCCTTGGGGCGGCTCATCTTCCGCTCGTCGATGAAGTAGCTCACCACCACTTCCAGGAGGGAGATGGTGGAGGTGAGCGCCGCCAGGGCCACCAGGGCGTAGAACATGGGCCCCAGCACCCGGCCGAACGGAACCACGTCGTAGAACAGCTGGGGCAGGGAGATGAAGAGCATCCCCACGGTGGACCCGCTCACCTGATCGGACATGCCCGGCACGGTGAAGATCACCGAGAACATGATGATGGTGGCGCACAGGGCGATGAGCGTGTCCAGGAGCACGATGACGCCGGCGGCGTTCACCAGGGATTTGTCGCGCTTTATGTAGGAGCCATAGGTGATCATTGCACCCATGCCCAGCGACAGGGTGAAGAACGCGTGTCCCAGGGCCTCGAGGATGCCGCGGGGCTCCAGCTCGTGGAAGTTGGGACGGAAGATGAAGTGGAGCGCCTGGCCCGAGCCTTCCATGGTGAGGGCGCTGCCCAACAGGAGGAGGAGGATCCCGAAGAGGATGGGCAGGAAGATCCGGCTCACCTTCTCGATGCCGCCGTGCACGCCGAAGTACACCGTCGCGATGGTCCCCAGGGAGAACAGGCCCGCCAGGGAGAGTTGGAGCGTACCGTTGGCGACCAGGGCGCTGAACAGGTCGCCCGTCTGGAATCCCGCCGGGAAGCCGGTGATGCTCCATCCCACGGTCTTGGAGAAGAAGAAGATGGACCACCCCGCGATGACGCTGTAGTAGCTCAGGATGGTGAAGCCGGCGAGCACGCCCCACGCGCCCACCAGGCCCCAGGCCGGACCCATGGCCTCCTTGAGCGCGCCCACCGGACTCTTCTGGGTTTTCCGGCCGATGAGCAGCTCGGCCATCATGATGGGGAGCCCCACGCCCAGAATGCACATCAGGTAGACCAGGACGAAGGCCCCGCCGTGGTTGTTCCACGTGATGAATGGGAACTTCCAGAGGTTGCCGAGGCCGATGGCGCTCCCCGTGGCTGCGAGGATGAACCCTACGTTTGAGGTCCACTGGTCGCGGGGCTGATTCATGTTGGCTGCTCCGAGAGACGGCGGTCTGGGCGGTGTGCGGTTCTTTCCTGGGATGAATTCGGCCCCCAACATATCCGCGCCTTTGGATTCGGAACAGCCGACAGCTTAGACTAGGCGTGAGACTGCTTAGAGGTCGGCGCGGAGGAACCGACGCCCCGGAAGGGGTATGGTTCGGTGTCCTCCACCTCCCTGGAGAATCCATCGTGCGTTTCCGTGCTTCCTCGACGAGTCTGGTCCTGTTGGCGTGCCTGGCGCTCGCGTCGGCGTGCGCCCAGGATGGGCCACCGGCGTCCACAGACGACACTGCCTCCGAGCCGCCCACCTTCCGGGCAGCCCTCCTCACCGCCGGGCCCGTGAGCGACGCCGGTTGGTACGCAGGTGCGTACCAGGGTCTGCTCATGCTCCGGGACTCCTTGGGTGCCGAGGTCAGTCATCAACAGACGCGCACGCCCGCGGAATTCGACGAGGCGTTCCTGTCGTACGCCTCCGCCGGGTACGACCTGGTCTTCGCCCACGGGTTCGAATACCAGGATGCGGCCATCCGGGCAGGGGAGCGCTTCCCCGGCACCACCTTCGTCGTGAGCGGGGGCGGCCGGGTCTCGGCGAACGTGGTGCCCCTCATCTTCACGCTGGAGGAGGGGAGCTATCTTGCCGGAATGGTGGCGGCGGGCATGAGCGCCACGGGGGTCCTCGGCATGGTGGGTGGGGTCGCCATCCCTCCCGTCCAGGGGACCTTCCGCGCCTTCGAGGCCGGGGCCCGGGCCGTGCGTCCCGACGTCCGCATCCTCGAGTCGTTCATCGGCAACTGGGATGACGTGGGGGCCGCCAAGGAGGCAGCCGTCGCACAGCTGAGGCGTGGCGCCGACGTCGTCATCCACAACACCGACGCCGCCTCCTTCGGGGTCTTCCAGGCTGTCCGTGAGGCCGTGGAGGCGGGGGATCGAGTCTGGGCGCTTGGCATGAACAGCGACCAGAACGACGTGGCGCCCGAGGTGATCCTGGGGAGCGCAGTCATCAGGATCCCCCAGTCCTTCCTGGAGACCGCCCGGGCTTGGCAGGCAGGCGCGTTGGGTGGCGCCCCCCTCTTCGCTGGCGCCAAGGACGACGTCATCGACTTCGTGCTCAACCCCGCCCTCATGAGCCAGATTCCCCCTGCGCTGATCCAGAGCATGGAGGAGGCGCGAGCACGGATTCGGGCCTCGGAACTGGAGGTGCCCAGGGTCCCCTTCGTGGACGGCGAGATCGGCGTTCCGTGACCCAGTCGTTTCCGGCCCGCCTCCACGGGATCACCAAGCGCTTCGGGAGCGTGGAGGCGCTGCGGGGTGCGGATCTCGAGGTACATGCCGGCGAGGTTCATGGGGTTCTTGGGGAGAACGGGGCAGGGAAGACCACGCTCCTCAACGTCCTGGCCGGCATGCTCCCGCCCGACGCCGGGGTCGTGGAGATCGGCGGAGAAGAGCGGGTCCTGCGAAGCCCCAGGGATGCGTGGCACGCAGGTGTCGGCATGGTGCATCAGCACTTCACGCTGGTGCCCACGTTGTCGGTGCTGGAGAACCTGGCGCTGGGGCTCCGGTCCGCCGCCTGGCGACTCCGACTCCCCCTCGCCGACATCTCCGCCCGCGTGGACGAACTGAGCCGGCGGACCGGCCTCGGGGTGCCGCTGGACGTCAACGTGGAGCACCTCGGCGTCGGAGACCGGCAGCGCGTGGAGATTCTCAAGGCGCTGCTGCGGGAACCCAGGGTTCTGGTCCTGGACGAGCCCACCGCAGTGTTGGCTCCCTCCGAGGTGCAGAACCTGTTTGGACTCCTGCGCGACCTCGCCGACGGGGGTCGGGCCGTCGTGCTGGTGGCGCACAAGCTGGACGAAATCCTGGGCGTGGCTCACCGCGTTACCGTGCTTCGTCGAGGCCGGACGGTCCTGGCAGCCCACAGGTCTGAAGTCGATGCGCCTGAGCTCATCCGGGCCATGGTCGGGAGTGCGGAGACCGACCCCATCGCCGTCGGCGCTTGGAAGGATGACGGAACACCCATGCCGCGCGTTCCGGGCGAGGTCGTCGCCACCCTGGCGAGGGCGAGAGTATGGGATGGCCGGGGGTCGTGGGCGTTGGATGACGCCACCCTGGATGTGCGCCGTGGAGAGGTGGTCGGGGTCGCCGGGGTGGAGGGCAACGGCCAACACGAGTTGGCTCTGGTGCTGTCGGGGCGCTCCGTTCCCACCGAAGGCTCCGCCACGGTGCCGGACGGCGTGGGGTTCATCCCGCAGGACCGCACCCTGGAAGGCCTGGTGGGGGACTTCGATCTCACCTCGAACGTGGCCCTGGGACTTCATCGGGATGCGCGCTTCGCGTCGGGGCCCGGCGGCATGCTGGTGCGCTGGAGCGCGCTGCGCGCCCAGACCCGGGACCTGCTGGCCCGGTTCGACGTGAAGGCTGCGGGTCCTGGGGTACGTGCGGCCACGCTCTCGGGCGGGAACCAGCAGCGCTTGGTCGTGGCCCGGGAGCTGGAGATGGCCCGCGACCTGCTGGTGGCGGAGAACCCGACCCGGGGGCTCGACGTGGCCGCCGCTGCGTTCGTGCATGGGGAACTCCAGAGGCTCGGTCAGGCGGACCAGCCGCCGGGGGTGGTTCTCATCTCCACGGATCTGGACGAGGTGCTCGCGCTCTCCCATCGCATCTTCGTCATGGTGCGCGGTCGGCTGACGTCCGTGCCCGACGGAGCCCGCAGCCGGGAAGGTGTCGGCGCCCTCATGCTGGCGGCCAACCATGCGTGACGCTCTGCGGCGACTGGGCCCGGCTTGGGCTGCGCTGCTGGCACTCTTCGCCACGATCGTGGTGGCGGGGCTCATGCTGGTCGCTGGCGGATACGATGCGGGCCTGGCGGGTGGCGCGCTGGTGGCGGGTGCCGTCGGGAGTCGCGAGGCGCTGCTGTCGGTGACGATGGTGCGTTCGGTCCCACTGATCCTGACGGGCCTCGCGGTAGCCTTGGCGTTCCGGGCCGGGGTCTGGAACATCGGTGCGGAAGGACAGCTTTACGCGGGCGCCGTGGCAGGTGCGTGGGTCGGCCTGTCGGGCGGTGACCTTCCTGCATGGGTCCTCGTGCCGGCCGTGCTCGGTGCGTCGGCCGGGGCCGGCATGATGTGGGCCCTCGTACCCACCGTCATGAAGCTCCGGCTGGGTGTGGGAGAAGTGATCACTACGCTCCTGATGAACTTCGTGGGGATCAACCTGGCGGCCTACGCCGTCCACGGACCCCTGCAGGAAGCACGGGGGGTCTTTCCCCAGACGGACCCCATCGCGGCCGGAGCACGTCTTCCCGCACTGTTTCCGGGCACCCGCCTGCACGTGGGCTTCCTGATCGCCGTGGCCCTGGCGGTCGCTTTGTGGGCCCTGCTTCGCTGGACCCGTGCCGGCTTCGTACTTCGAAGCGTAGGGGCCGCGCCCGGGGCGGCGCGCGTAGCCGGGCGCATGGACGCCCGCCGTACCGTGTGGGTGGCGTTCCTGACGTCGGGGGCCCTGGCGGGCCTCGCGGGCGGCGTGGAGGTCAGCGGGGTGACGTTTGCCCTCTACGAGGGCCTGTCTCCGGGTTGGGGGTATACGGCCATCGCCGTGGCCCTCCTCGCGGGACTCCACCCGGGCGTGGTGGTGGTGACGGGCATTCTCTTCGGCGCCCTGGAGGGAGGTGCCGGTTCCATGCAGCGCGTGGCGGGGATTCCGGCCACCTGGGTGATCGCCGTGGAGGCGCTGGTGATCCTGTCGGTGCTGGCGGTGGACCAGTTGCGGCGGCGCGTGGTCCGGGGGGGCGTCCATGGTTGAGGCAGCGGCCCTGGCTGCGTTCCTCGAGGCCTCGGTACGTCTGGGCGTGCCCCTGGCCCTGGCGGCGCTGGGCGAGACGGTGACGGAGCGCAGCGGCGTCATCAACATCGGCTTGGAGGGTTCGTTCATCGCAGGGGCCCTTGGCGGCGCCGTGGGGGCCCTGTTCTTCGGATCGGCGGCAACCGGGGTCTTGGCTGGCTCGGCGGCGGGTCTGGTCGTGGCGGCGGTCTTCGCGGCCTTCGTGGTGGGCCTCAACACCGACCAGATCATCACCGGCACGGCCGTGACGCTGGGGGGGCTCGGCTTCACCGGGGCGGTATATCAGGCCCGCTTCGGGGCCACGGGCACGGCTCTCACCCTGCCCACGCTGGCCCCGCTTCCCATCCCCCTTCTGTCGGACATTCCCCTGGTGGGCCGGGCGCTCTTCGCGCAGGCGCCCACCGCCTACCTGGCGTACGCGCTGGCTCCCGCGCTCTGGTACTTCCTGTTCAGGACCGAATGGGGACTGGAACTGCGGGCGGTCGGGGAAGAGCCGGCCGCCGCCGAGGCTGCCGGCGTCAGGGTGCGGTGGACCCGGGCGACGGCCACCATCTTCGGCGGTGCCCTGGCCGGCGTCGCCGGGGCCCATCTCGCCCTGGCCCACGCGGGCACGTTCAGCGAGAACATGACCGCGGGACGGGGCTTCATCGCCATCGCCGTCGTGGTGTTGGGTCGATGGAATCCCCTGTGGGTGCTCGCCGCGGCGCTCTTCTTCGGGGCGGCGTCGGCCTTCCAGTTCTTTCTCCAGACCCTGGGCCTCGACCTCCCCTATCAGCTGTTCCTTGCATTCCCCTATCTGCTCACCCTGGCGGCATTGGCGGGTTGGGTGGGGCGGTCCCGTGCGCCGGCGTCGCTGGCGCTGCCGTGGCCGCGGGGAACCCCGGGGGCGTGACGGGGGCTTACAGGATTCCTCGCGCGTTCTAGCTTGGAAGGCTCCCCGTGCTGCGAAGCCGGGGGACGCACTGCCTACTCAGCACACGGAGCAACGATGGCATTCGGACGGATTCGGCTCGGGGTATCCGCCTCGGTCCTCGTTCTCGCGAACCTCCTGGCCGTTTCTGCCTCGGCCCAGTCCCTTCCGGGGACCGGCCTGGTCGCCACGGGTCTCCTGCTGCGTCAGATGGACGGTGTGAAGCGGGTGCTCATGATCGGCGCCCACCCCGACGACGAGGATACCAGTATCCTGGCGGAACTGTCCCGGGGGCAGGGAGCGCAGACGGCATACCTGGCCCTCACCCGGGGGGAGGGCGGACAGAACCTCCTGGGCCCGGAACTGTGGGATGGTCTGGGCATCATCCGCACCGGGGAGCTGGAGGCCGCGCGTCGCCTGGATGGTGGGCGCCAGTTCTTCACCCGTGCCTTCGATTTCGGCTTCTCCAAGAGCGCTGACGAGGCGTTGACCATCTGGCCGCGCGAGGCCCTGCTCTCCGACGTGGTGTGGGTCATCCGCAGATTCCGCCCGCAGGTGATCCTCGCGGTCTTCCGCGGCGATCCGTCCGATGGGCATGGGCATCACCAGGCTTCGGGGATTCTCGCACGAGAAGCCTTCGACGTGGCCGGTGACCCTTCGCGCTTTCCCGATCAACTGTCCCGGGGCGTGGAGGCGTGGGCCCCCACCAAGCTGTACGGGTTGACGCGTCGCCGTCCGGATCAGGCCACGACGGTCTTCGAGATCGGGACGTATGATCCGCTTCTGGGCCGCTCGGAGTTTCAACTCTCCATGGAGAGCAGAAGCTTCCATCGGTCACAGGACATGGGCGCTCCCCAACCCATGGGCCCGCGTGCCTCGGGCGTGCGACTGGAGAGGGATCGCTCCGGAGAGGGTGCCGACGGAGGTCTGTTCGCCGGGGTGGATACGACACTGGCGGGGGCCGCCGGATCCTTGCCCGCCGACGTGGCGGCCGACGTGCGGCCCCACCTGGAGGCGTACCGGGCTGCCCTGGCGGAGGCGCAGCGGACATTCGGCGGCGCCGACCCGTTCGCGGTGGTTGGGCCCCTTCGGGACGCCCTGGACCATCTGAACCAGGCGGAGGGCGCTTCAGCCGATGCCGCGGCCACGGAGTTTCGGTTGGCGCTGGGGCAGAAGCGCGCTCTTGCGCGGTGGGCCCTGCTCTCCGCCGCAGGCGTCGTGTTGGACGTGCGCTCCGACGACGATGTCGTCACGCCGGGCCAGAGCGTGTCCGTCACGGCCACGATCTGGAACGGGGGTCCGCTGGTTCTGGCGAACGCGACGGCCGCCCTGGACCTCCCCTCCGGATGGCGGGCGACCGGGTCCAGGAGCCAGGGCCTCCGGCCCGACGGGAGCCTGGCGCCACAGAGCATGGCGACCTGGAGCTTCACGGTTCTGCTGCCCGAGGACGCCTCCTTCTCGCAGCTCTATTATCTGCGTCAGCCCCGGGAGGGGTCGTTCTACGACTGGCCCGACGAGCCCCACCTCTGGGGTCTCCCCCGGGACCCGGCGCCCGTGGAAGGCTCGTTCGGGTTCTCCGTGGACGGGGCCTACGGCCAGGTAGCGGTGGCCACGAACGTGCCGTGGAACTACGTCGGCGTGAATCCCGCCCGTGGCGAATTCCGTCGCCCGGTCCTCGTGGTGCCCCAGGCCTCCGTCGCCGTCACGCCGGAGGGTATGGTGTGGCCACAGGCCCTGGACGAGTCCCGTACACTCACCGTGGCGGTCCGCAACGAAAGCTCGGGGGGCAACCGCGGTCGCGTGCGGTTGGCGGCGCCCGCCGGGTGGTCCGTTACTCCCGAGGCGTACGAGGTGGACCTCCCCTCCGAGGGACTGGAGCGCTCCTTCGCGTTCCAGGTGCGGCCCTCGGGTGACGTCGCCGTTGGCGAACACAGCTTCCGGGCCGAGATGGTGGCTGCCGATGGCACGGTGTACGCCCAGGGCTTCGACATCATCGACTACGAGCACATCGAGCGGGCGGCGCTGTTCACACCCGCCGAAGCCCGGGTCAACGTGTTTCCGGTGCGTGTCGCCGAAGGTCTCAAGGTCGGCTACATCATGGGCACCGGGGACGACGGCCCCGAGGCCATCCGCCAGATGGGCGCGGACGTGACGCTCCTGGGTCCCGACGAGGTTCGCGGAGGCCGGTTCCACGACTACGACGTGGTGGTCGTCGGCGTCCGCGCTTATGAGCCGAGAGAAGATCTGAAGGCCGCCAACGCACAGCTTCTGGACTACGCCAGGGCGGGAGGAACCGTCCTGGTCCAGTACAACCAGTACGACTTTCCCCAGGGCGGGTACGCGCCCTTTCCCCTGGACATGGGACGGCCGGCGGACCGGGTCACGGACGAGACCGCCGAGGTCGAGATCCTCCAGCCTGATGCGCCCCTCTTCACGTCGCCCAACAAGATCACCCAGGACGACTTCGAGGGGTGGGTCCAGGAGCGAGGCCTCTACTTCATGAGCCAGTGGGACGACGCCTACACGCCGCTGTTGGAGATGCGCGACAACGGCGACGCCCCGACCCGTGGGGCGCTGCTGGTCGCAGCGGTGGGCGACGGTATATACGCATATGCTGCGCTGTCGTTCTTCCGGCAGTGGGCCTCCGGGGTGCCGGGCGCCTACAGGTTGTTCGCCAACCTGCTGTCTCTGAACGCGAAGGACTGGAGACAGTACCGACCCGTAAGTTGAATACGAGGAGCGGATAGCATGCGATCGTGGGGGCGGGCGGGCGTGGCCGGCATCGCGGCGGTGGTGACGCTCGGTGGAGTGTCGTCGTGCGCCGCGCCCGAACCTGCCCTGGTGGTCTATATGTCGGCGGGGACGGAGGTCGCCGCGTGGATCGAGGACGCATTCGAGGCGTCCCACCCGGGTCAGGTCATCCGACTGGAGGCCGTGCCCGGGACGGAAGCGCTGGAGCGCCTTCGCGCTGAGGCGGCGAACCCGACCGCAGACGTTTGGATGGGTGCGCCGTCCTGGCTCATGGCGAAGGGAGCCGCCGAGGGGCTGCTTGCCGAGTCCATGCCCGCGTGGGGCGCCGCGGTGCCCGAGGAGATGCGCGACGCCCGCGGACGCTGGACGGGCTGGGTCGCGGATCCCGTGGTGCTGGCGTTCAACGCCGAGCGCACTTCCCGCAGCAGGGCTCCCCGGGACTGGATCGACGTTCTGCATCCGCGGTGGGCGGACGACGTCCTGCTGCCGGACCCCAGAGGGTCCGAGGCCATGGCCGCGTTCATCGGCACAAGGGTCGCCCGGATGAGGAGGGAGGGCGGGGACGATGCCCCGGGGTTCGATTGGCTGGCCCGATTGGATGCCGCCCGGAGAGGCTACGTGACGGATGGAGCCGAGCTCGTCCGCCGGCTCGGTGCCGGCGAGGTCTCCGTGGCGCTGCTGCCCCTGTCGCTGGCCGAGACCGCCAAGCAGGGTGGTCGCCCCGTGGACTTCCGCATTCCGGAGTCGGGCTCCCCTGCGTTGCTTCGGGGGGTGGGGAGCGTGGTGCGTGGGCCCCATGCCGCCGCAGGCGCCGCGTTCGTGGCGTGGCTGGGCAGCAGAGACGTGCGGGTGGGCCTGGCGGAGCACTTCGCCCAGATGCCCGCTGTGGAAGGTGCGTTGGAGGGGGAACCGTCCTGGGTGACCGACGTACGGCCACTGCTCCGCTTCGAGGTGGTCCCTGCGGACACGCTGGCAGCCCACCTGGACGGGTGGCTTGCCCGTTGGCGCGATGAGGTCATGGGCAGGACCCGCCCGATGCTGTGAGGGGCCTGGCGAACAGCCTTCGATCAGCCCTTCTCCGGCACGACCCTGCTGAGCACCACCCCCACCGCCAGCACCGTCAATGCGCCCACGACGTTGTGCCACAGGAAGGAGACCTGGGGCGCCCCGAAGTTCACGGCGGCCACCGCCGCCATTCCCGCCAACAGGCCGAAGAAGGCACCGACGGCGCGTGACCGGGGAACCATGGCGAGCAGGAAGACGCCCAGGATCGAGCCGTAGAAGAAGGACCCGAACCGGTTCACCACCTCGATGAGGGAACCCAGCGTCGCCGCCTGAGTGGCCACCACGCAGGCAAAGAGACCCCAGAAGCCGGTTGCCCACTTGGATACCGAAAGGAAATGGGCGTCGCTTGCCACGGGCTTGTACCACCGCCGGTAGAAGTCGATGACGGTGGCGGTGGACAGGGAATTCAACTCCGCCGCGATGCTGGACATGGCCGCGGCGATGACGCCGGCGATGAAGAGGCCGGAAAGACCGATGGGCAACTCGGAAAGCACGAAGCGCGGGATGATGTAGTTCACGTCCCGGGGGGACTCTCCGGTGACCTCGCCCGCCATGGTCAGCGCTTCGTCCCGGATGGTCTCCACGTCGGCTTCCCGAGCCAGGAAGACGTCCATGGCTGCGGCCGCGGCGGCGCTTTCAGGGGCGTCGGCCGTGGCGCGTGCGGCGACTTCACGGGCGGCGAAGGCCTGGCCGTATCGCGCTTGGAGCTCCCGGTACTCGGGGCCGCGGACCTCCTGCACCTGGGCCTCGTGGGCTGGATTGTACAGGAGCGGCGGGGCCTGGAACTGGTAGTACACGAAGACCAGGATGCCGACCAGCAGCACCAGCGCCTGCAGGGGAATCTTCCAGTAGGCGCTCATCAGGAGCGAGCTGCGCGCCTCGGGGACGGACTTCGCCGTGAGGTACCGCTGCACCTGGCTCTGGTCGGTACCGAAGTACGACAGCATGAGGAAGGTGCCCCCCAGGATGCCCGACCAGAACGTGTACGTCTCGTTCAGGGTGAAATTGAAGTCGAAGATCTTGAGACGCCCGGTGGCGCCGGCGATGTGCAGCGCCTCGTCCGGTGAGACGGGCATCTTCACAAGAAGGACCACCACCATTCCGACCAGGGCCACGACGATGAGCACCATCTGTTTCACGTCGGCCCACGTCACGGCCTGGACTCCCCCGATCATGGTGTAGATCACCGTGGGGATGCCGATGAGGGCCACGGACCAGGTGAGATCCCACCCGAACACCGCCGAGAAGACCACGGCCGGCGCGGCGAGGATGGTCCCGCAGGACATCCCGCGGGACATCAGGAAGAGGAAACTGGTCAGCGACCGGGTCTTCGCGTCGAACCGGCGCTCCAGGTACTCATAGGCCGTGAAGACCTTGGCCCCGTGCAGGAAGGGGACCAGCGTGACCCCCAGGATCACCATGGCCAGAGGAAGTCCGAAATAGAACTGCACGAAGCGCATGCCGTCGGTGGCGCCCTGTCCCGTGGTGCCGATCATGGTCACCGCGGAGAGCTGGGTGGCCATGACCGAGAGCCCGACAGCCCACCACGGAAGACTCCGGTTCGCCAGGAAGTACCCTTCGATCTCCGTGGTGCCCTTGGAGCGACGCACGCCATCCACGACGACGTACACCAGGTATCCGACGACGATGATCCAGTTGATGGGATGCACGAGGCTACCCGTTGTACCGCGTCTGGAGGACCCAGAGCAGGATGAGGGTCACCACCTGAACGGTCATCACGCGCACGAGGGTGTGGCGGAACGAGGGTGCCTCGGGGGTCTCGGTCTCAGTGGGGTCCATGGGCGGTCCGGGGTTCGCGGGAGGGGGCAAAGGATCGAATCCGGAGCGCATCGACGCAAGCGCAGGGGATACGCGATCCGTAATCGCGGTAGGGTACTCCCGTATCTCACCCCGCCGGTGACGACACGTTGGAGAGGGTGGGGCGATGACGAAACGAGAGAGGCTCGCGCGGATGGCGGGGCTGGTGGTGACCATCCTTCCGCTGGAACCGGCCCAGGTCCCCGCCCCGCGGGCGGCGACTCCGCCGGAGGTGGTGACCACGGTGTGCGTCACCGACACCGTCCAGGGCTTCGGCGCCCGGCTGGAGCCGGACGTTGCCCTGACGAAGGCCCGGTTGGAGTTGGCGGCGCCCGGATCGTAACATCTCCGAAGGAAGACTCGTCTGGATCGGGGTCTGCCGTGGCTCGAACCCCTGTTGAACATGTTCCGAACTTCCCTACCGACGCTCCGACCCGGCCTCGCCCTCACCATGGCGGCCCGGGGCCTGCTCCGCGATCCCTCTTCGAGTCTGTTGGCGATCTCGATTCTGGCGCTGGGGCTGGCCCTGCCCGCCACCTTCTTCAGCTTCCTGGTGGGTGGGATACGACCGCTTCCGGTACCCGAAGGGGACCGGGTGGTCCGCGTGGACGTGGTCCAGCCCGAGCGTGACGGCCGGTCCCTCGAAATCACGGGGCGTGACCTGGCGTCGCTCCAGGGCTCGGCGGCGCTGGCGGCGCTGGGCGGGTTCCAGACCTTCGGCGGAACGTTGGTGGACCGGGACCGGGCCGCGGCGCGCATCTCCGGCGCCGCCCTGACCCCGGAGGTGCTCCCGCTGCTCCGCGTCGGTCCCGAGGTAGGACGGTTTCCCACGCCGGACGAGGCCGACGGCACGGTGCTGCTCGGCTTCGAAGTCTGGCAGGAGCTCTACGGCGGCGACGCCGCCGCCCTGGGGCGAAGCGTGGAACTGGGGGGAGCGCTCCGCACGGTCGTGGGCGTGCTTCCGCCCGGCTTCGGCTTCCCGTTCAAGCAGAACCTGTGGGTGCTCCGGGACCCCGTGACGGCTCCGGACGAGGCCTTCGAACTGGTAGGGCGCCTGGCGCCCGAGGCCACGCTGGAGACCGCTACGGCCGAGCTGGCGCCGCGCTGGCAGCGAGGAGACGCCGTCCGGGACGTCGAGCGCACCGGTGGACGGCTGGCGGTGAAGAACTACACGGGAGGCCGGGGCGAGGGTGGAGAGTTGGTGGCGTTCGGTGGCCTGGTCCTGGTGGCGCTCTGCCTGCTGCTCATCGCGTGCGCCAACGTGGCCAACCTTCTCCTGGTCCGGGCCACCGAACGTGTGCGGGCCCTGGGTATCCAGACGGCCCTGGGGGCGAGCCGGCTCCAGATCGGGACCCAACTCTTCCTGGAGTCCCTGATCCTCGCCGCCGTCGGCGGGAGCATCGGCCTCCTCATGGCCGATGCGGCTGTGACCACCGTCGAGCGCACCCTGGCGACGGAGCACTTCGGGTACTTCTGGATGCGCATGGCCGTGGACGGGACGGTTCTGGCCTTTACCGCATCTCTTGTGGTCGGCACCGCACTGGTGGCCGGAATCCTTCCGGTCGTGCGGGTCCTGCGCGCCGACGTGCAGCGGGTGCTCAAAGAAGAGGGAGCCGGCTCGGCGGTGCGGGGAGGCGGGGCGTGGAGCAACGCTTTCGTCACGGCCCAACTCGCCCTGTCGTGTGGGGCCCTGGTGGCCGCCGGGCTGACGGGTCGCTCCCTGGTGGCGTCGCGGAGCTTCGGAGACTCGCTTCCGGTCCAGGAAGTTCTCCTGGCGTCGGTGGATTCCCGTGCGGAAGGGGCCGACGGCGAGTCATCGAGCCGCGTTGGAGAGCTGGAGGCGTCCCTGGACGCCATGCCGAGCGCTCGGTTCACGGCTCTGGCGCTCGGAGCCCCGGGCTACGCCGAGCCGTTCTCACGACTCGAAGTGCTGGGTTCCCAATTGGCGGGACCCGAGGCGCAGGCGTCCACGGGCTGGAACGCCGTGACGCCGGAGTTCTTCGACGCGTTCGATCTGCCCCTCCGGGCGGGACGGACGATCGCCCCCGGCGACGACGGTGCCGGTCCGCGGGTGGCGGTGGTCAACGAGACCTTCTCTCGCCGCTTTTCGCCGGATCAGAACGTGCTCGGTCGTCAGGTGCGTCTGGCCCGGGCCGACTCCGTGTCGTGGTTCACCGTGGTGGGTGTGGTGGCCGACGCGGACCTGGGTGCCGGTGAGCGGGTCCGCAACGAGCGGGTCTACGTGCCGCTGTCCCAGGTCGAGGCACGGGAGGTCTGGATCGTGGTGAGGGGAAGCGGAGACGGTGCTCTGCTGACACCCGAGCTGCGCAGGGCCGTGGCGGCGGTGGATCCGGCTCTTTCGCTATGGGGCGTCCGCACGGTGGCGGAGGCGCACGCGTACATGATGCGCATTCCCCGGGCGTTGGCGAGCATGGCCGTGGCAGGGGGATCCGCCGGGCTGCTGGTGGCCATGGTGGGCCTCTATGGTCTGCTCTCGTTCAGGGTCCGCCAGCGGCGTCGGGAGCTGGGCGTCCGGTTGGCCCTGGGCGCCGACGGCGCGACGCTGGTGCGATCCGTTCTGGCTCTGGCCGCATGGCAGCTCGTGCCGGCGGTTGCGGTGGGACTCCTCCTCGCGTGGCTGGCGTCGCCCATCCTCGCCGCATTCCTGCTTGGCCTCGATCCCCGGTCCGCCGACACGTATGCGGCGGTGGCCTTGATCTTCCTGGGGATCGGGATGCTGGCCGCGCTGGTGCCGGCCCTGCGCGCCGGGGCGGTGGATCCCTCCAGGGTCCTGCGCGGGGAGTGAAAAGGAGGGGAGGCTGTCACGTTTTCCGCCTTCGGGTCGTCTAAATAGGTGGAGGATGTGGGGAACGACAACCAGACGGAGTTGTGGGGATATGAAGAGGATGATGATGGGGGCGCTCTTGCTGTCGATGGCGGCTTGCGGGAATCCGGCGGAACCGGACTTGGCTCCCGATCCCACCGTCGTGCCGGCGACCACCGACATGACCCTCAGGGCCGGTGAGGAGTTGGCGGTGGGTGGAAGCGTGGTGAAGATCGTGTTCGCGCGGGTACTCGAGGATTCTCGGTGCCCCGTGGATGTCGTGTGCGTCTGGGAGGGGAACGCCGTGGTGGAGTTGGGCATCCGGATGGGAATGGGACCCACCTTCCCCCTGCAGGTCAACAGCGCGCTGCAGCCGCAGGCGGCCGAGTGGAACGGGGTTCGCGTCACCCTGCTCGAGCTCCATCCGGCGCCCCGCGCCGGGGTGCCGATCCGACCGGAAGACTACTCCGTGAAGATCCGCGTGGAGTCGGTGCGCTAACGCCTGGCCGCCCAGAACAGACGGAGTTCGTCGACCCGGATGTCGCTCTTTTCCAGGGGGACGTCCAGCGTTTCGACGTCCTCGGCTGACGCTTTCCACGAATCCCACAGCCTCTCCAGTTCTTCGGAGAGCTCGTCCTCCAACTCACGGATGGACTCGTCGTAGTCCTCCATCTTCTCCGCCGCGCTCTGGAGACGTTCCTGGGTGCGGCGGGTTTGGGATCGCCGCGAGGCCGCGCCGGAGAGGCTGCGCACACGGCGGCGTCCTCCCAGGAACATGGAGAGGAGTTCACCCGCGCCGGATATCACCTCCTGCTGCTTGCGCTGGCCCACGTCCACCTCCAGCTCCCGAACCCGGCGCTCGGCTTCCTCTTTCCGGCGCCGCGCGGTTGACAGCTTCTTCTCGAAGCGGTCGCGGAGCTTGGCGGCATCGGCGTCGGCGGCGTCCTCCGCCACCTCGGTGCACCGGGCCACGAAGTCTCCTTCGGACTCCCCGATCCTCGAGAAGAGCTTCAGCGCGGCGTTGCGGAATACCGTCACGGTGCGAGAACGGTAGAGGTGTTCTTCGAAGTCCTTCTTCAGCGTTCGGAAGAAGTCCGCTTTGTGGATGGGCGCCGCGGGAAGCACGTAGCGTGCGCCGTCCGGGGGCGTGTCCCGGAAGTCCCGCTCGTCGTAGTCCACGACCCGGGCCTGGTCGGCCCGGGGGGAAGGCCCGAGGGGAAAGATCACCGCCTCCCACTCCTCTTCGTGGCGGAGGTCGGCTCGGTCGTCATCGAAGAGGAGCCTCACCCGAACGGCGACGCCGGCTTCGTGACGCTCCGTTCCCGAGTCCGCGCCCACGTCCCGACTCCAGGGCGCGGCGGGGTCCAGATATCCCACGGGGACATCCCCGGAAACGGTAGGAGCGAGGGGGCTCTCGTCTGCCGCCAGGGCGGGTTCGGGCGGTGGGGCAGGCTTCGCTTCGCCCGCCGCGGCATCGGCCCTTCCGGTCCGCAGGCGCAGGAGTTCCGCGCGGGTCATGGGACCCCGCAGGTAGGACATCGCCCACCGCGTGGTGAAGAGCACCGGCTGGGTCGAACGCGCGCTCTTGAGAAGGAACTGCCGCTTCCCCAACGCTCCGATGCGCGCGTCCCAGGCGCCCACGTCCACTTCCCCGGACGCCGAGCGTAGCGCTTCCAGGATGCGGGCCTTGTCCCGTTCCGTCTGCAGTCGGCCCACCATCCAGGTTCCGGCGTTGGCCATGAGCTTGTAGTCCAGGTCCACCGGGTTCTGCGTCGCGACGACCATCCCCACGCCGTGGGCTCGGGCCTGCTTGAAGATGGTGAGCATGGGCTTCTTCGACGGCGGCTCCGCCGTGGGAGGCGCCAGGCCGAAGACCTCGTCCACGTAGACCATGGCACGCAGGTCGGACGTGCCCGGCTGCTGACGCATCCACGTGACCATCTTCGACAGGAGCAGGGTCACGACGAACTGTCGCTCCGTTTCCGAGAGATGCGACAGGTACACGATGCTCGCTCGGGGTCGTCCATCGGGCGCGCGCAGCATGGACTCCATGTCCAGGGGCTCACCCTCCATCCATTCCGCGAAGGAGGGCGACGCCATGAGTCCGTTGAGCCTCATGGCCAGGGCCATGCGGTCCTTGGCCGGATAGAAGGCTTCCATCTCGAAGACGCCCAGTCGGCGCAGAGGCGGGTTCTGGATCTGACCCAGGAGCGAGGCCATGTCCAGGTCCGTGCCTGCGCGCCAAGCGTGCTCCACGAGGTTGGAAAGAAGGATGTGCTCCCGGCTTGTGAGGGGGTCTCCCTCGATCCCGGCCAGCACCAACAGCCCCGACACCAGCCCCTCGATTTCGTCACGGAGCGTCTCGCCGTGGGTGTCCCACGATGCCTCGGGTGCGGAGAGGTCGCCCAGGATGTTGACGGGGACTCCGGCGGTGGAGCCCGGTGTGACGATCCTGATCTCCACGCTGTCCCGGTACCGACGCAGCGAGGCCGGATCGACGCCGGCTGCCGCCAACCCGGAGCGCCACCGCTCGGCGGTGCGGGCGCCCAATTCCGCGGTGGAGATGCCCTCACGGGTGGCTTCTCCCTGGTCCACCCAGGCCTGGAAGTCTCCGGCGGCCAGATCCGGGAAGCACAGGGCGAGGTTTCCCATGTCCCCTTTGGGGTCCAGGATCAGGGCAGGGATCCCTGCCGCGAGGACCTCTTCCAGGAGGACGACGCCGAGTCCGGTCTTTCCGGACCCGGTCATGCCCACGATCACGCCATGGGTGGTGAAGTCGTGACTCGGGATCTGGACCCGTTCGGAGGAGGCTTTGCCCGTTTCCTCATCCAGGGCAAGGCCGACGTAGAGGTTGGGGTCCGTGCCCATGGGCGGCTTCCTGTTGGTCGAGCGGGGGAGAGTTTCAACAAACTATTTCTGATGATCCCGCAGCCCAAGGGTGGCAAGGGTCAGCAGAGAGTTCCGTGTCGACCCGGGGAGGCTCAGTCCCCCAGGTTGATCCCCAGGCTTCGTGCCGTATGGATCACGTCCGACTCCAGGGGAACGGTCTTGATGCGGGCGATGGCCTGCCCCAGGGGCACGGCCAGAATGTTGGGCGGGTCCAGGGCCACCATGCAGCCGTACGCGCCGTCCCGGATGAGACCCACGGCCGCCGCGCCGAAGCGGAGGGCGAGAAGGCGGTCGTAGGCGTTGGGACCGCCACCGCGCTGGAGGTGTCCGAGAACCAGGGACCGGGTCTCCCGCCCCGTGCCTTCGTTGATCTGCTGCGCGATCTCCTCGGCGATGCCGCCCAACCGGACCTGTCCTCCGTCCCTGCGCAGGAAGTGGGGTTGGCCGCCCTTGGGATAGGCGCCCTCCGCCACGACCACCATGGCGAAGCCCCGACCCTCACTGTCGTACCGGGACTCGATCTTCGAGCAGACCGCCGCCAGGTCGTAGGGGATCTCGGGGATGAGAATGACGTCGGCGGTTCCGGCGACGCCCGAATAGAGGGCGATCCACCCCGCGTTCCGGCCCATGAGCTCGACCACCATGACGCGTTCGTGGGCCTGGGCCGTGGAGTGGAGACGGTCGATGGCGTCCGTGGCGGTGGCCACCGCGGTCTGGAAGCCGAAGGTGAGGTTCGTGGCAGCCAGATCGTTGTCGATGGTCTTGGGGACCCCCACGACCTTGAGGCCCCGCTTGAAGAGGTGATGGGCGATGGTGAGGGATCCGTCGCCTCCGATGGCCACCAGAGCGTCGATGCCGTGGTCCTTCAACGCCTGGATCACGTCGTCGGAGCGGTCTCTGTAGGTGGTGGTGCCGTCGGGCTCCTTGACCGGCCACTTGAGCGGATTGCCGCGGTTCGTGGTTCCCAGGATGGTCCCGCCCAGGTGGGTGATGCCGCGTACGGCAGAGCGATCGAGCCGCACGACACCGCCCTCCTCGAACAGGCCGTCGTAGCTTCGCTCGATCCCGTAGACCTCCCAACCCATCTCCTCGGCGGCCAGGACCACGGCTCGTATCACGGCGTTGAGACCTGGGGCATCGCCGCCTCCGGTATTGATGGCGATGCGCTGGATTTCGGAGCTCATGGCGGGTCTTTCGCAGAGGAGTGCGGGACGAGCGGGGCCCGACCGAAGTCGGAGGCCGAACCGTAGGTCGTGATCGGGACCATGGTCAAGTCCGCCTCGGGGCCCGCGGCCCCCCTCGCGCAACCGGAAGTCACCGGGATGCCTCTCCAGGCGTCTCTAGCGAACGAGGCCGCTCCACGGGTCCGAACGGTCGAGAAGCTCACGCACCGCGTCCGCGAGGGCATGAGGGTCCAACGGCTTGGCGAGTACCTTCCCGGCGCCCAGTTCCAGCGCGCGGTCGAGCTGCCCCTTTGCCACCCCCGACGCTGCGATGATCAACACCGCGGGGTCCATCGCCTTGAGTTGCTTGATGAGGCGCAGGCCATTGACTCCCGGCATGTAGAGATCGGTGACCACGAGATCGACTTCGGAGTCGCGGTACGTCTTGAGCGCCGCCTCGCCGTCCTTCGCGAAGAACAGGGTGTGGCCCTGATCTTCCAGGATCGCCCGTTCGAAGAGGCGGTCGGACTCGTCGTCGTCAACGATCAGAATTCTCGCCATCTCATTGCTCCTTGAGGGTTGTCTGTGTGTCGGTGGGATCGACGGCCTGGCAACGGCTCAATTGTGGATGTCGTAGGCCAGGGCGGCGGTTCCCCACGTGTCCAGGCGCACCGCCTCTCCGATGCGACCAGCGCTTCTCACGGCTGCCGACAACACGGCGCTCACGAACGGTTCTTCTCCCTGTGAGTACTCTGCATCCTGGGGCGGGAAGATCAGCGTGGGGGTCACGATGGCCCGCACCATGCGGCGTCCCGTCGGCGGAAAGACCTCCAGGGCGAAATCCATGTTCTCCGCCGGAAACGACAGCGTGCGGCCGGCCCTGATCCTGACGGCGGTCTCGTACGCGTTCGGGTAGAGCATGACCACCTTTCCATCGGTGCCCATGTCCAGAAGGGTCAGATAGCCGTCACCGTCCGACGTGACGTGGAACGAGACGGTCTCGCCTACGGCGAAATCGGTCTTTCCGGCCTCGAGCGCGACGCGAACGTCGAAAGCCGGGGCCGGATGGTCCAATTCGGCCAACCGATGCGCGGTCGCCTCATGGCGTAGTCTGATGGCCAACTCTGCGGCCCCCGTGGGGCTGACGCCCATGGCGTCGTGCCGAACGATCCCGTCGGCGCTGAGGACCCTCAGCTCGTTTCCCCGCCGGCGCACGAAGAGGTCGCCGAAAGCCGCCGCCTCCTGTACCAGTTCCACGCCCACGTCGCTGCCCAGGGCGGCGCTCAGGACCCTGAGGACGTCCGCATCCATGCCAGCCACGTTCACCCGCAGGGGGGTCGCTGGGTACTGGGCACCGACCAGTCTCGCACGTTCGCCTTGCTTGGGGCTTCCCCCGACGACGACGGTCGCGAGCGACGCGGCGTCCGCGAATCCCACCAGCAGGAGCGCGCCCCCGTCGGTCTCGAACACCGAACCGGGGCCCACGCCCAGGGCCACGCTGCCCTCGAGATCCGCCCTCGCGTCGGAGACGGAGCGCACCGACAGCCACGCCGGGGTGAGCTCGGCTCCGGCGCCCTCCACGTGGAAGGCGGGCGACTCCCGGGCATCTCCCTCCGACAACGAGGGCCTCTGGTGCAAGCCGTGGAGCCTCAGGTCCGCTGCGACCCGCTCCATCAGTTCCGCGTAGGAGAGTTCCGTGGGAGCCTTCCAGATCTCCCGGACCAGGAAGGTCGTGAAGGCACCGCCGTAGTACGCCTCGGAGCCGTTGACACCTGGGAAATGGGCATCCACCGCCGCTTGCGACGGCTGGGCGGCCGCCAATCGCAGGACGTCGCCGTTGCCGAAGTCGAAGCCGCTCTCGTCCACCACCCCGGGTGTGGGCCGTCGCGAGGCCCCCCCTGGCCTCGGCAGCGCCCCTGTCTCGCGTCCCAGGCTTCTGGAGCGGAAGAGCGGGGTGGGGAAACGCGTTCCGGCGTCCGCGTACCCGCTGTCGAGGATGAGGACGACGTTGTCGGTGGGCAGCTCCGCCAGCCATTCCCCGAACGTGTCGTCCGTGATGTCCCGGGCGGGGCTGTCCGGGAGCACGTCGGCCGGGGCGATGCTCTCGTCCAGGCCGTCGTCCTCGTCGTCGTCCTCGTCCCACACCTGGGAACCGCTGCCGGCGAAGAAGATCGTCACGTGGTCCCCCGGCCGAACGGCGTTGGCGAGCCAGTCGGTGATGCCCGCCTCGATGGCGGCCCGGGTGGCCTCGCCACTGAGGAGCATGCGCACGTTCTCCTCGGGAAACCCGAGGTGGTTCACCAAGGTGCTGCGCATGAGTCGGGCGTCCGCCTCCGCTCCTCGGAGGTCCCCTCCCTCCTCGTCGCCGAAGTTGACGTAGTCGTCGATACCGATCAGCAACGCCCACTGCGAAGGAGCAGCACGCTCCGCGGGGCCGAGCGCCAAGAGGGGCAATGCGGCCAGCAGGGCCGCGATGATGCCGTAGCTTCTCACGTAGGCTCACCTTGAGGGAGAGTTTCACGAATCTAAGCACGGGGCCGGAGACTGGGCGAGGATGTCTTTCCCGGCCCCTTCGGCTTGGGGTACATTGGTCGCTCTCAAGGCGACCCGCGCGACCGCGGCCCCGTTGGACCGAGCGCTGGGTGCACAACCGCATGGAGGAGACGTTCTTGTCCGAGCCAACGCACGGTGCGTCCACCGACGAGTTGATGGATCGGCTCCGGAAGATCGACGTCTTCGAGGGACTTCCGGCTGGAGATCTGGCCCGCATCGCCGACATCGTCGCCGGGGTCGGCGGGGAGGGGGTTCGGGACGCCGATGTCGGGGCGGACGGGGGCTTCCATGCGGTCAGCCGGGTCCTGCAGGCCGTCCTTCTGCCGGCGGTGGCCCCTCGCGTCGAGGGTTTCGATGTGGCGGCGGGGACGACGACCGAGGAGACCGGAAGGGGCGGTTCGGTCTGGGACTGGGTGACGCTCCGCGATGGACGTATCGCCTTCCTGACCCTCGACGTCCGGCAGGAAGGACTGCCTCCCGCACACCTCCTCGGCGTGGCCAGGACCGTCATCAGGGGCCTGGCCGCGGACTACGCCGCGCTGCCCGAGATCCTGGCCAAGGCCAACGAGGCACTCTCGGCGGCGGCGCTGGACGGGTTCGACCAGTTCGTCGAGGTGGGCATGCTCGTGGCCCGCCCCGATGGAGTGGAGTGGGCCAGCGCGGGAAGGGTCCCCGGGGGCGTGATCCGCCGCGGAGGGGCGCTGGAGGAATTCGAGGCCCATGGACCGCCCCTCGGCATGCTCGGGGGCTTCAAGTACAGCGTCCAGGAAGTGACTGTGAGCGCAGGAGATGCGGTACTGGTCCTGTCCCACGCGAGCCACGGGCTGTTCCTGGGTGCCGCCGACCTGGTGGCTCAACTCCATGGGAAACCGTCGGGCGAGCTGGTGACCACCCTGCACCGCACCATCCGACAGGCCCACGGGGACGAGCGCACCGAGACCTCGGTGCTCTACGCGAGGAAGCACTAGACCCCGTGGGGTCCCGGGACCGACCGGCGAACCCTGGCGGCGTATCAGGGTACGCAACCCTCCGTGCTGCGGGCGCCCGAAGTCCGCAGGCCCGGTCTGAATCGCTCGAAACGACAAGGAAGGTCGGCCGATGGCGCTGACGGAAAAGGACGTGCGCAACGCCTTGAAGGGCGTGAAGGACCCCGAGCTGGGTCTGGACCTGGTGGTCCTGGGCCTGGTCTACGATATCGAAGTCAAAGACGCCGACGTGAAGGTGACCATCTCGCTGACCTCCCCCATGTGTCCTGTGGCGGGACAGATCGTCGAGGACGCCAAGCAGGCCGTTCTCGACGTGGAAGGGGTGGAGACCGCGGATGTCGAGCTCACCTTCGAACCCCCCTGGACCCCGGAACGGATCAGCCCGCTCATCCGTTCATCTCTGGGCCTGTAGCCAAGAAACGACGCCGAGGAAGCCAGCACATGACGCCGTTCACCGAAGACGAACTGAAAGCGAAGGTCCAGGAGGGCTACGTCGTCGAGACCACCGAGGAGATGACCGAAGGGTACCGAAAGGCCCTCGTGGTTCAGCTCACCGTTCAGGCCGACACGGAACTCATGAGCGCGCCGGCCTATTGGATGGCGGCCCGGTACGCGCCTTCCACCAACACCCAGGTGAGCGCGCACGCCATCATTCAGGACGAGTTGGCCCACGCCAACATCGCCTATCGGCTCCTGGAGGATCTGGGTCAGTCCAAGGAACACCTGGTCTACGGACGGCAGCCCCACGAGTTCAAGCACCCCTACGGATTCGATCAGCCGCTGGACAACTGGGCCGAGCTGGTGGTGGCCACGGGCTTCTTCGACCGGGCCGGCATCACCCTCCTCACCGACGTCCACGAGAATACCTCGTACGGTCCCCTGAAGCGCGCTCTGGTGAAGATCGGCATGGAGGAGACGTTCCATCTCCGCCACGGCGAGGTCTGGATGCGCCGCCTCGCCAAGGCCGGAGGCGAGGCGCGGGAGATGGTGCAGCGGGCCGTGGACTGGATGTTCCCGATGACCATCGAATGGTTCGGCCTTCCCGACGACATGAAACGCCACTCGGGGCAGTTGGACTACAAGCTCAAGGGGCTCAGCAACGACGAGCTTCGCCAGGTATGGATGGCGTCCACCGTGCCCCTGTGCGAGCAGCTCGGCCTCCGGGCCCCGGCCCACTGGGATGAGGCCAAGGCCGAGTACGTGCTGGACTACCCGTTCCCCTGCCAATACGACGCGGCTGCCAAGCGCTGGGACTTCAAGGGTGGCGAGATCACCTGGGACACGGTGTTCGAGCGGTGGAAGGCGCGCGGGCCCATGAACGAGGCCTACGTGGAGGCGATCCAGCGTTCCCGGAGCGAGGTGGGTCGCTGGCTGAACGGAGTGGCCGCCTGAGGGCGGCGGCGAGCGAGTGAGCACCATTCTTCCCGTGCTTCGGGGTGGCCCCCGGCCCGATGCGGGGCTCCCCATGCAGGTCTCGTCCCACAAGAGCGGGGGCCGGGATCAGTGGTCCCCGCCCCTGGAGGTCGCGCCGTCGGACCCGTTGGCCGCGACGTGGGATGCGTTGGGCGAGGTCCTGGACCCCGAAATCCCCATCAGCCTCGTGGAGCTCGGCCTGATCTACGGCGTCGACTTCGTCGACGGCACGGTGCGGGTCGAGCTCACGTTCACGGCCACCGCATGTCCCTGCATGGAGTTCATACGCGAGGACATCACCGATCGCCTGGAGCAGGAGCCCTGGATCGACGAGGTAGGGATCGAAGAGGTCTGGAGTCCACCGTGGACCACCGACCGGATCTCACCCGAGGGACGGCGGAAGCTCCGGACCCTCGGCGTCAGCGCATGAGCGCGGACGACCGTTTCTGACATCGAGAGGTAGCATGCGTGAGTTCGTGTACGACGTCTTCGCCCGCAAGGAACGGGGCGAACCCCTGGCCCACATCGGGTACGTGGACGCGTTGGACGACGAAACGGCCCGCGTCTACGCCTGGAAGACGTACGACGAGCAGAACTGGTTCGAGATGTGTGTCGTGCCCCGTTCGGCCATCATTCCGGTGAACCGCGACGACGGACCCTTCGCCAAGGGAAGGGGAGGAGCGTCATGACGTTCGACCAGACCACGCAGAGGGCGCTCCGCCGGCTCATCCTTTCCCTGGCCGACAGCAAGCGCCTCATGGGCATCCGGTATTCGGACTGGCTTCTGGGTGCACCGTCCATCGAAACCGGTATCGCGGCGTCATCCATGTGCCAGGACGAGTGGGGACACGCCCGCCTGCTGTACTCCATGCTCAAGGATCTGGGAGATGACCCCGGGGCCGCCGAGCACGAGCGTCCCGACGATGCCTACCACTCGGTGGATCCCCTGGACGCGCCCTTCCCCGACTGGGCCGCCGTCGTCGCTGGCATGGTGCTCGTCGATGGAGCGTTGTACGTGGCTCTGGACGGGTTCTCCCGAGGGACGTTCGAGCCGGCGACGACACGGGTTCCGAAGATGCTCGCCGAGGAGGAGTTCCACGAAAGTCTGGCGACGGCCTGGTACCGGCGGCTCGCGACCTCGGCATCGGACGAGGCCAAGGGACTCCTCGATGCGGCCACACGTGCCATGCTTCCACCCATGCTCGCCTGGTTGGGCGCGGAGGACGAGGGTGCCATGGCGCTGGTGGCGGCAGGGGTGATGCCCCCGGCCGCGGATCTGGTGGCGAGCTACAAGGCCCGGGTCGGCCCGCTGGTCGCCGGGGTCGGCGTGGACGTCGACTCGGTGACGGTCGCGGCAGAATGGGATGCCGTCCGCGGGCGGGGGCCGGGGCACCCGGATTCCGATGCATGTGAGCGCGCCCGGGGCGACAGGAACCGTATGCTGTTCGTCGAGTGATGGCCTCTTCCTACGACGCCGACGCCCGCCGGGGCGAGGCGCCGGCCAGCCTGCCGAGCGCGCCGCCGTGCCCCTTTTGCGAGGGCCACGACACCGAGCTCATGAATGCGTTCGGGTCGCACGCCTCGGTGAGCACGTATTGGTGCCGTGCGTGCAGGAGCCCCTTCGAACGGATGAAGTGGGGCGACGGCAAGGTGTAACGCGGTGGGGCCTCCGACGAACAGAAGAGGGCGCCGCGTCTAGTCCACCAACTCCACCTCTTCCAGAAAGTCGCGGAGCGGGTGGGCCACGGCGATGGCCCGCTCGGTTATGGCGAAGGCCGTCTGGCGGCAGTCGTCGGGTGAGCCCTGGAGGTGTCTGCACACGGCTTCACCCAGACGTTCGTCGGACTCGGAGGACGCCTGATGGTACTCGGCGTAGCGGGCGCCCACCCGCTGTTCGAAGATGGGCAGTTGGGACTCGGGAGTGCCCTGTGCCACCATGTCGTCGAAAATGGCGCGGTGCAGGGCGTCGAGGCCCCGGCGGATGACCTCGGCCGGCGCACGTCCAAGGAACGCTTGCTGGGTTCCGCGAGTATGTGCCCACATGAAGAAGATCAGCGCCTCTTCGGCGGCCTGGTCATTCAGGATGCCGTCCTCGGAAGGCAGGGCGGGGTTGTCGGGCAGGGGAGTTTCCAGATCCTCGCGCGCCAGGAAGTCCGTGAAGCTCTCCCATACGAGGCGGGCGAGGCTGTCGCCGAGCTCGTCCGTGGTCATGCTCTGGGGGGCCCGGAATTCGCGCGTGTCGTTCGTCAAGGCAGTGACCACCATGTTCTTCCTGTTTCAGCGTGCGGGCAGTACCCCTCAATTCCCACCGGGGCAGAGAGGGTGTCAAGGTTTTCGATGAGGAGCAAGCAAAGTCATGAGTGATCAACTACGGTCCCGTCGACCAATCCCCGGACCGAGTCGCGGCGTCTTCGTTCTGGCCATGGCCGGCGTGATGGCAGCGTGTGCCGGCGGACCGCCCGACATCCCCACCCCCAGGTCCATCGTGAACTATTCCGGTGCCAGGGTGCGGGTCGACGTCGATCGGATGAAAGAGGTGAACGAGTGGGTCACCAGAGAGCAGGAGAACATCGTCAACGATCCGGGCTTCTGGGTCGAGACGGGTTTGGCCGTGGACGAGGTCTATCCATGGGAGGGGTTGGAGTTCGCGGGCGATGACACCGTGAAGGTCCGCCTCGATCCTCGAGCGCCCGATGCGCGCCTCGTCTTCGAGATCTATGCCCACCAGCATCTCATGGCACGCATGGGCCGACAGGAGGAGTGGCTGCCCGAGGCACCGACGGCCCGTGGATACGAACTGGAGCGTGCCAT
>DATHZE010000216.1:0-10325 GCA_035458765.1 Longimicrobiales bacterium
CCGACCTCAACGCCGCAGGGGGATCCTCCGTCCCTTCTGATCCACCAACACGATGGGCCGACGCAGCACGTCTCCGCTGAGGTCCAGCGTGATTCCCTCGGTGGCCCCGGCGACCGGACTCGGAGCCGTGAACGTCGCGGAGTAGGGATCGGCCAGGCTGGCGTCCACCTGGTATCCGATGTCCTGGAGCGACTTCAGCGTGATGGCGCTGAGCGGGTTCGTCCGGCCGGAGTTGAAGTAGGGCGTCATGAGTTCCGTGCCCAGGGCGGACTCCCGCCAATGGGAGTCCGACGAGCCTTCGCCCGCCACGTTCTCCACCGGCACCTTCCCGCCTCCGGTGTAGGCCGTACCCCCGGCTGCATCGAAGGCCGCCACGGCCCCCGGGCCGTCGAAGTAGGTATCGGCGCCCGAATTGCTGGGCAGCGACGGATTCTTCAGATACTCGAACAGCGGCCATACCGTCCCGAAGCCCAGGACGTGGCCCATCTCGTGGAGCACCACGGGGAGCAGTTCTCCCCGCTGTTCGAGTGTGACCATGTCGGCGGAGTCGAACTGCATGTACCCCAGAATCGGGAGGTGGCCGAGCCCGCGGAAAATGCACGGGCCCGCCTGGCCCAGTGTGCCCGAAGGGCCATCGATACTGTCGATGCTTACGTAGATCCTGATGTCGTCCACGATATCGCTCACCGCTGGCGCCCCATCGAAGCAGTCGTCCTCGTCCAGCGGCTGGGCCGAGAAGTCACTGTCCGTGATGTCCAGCGGAATGAGGGACATCCAACGCTCCGCGGCTTCGATGATCGCGGCGTCCTGCGCCGCAGACCCGTGATCGATGAACACCACCTCGATGTTGAAGGGCAGCACCTCGCCATCCAGGCTGATGGTCATGGTGGTGCCGGAGAACGTCGTGAACGCGTGGAGCAGGATGTAGTACGAGCCGGCCGTGACACCGGCCAGTTGGCACCGCTCCACCGTCGTGGGGCTTCCGCTCTGGCAGTCGTTGTAGTCGTCCCGGTTCGAGGGCCGGCTGCCGGCCTCGAGGAAGAGATCCACGTCCCCGGTGCCGCCGGAGAGTTCCACCGTGAGGTTGTTGGCGGCCCCGGGTAGGTCGAGGCGGTAGAGCAGCTCGGTGTCCTCCACGGCGCCGAGGCCCGTGATGGTGCCCGGAGAGATCACGGTCAGGAGAACGACCGGCACGCTCTTGGTGAGGACATTGTTGGACTCGATGAGTTCCTCGATGGCGTTCTCCGGATCCACTTCGAAGCGGAGTTCGTGGGCCCCCGTGGCGAACGGCCCCACCGTGAACGACAGGGCCTGCTCCGCACCCGCGGCAATGGTCCCGAGATCCTTGGTGCCGATCACGGCGCCGTCGAGGAGCAGGCGGGCTTCGACGCCCTGTCCCGGAGCCGCGTCGCCGTCGTTGCGGACCGTGACCTGGACCTGGACGGTGTCCAGCGTGCTGGGGTCCGGACGTTGAACGAGCAGCGACCCCACCGCCACGAGGTCCGGCAGGGGAACCGGGGACAGGCTCTTGGCGGTCACGGAGGCGGAGGGGCCGCCCTGGATGCTGGCACTGAGACCCTGGGGTCCGAAGGCGTCCCCGAGGGTCCACACCGTCGAAGCATCCCCGTTGGCGTCCGTGGCCGCCGAAGCCGGGCTCACGGATCCGCTCCCCTGGGCCGGCGTGAATGTCACCGTCACGCCCGGCACCCCGGTGTCGCCGGCATCCTTGGCCCGGACCACCACGGTCTCGGCCAGCGCCTCTCCGGCGATGGCGCTCTGCAGGTTGCCTGACACGACGGCGAGGCTGACCACCGACTGCTGGACAGTGATCGTGGCGGCCGCCGTCAGGTTGCCTGACGAAGCCGTGATGTTGGCAGAGCCGTTCTTGACGGCCTTCACGGTGCCGGAGCTGCTCACCGTCGCCACCTCGGGGGCGTCGCTGGACCACGTCACGGTGCCGGTGAGCGTTCCGCCGTTCTGGTCCAGGATCCTGGCCCGGAGGGTGGTGCTCGCACCCACGTAGGTCAGCGTCGCCGTGGTCGGCGTGAGGACCAGAGACGTGGGACGGGGGGTCTCCGGTCCCGTTCCGTCGGATCCTCCACAGCTCCAAGCGAGGGGCAGGACCAACAGGCTCGCCAGGACGCCTATGTGACGAACGGCACTAGAACGGAAGGAAACCACCACGCGTACGCACCTCCATGAACTCCGGGATGTCGCCAGTTCTCCAACCCAGATACGCCCCACCGGAGCTGGTGTTTCCCGGGCCAACCCGCCGTCCAGGATCCGGCGCCGACGCAGCGCTCACTCGTCCCGCGTGTCGTCGTCCAGTTGGACCAGCGCCGCTTCCAGGCGTTTCACCTCGCGGCTGGCTTTCACGGCCTTCCGTCCCTCGCTGAGAACGATCAAGACGGTGAGCAGCGCGATGAGGGCCATCTCGCCCCTCGCGGCCAACCCCACCAGGGGGATGATGGCCGCCGGCGTGGCGCCGAGCAGGCATCCCAGGAAATGCCTCAACTCGGACTTGTGGGCCTTCTCGAGGGCATGGGTCAGGTCGTCCAGATCGGACCGGGCGACAGGAGGGAGGGTGTCGGCCCTGCGCGCGAGTTCTGCGGCGGGCCCCGAAGGCTCCTCAGGCCCCAGCTGCATGCCGGCGGACCCGAGGACCTCCACCGCCGCATCGGCGTTCTCCTCGGCCACGATGACCCAGGCGCCGGCAAGGCCACCGATGTAGGCGACGCCCCCGGCAGCGTCGTCGGAGAGCAGTCGGCACGGGATACCGGCATCGTCCAGGAAGCCCCGAGCCATGTCGGCCTGGTAGCGGTGACGGAAGTGGGCGATCCGGGCCTCGCTCATCGGTTCAGCTCCATGGAGCCAACTGAACGAACCCGTGGGAGGGCCACAAGGGCGGCGGCTCGCCCCCCGAAGGCCCCGGCCCCCGTCGTCAGATCTTGCCGAAGATCCAGCTGAGGACCAACTGCACCAGGCGCTTCAGAATGGTGATCATGATGGCTCCTACGAGAAGCGCCGAAGGGAGGTTTCCGGGAAGGAAAGACCAGGACCCGGAGGACCAGACCTCCGTGTCCAGCCCCCGTCCCGGGAGAAGACCCCGGGCATCCTCGATGGCGATGCGATGGAGCGGCCGACCCAGCCGGTAGAGCATGCGTCCATGATCCTCATGCTCTACCGGCCGGGACTGCTCAGTCGGTCGCGCTCCCCGAGGGGAAGCCGGTGAACACGAACCGGTACGCCGACGCGGCGGCATCCCACTGCGCCTCGAAGTGGGTTGGCATCACCACGCCCGCGGAGACGTTCTCCACCGAGGGGACGTCCAGGGAGAACGTCTTCTCCTGAAGGAGAAGGTCCCGGGTCAGCATGGGCTCGAAGAAGATCGATTTACCCGAGTAGTATCCCGCGACCATGGTCCCCGTGAACGGCGTGTCGCTCTCCAACTCCGAAGCCAGGAGCGAGTGCATCCCCATCTCCGGGACGCACACGCCCACGAGGTTCCCGAGCCCGGGGATCTCCACGTCCGGCAACGCGTACCCCGCCGGAAGCGTCGCCGGCTTGCTCAGGTCGGTGCAGTCGATGGCGTTGGCCTCGTCCGCGGGAATCGTGTAGAAGTGGAAATCGAAATGCGGCACCAGATAGGGCCCCGGCGGGTGCCCGTGGGCTTCCCAGTACACCTTGAGATCCCGCACGCCGGTCTTCGCGATGGCGACGTCCGGCAAGGGAATGGTGGCAGCCGCCATGGGTGGCCACGACATCTCCATGTCCTCCGGCGCATTCTGGATCGTCGCGAGGGGCACGGTTGCGCCCACCTGCACGACCTCTTCGCCCTCGACCTGGGCCCAGGTGCAGACGGTGCCGCCGTAGATATCCGCGCAGGGACCCTCGACGAGCGTGGGCCCGGCGGCGGGAGGAGGGGGGCCTTCACCGCAAGCTGCGGCGAGGCCGAGAACAGCGAGCGCAGGGACGAACCTGCGCATCGGGAGGGATGCGTTCACGATCACCTCGGGTAGGGCGGTGCGATGGGCCGCAGTCCTGCGGCCTTCGTCACACCGGTGGATCAACGGCTAGAACTCTTAGTGCCCCCTCCCCCGAAACGCAACGAAAACACGCCGACAGCCTGACGGGCGCGACCGTTCTCTACCGCCCGCCCACCTTCTCCCGCAGCTCCCGGAAGAAGTTCTCCACGATGACCAGGTCGTGGCGGACGCCCTCGGCCTCGGATGCCAGCTGAACCATGAGGAAGCGCGAACCGTCGGGCGCCACGTCCCACCCGGCGTAGTTGGCGCCGGAGAAGAGCGCCCGGTCGGTCAGACTGAACAGCGGCGTCCGGTCGCCGACGCGGAACCCGTCCCCTGCCTGGACCCGGGCCACCGTCATCTCCCCCCTGCCGTTCACGTAGAACAGCTCCCGTTCGTCCTTCCCCCATTTGGGGTTGATCCCGCCGCCCGTGGACACCTGCCACTTCCCGCCGTTCACGTTTGGGAAGGGGCGCACATAGACCTCGTTCTGGCCGGTCTCGGTGGACTCGTAGGCCACCCACCGACCGCTGGGAGAGAGCGCCACCGCCTTCTCGTCGTAGGACTCGGCGGCCACGGGCGTCGTCACGGTGTCGCCCCGATGGACCGCCACCAGATCCCGGACGCCGGTGACACCGCTCACGCCCCCGAGCCGCAGGATGAACCACTCCCCGTCGGGGGTGCGCTGGACTTCCAGGACGGGCTGTGCCAGGTCCAACGTGACCTCCGCCACCCCGGTGCCGTCGGCGGGCTGCTCCCAGACGTCGTAATCTCCGTTCCGATCCGACGTGTACATGATGCGCGTGCCGTCACGGCTCCACCGGGGCCGCCGGTCGATGCCGTCGTAGAACGTCAGGCGCGACAGGGGCCCACGGTCCAGCTCCTTCACCCAGATGTCCTCACCGGCCTCGGTGTCGACTTTAACGGCCAGACGGGACCCGTCGGGGGAAATCTCCAGGGCCACCTCGGGCTGGCCGGGATCGAACTCCCAGTCGGGGTCCACCACCGTCACCTCGCCGGCCCAGTCCACCCAGACCGCGCGGGCGAGCCCTGAAGTGGTGCCACCCGTGACGTAGGCCAGCGTGCCGTCGTCGGCCACGTCGATGTCCACCGATCCGAACGTCCCGATGCCGACCCCCTGCGCCAGGGCCACCGGCGATCCCGTGAGCTTCATGGCGTCCTGGTCGAAGGGAACCGCCAGCAGCGTCCCATCGGCGGTGGTGTACACCAGGTGCCCCGACCGGGCGTAGCGCGCGAAGACCCCGCGCACCAGCGTGGTCCGCTCCGCCGTGGCCAGATCCACCGCCACGATGTCGTACAGGGTCACGTCGGTGATCGGTCGATGGCCCACGGTGACGATGAGCCCCTTGGCGTTGGGCAGGACCTGGGCCCAGGCGAGGAGAGTCTCCTGTCTGGCGGTGTCGGGCTCCAGGAAGAGCGTCGGCTCTCCGCCGGTGGGCGGAACCCGCCAGAGGCCCCGCTGGCCGTCGTAGTAGAGGTTCCCGTCGCTCCCCCAGGTGACGCCCCCACCGCCCACGTCCTGACGGGTCACCTCGATGGGGGGCTCGCCGCCCAGCGATACGACCCGCACGGCGGTGTTGGAGGACCCCGACAGGTACGCCACGCGCTGGCCGTCGGGCGAGAACGCCGGGCCAAAGGCGCCCTCGGTGCCCACCACGGGAACGGGCAGCAGCTGGTCGCGGCGTCGCAGCCAGAGGTGGTCCTGGACGTCGCCGGGGTCGGCGGAGACGTACACCAACTCCGACCCATCGGGAGACAGGGCCACGTTGGCGCCGAACGTCCGGGCGATGTCGTGGCCCTCGGGCAGCACCACCGCGTACCGGCTCACGGGCGCCGGCGCCTCACTGCGAAGGAGCGCCCACCCGGCGATGGCGCCCAACGCCACGGCGGCCACCGAGGCGGCCATGGCCACGCGCTTCCAGCGACCGCCGCCCGTCTCCGCCACCAGCGTCTCGTTCCCGTACCGGAAGCCCGGATCCGACAGCGCCCTGGCGAAGTCCTCCGCCGCGTGGAACCGGTCGGCCGCCAACCTCTCGAGACCGCAGCGGAGCGCCGCGTCCACGTTGGGCGGCACCTGGGGCCGGGCCTGCGTGACGGGCGTCACGTTGCCGGAGATGATCTTGCCCAGCACGGCCTGGGCCGTCGCCCCGGGGAAGGGAGGCTCCCCGGTGAGCATCTCGTAGAGCACGCACGCCAGAGCATAGATATCGCTGGACGGCCCGATGACCTGGTCGCCGGTGGCCTGCTCGGGACTCATGTAGTAGGGCGTGCCCACGCTGAGGCCCGTCTCGGTGAGACGCGCGCCCCCGGCGGAGCCCACGGCCAGGGCGATGCCGAAGTCCGCCATCACGGGCTGGCCGTCCTGGAGGAGGATGTTGGCCGGCTTGATGTCGCGGTGGATGACCCCGCGCTTGTGGGCGTGCTCCAGCGCCCCCGCCAGCGCCACGATCATGCGCACGGCCTCGTCCACCGGAAGCTGGCGTTCCCGATCCAGGCGATCGCGCAGGGACTCCCCCGTCACGTACGGCATCACGTAGAACAGGAACGTGTCGGCCTCCCCGGAGTCGTGGAGGGGGAGGATGTGGGGATGGCTCAGGTTGGCGGTGGTCTTGATCTCGGTGAGGAACCGATCGGCGCCCACCACCGCGGCCAACTCGGGCTTGAGGACCTTCAGCGCGACCTGGCGTTTGTGCTTCACGTCTTCTGCCAGGTAGACCGTGGCCATGCCACCTTCACCCAGCGGCCGGACGATGGTGTAGCGGCCCACGAGAGCCGCAGTCAGACGATCGAGAATCGGGTCGGTCATGACCACATGGACTCCTGGGAGGGTAGGCCGCTGACCGGATCAGGGCGGACAGAGGGTATCAGAGCCGCCGGGCGGCGGCAAGCGGCCGACGGCTTGTCTCCGCCGTTCCGCTTCCCTACCGTCCGCAGGCACGTACAGCTCCACACACCCTCCCGCACGCTCCATGGCTGAAATTCCCGACCGGCTCGGCGCCGCTCTATCAGACCGCTACGTCCTCGAGCGCGAGCTCGGTCAGGGCGGGATGGCGACCGTCTATCTGGCCCAGGACGTCCGACATGACCGGCGCGTGGCCCTCAAGGTGCTCAAGCCCGAACTGGCCGCCATCGTGGGGGGCGAGCGGTTCCTGGTGGAGATCAAGACCACCGCCAACCTCCATCATCCCCATATCCTGCCCCTGTTCGATTCCGGGGAGACCGACGGCTTCCTCTACTACGTGATGCCCTTCGTCGAGGGCGAATCGCTTCAGGACCGGCTGGACCGGGAGAAGCAGCTCCCCGTCTCCGAGGCCATCGCCATCACCTCCAAGGTGGCGGGGGCGCTGCAGGCGGCCCACGACAAGGGCATCATCCACCGGGACATCAAGCCGGCGAACATCCTGCTCGCCAACGGCGAGCCCCTGGTGGCGGATTTCGGGATCGCCCTCGCCGTGCAGCAGGCGGGCGGCGGGCGGCTCACGGAGACCGGGCTGAGCCTTGGCACGCCCTACTACATGAGCCCGGAGCAGGCCACCGCAGATCGCGATCCCGATGCCCGGGCCGACGTCTATTCCCTGGGATGCGTCCTCTACGAGATGCTGGCCGGAGAGCCCCCGTTCCCGGGGACGACAGCCCAGGCCATCCTCGGCCGGATCCTGACGCAGGCGCCGCCGTCGGTCACCGCCCTGCGCGCCATGGTGCCGCCCCACGTGGACGCCGCCATCATCCACGCGCTGCAGAAGCTCCCGGCGGACCGCTTCGAGACGGCCGAGGCCTTCGCCAAGGCGCTGGGCGATCCTGGTCGCACGTCCGGACGTTGGGACGCACCGGCCTCGGGCTCAGGCGCAAACGGCGCGCACCGGGCAAGTCGCGGCCTTCCGGCCTTCGTCCCGTGGGGCGTGGCCGCGGCCGCCCTGGTCGTCGCTTCTGCGACGCTCGTCCGCTCCCCTGCGCCACCCGCGGCGGATCCCATCCGATTTGCGTTGCCCACGGCCGTCGCGGACCTGAGCTGGCGCACCGCGCTGGCCATATCCACCGACGGCCGCGAGATCGTCATGGTCGGTATCGAGGACGGGGTGACACACCTCCAAAGGCGGTCCATGGGCAGCACCGAGGTCCGCGATATCCCAGGCACGGAAGGCGCCGAGTCCCCTGCCGTCTCCCCCGACGGGCGCTGGGTCGCGTTCGCGGCAGACGGAGTGGTGAAGCGGGTCTCCCTGGACGGTGGCGCACCCGTGGTCATGGCCCATACGCCCAACCTGCCCATCGGCATCGCGTGGAGCGATGCGAACACCCTGGTGATGGGCATGATGTCGTTCTCCTCGCAGTATCCCGGCCTGACCACCGTCCAGATCGGGGACACCACGGTCCGACAGGTCACGTTGCCTCGGGGCGACACCACCGCGAACGACTTCGGCATGCACCACGAGCCCTTCTCCATCGGAGGAGGGGCCGTGCTGTTCATCGATTTTTCGGCGACCGACGGGTTGGGCATCGGCGTAGCGTCCCTCGCCGACGGAAAGACACATCGGGTCGACCTGAAGGGGGCCCAGGTGCGGGGGCAGAGTTCCATCGTCGGCGTCGCCGACGGGTTCCTGCTCTTCATCGACAACGGCGACCAGCTCATGGCGGTGGGGTGGGACCCGAAGGCGCGCCAGGCCGTGGGAGAACCGTTCCCCGTGCCCGGCGTGTCCGGCGAGGTCGCGCAGGCGGTGCTGGCGGCCGACGGCACGCTGGTGATGACCTTCCAGGCGCGTTCATACCGCGTGGCGTTGGTGGACGACCGGGGAGCCGAGCTGCAGGCGGTGGGCGACCCCGGCATCGAGTACGTCGTCCCGCGCTTCACCCCCGACGGTCGAAGGGCGGCTCTGGCTGGAGGGCCGTACCGGGGTGTCGAGGAATTGTGGACGTACGATTTCGAATCGGGGCTCCTCTCCCAACTCAGCATCGGCTTCGCTCCGCGAATGGTGGACTGGTCCCCAACGGGAGCCCGGGTGCTCGTGGGCGATGATTCCCGGTGGGGGGAGAGCGGCGAAGAACGTGTCTCCCAGCTGTGGACGCGCGCCGCCGACGCCAGCGACGATCCGACGCTCCTGCGGACCATCCCCGGCATGCTGGTTGCGTCCGTGGCGTGGTCCCCCGACGGCAACACCATCGCCATGGTGGACGACGTCGGGCCGTACCCTTCCCTGGCGAAGTACGACGTAGTCACCATGCGACTGGACGGCGACACCACGGTCGTGCCGTTCGCGGCCGGAGAGGCCAACGAAGTGGCGCCGCGGTTCTCGCCGGATGGCCGCTGGCTGGCATACGGCTCCAACGAGTCGGGGCGGTACCAGGTGTACGTGCGGCCGTTCCCGGGACCGGGCCCCCGGATCCAGGTCTCCGACGACGGAGGAGGTCAGCCCACGTGGTCGCGGGACGGGCGGCGCATCTTCTACACCTCGGGGCGCGCCATGATGGTGGCCAACCTCGAGACGGACCCCCGCTCCCCCTCGCTGTCCGTGGCCTCGAGAGCGCGGTTGTTCGAGGCGGACTTCCTGGGTGGCCCGGACAGCCCGGTCACCACCTACGACGTCAACCCCGACGGACGCCGATTCCTGTTGGCCCGAGCCGAAGACGATGCCCGGGACCGCACGGTCGTTTGGACGAACTGGATGGACGAGCTCCAGGTGGCCGCCGGAGCGGGCGGGCGATAGCCGCCCGTCCCGCCGGCGACGCTACCGCCCCCCGTCCACGTCCTTCAGGAAGTCGATGAGCCCGGTGAAGCAGGTCACCTGGTCGTCGTACGTGGCCATGCGGCTGGCGCGGCTTGCTGGTCATGAAACGGGCCGACCGCCGCGTACCAGGGTGCGTCCCGCCAATTGGTGGGTCGGCTCGCCCCCGTCCACGGCCAGGACTCCGTTGACCAGCACGAAGCGCATGCCGGTGGCCAGCCTGGTGGGGTCCGTGAACGTGGCTTGGTCGCGAACCGTGAGGGGGTCGAAGACGGCGATATCGGCGAACGCGCCCTGGGTCAGCGTCCCCCTGCCCTCCAGTCCGAACACCTCAGCCGGGAGCGCCGTGGACTTGCGCACCATCTCGGCCATGGAGAGGACTGGGTGGTCCAGAACGTAGTTCCGGAGCTTCCGGGGGAACGTCCCATACTTTCTGGGATGCCCGCCGGAGCCGTCGGAGCCCGTCATGACGAAGTCCGACCTCATGAACGTCTCGATGTCGCCGGGGCTCATGTTGAACGACCCGACGCCCGCGCCCCCGCTCCGGATGATCTGGAGCGCG
>DATHZE010000217.1:0-19946 GCA_035458765.1 Longimicrobiales bacterium
CGCCCCTGACCCGGGGCGCCGCGCCGGCTACCTCAACGGGACACCCGGTCGCTGAGGGCGCTCAATTCGCGGATCGCCACAGAGGCTCCGGCCAGGCCGGCGACATCCTCCGCCCGGAGCTCCGCCACCACACCCCTGAAACGTTCGAGTTCCCGGCTCGCGCCCGCGACCATCTTCTTCGCCGCCTTGGTGACGTCACCGCCTTGGGCCTGACCGACGGTGGTGACCACCAGCCTGCGATGCACTCTGGAGAGATCCTGGGCCAGGGCCCGGGCCGCGCGCCGCTCCCAGGGCCCTGCGCTGGCCGAGGCGAACGCGATGCGACGAAGCCATGGTACGTCGAGAATCTCGGAGACCGCGTAGTAGGCCTTGCCCGTGGTCATGGGCTCGGCACCGGTGTCCCTGGCGATACGCAGGATCTCCAGGAGCTGATCCAGAAACCGCAGCGTGATGAGCGCCTGGGAGAACGACTCGTCCGCACCCAGTACCTGGATCTCCCGCACCCGCTCCTTGAACAGAGTCCGGTCTTCCCCCGCCACCAGATCGGTGAAACCAGCGCGCAGCGAAGCGAGGCCGGCCGCGCTTTCCGCGACGATCTGTGCCGGCGACGCGCCGGGATCCACGTTGTGGAGAACCCAGCGCGTGGAACGTTCCAGCACACGCGACAAACCGAGGAGCCAACGGTAGGACACGGCGGCGTTCATGGCGCTCTGCTGCCGCCCCATCTCCTCCAGGAGCGCGCGGTGGTCGGCCAAGCGTGACGCCACCAGCCACGCGCGTACCACCTCCTCGGCGGACCGGCCCATGTCCCTCGTCAAGCGGTTGACGAACGTCGCGCCCATTAGGTCCACCAGGTCGTTCGTGACTTGACCGGCGATGATTTCGCGACGCAAGCGATGACCCTGGAGGGCATCCGCCCCGGCCGCCTCGATCGCCCGTTCGGGAAAGTAGTTCTGCAGGTACCCCGTGGTGATCGGGTCCTCGGTGAGGGCCCCGCGCAGGAGACTGGTCTTCAGGGACAGCTTGGCGTACGCGAGCAGGACACACAGCTCGGGGCGCGCCAACGTCTGCCCGCGCTCTGCCCGTTCCACCAGGACGTCGGTGGAAGGCAGCCCCTCTCCGGCACGATTGAGTTCTCCGGACTTCTCCAACGCCACCATGAGATCCCGGAACTCGTCGGATGACTCCCTCGCACGATGCTCGTCCAGGGAGATCGCCAGACTCTGGCTCCGATTGTCGTCCAGCACCAGCCGCGCGACCTCCTCGGTCAGCTCCTCGAGGAGTTCGTTGCGACGCTCCCCGGACATGCGACCCTCCGCCACGGCAGGCGTGAGGAGGATCTTGAGGTTCACTTCGTGGTCGGACATGTCCACGCCGCCCGAATTGTCCATGGCGTCGGTGTTCACCCGGCCGCCGCGGAGCCCGAACTCGATGCGCGCCCTCTGGGTAAAGCCCAGATTTCCTCCCTCCCCGAGTACCTCGCACCGCAGATCGTCCGTGTTGATCCGCACGGCGTCGTTGGCCGGATCACCGGCCTCTGCGTGCGTCTCGGTCCTGGACTTCACGTACGTACCGATGCCGCCGTTCCACAGGAGTTCCACCGGTGCGCAGAGCACGGCGCGAATGAGTGACTCTCCGTCCATCACAGAAGGCGCATCCTCGGGGAGGCCGAGCGCAGACCGCGCCTGCGGGGAAAGCTCGACCTCCTTGGCGCCTCTCGGAACGATCATCCCGCCTTCGCTGAGCAGGCTCTGATCGTAGTCGGCCCAACTCGACCGCCCCAGGGCGAACATCCGCTCCCGCTCGGCGTAGGTGGGAGCCGGATCCGGATCGGGGTCGATGAAGATGTGCCGGTGGTCGAACGCCGCGATCAGGCGGATCTGTCGGGAGAGGAGCATGCCGTTGCCGAACACGTCTCCGCTCATGTCCCCGACGCCCACCACCGTGAACGGCTCCTCCTGGATGTTCTTGTCCTTCTCCCGGAAGTGACGCTTCACGCACTCCCAGGCGCCACGGGCGGTGATGCCGACGGCCTTGTGGTCATACCCATTGGACCCACCCGACGCGAAGGCGTCGCCGAGCCAGAACCCGTACTCCGCCGAGATTCCGTTGGCCACGTCGGAGAAGGTGGCCGTGCCCTTGTCCGCCGCCACGACGAGATAGGGATCGGGCTCGTCGAAGCACACGACATCGGTGGGGGGCACGGTGGCGCCGCTCGGTTCCAGGTTGTCGGTCAGATCCAGCAGCCCGCGCACCAGAGTGCGGTATTGATCCCGGGCCTCGGCGAAACGGGCGTCGGCATCGTCGATTTGGCGCCGTACGATGAATCCTCCCTTGGACCCGCTGGGCACGATCACCGCGTTCTTCACGACCTGGGTCTTCACCAGTCCGAGGATCTCGGTCCTGAAGTCATCCGGCCGGTCGCTCCAGCGGATTCCGCCCCTGGCCACCTTGGCGCCGCGCAGGTGAACGCCCTCCATACGCGAAGAGTGGACCCAGACTTCGTACCGCAGACGCGTCTGGCGCAGAAACTCGATGTCGGCGCTGGAGAACTTGAACGACAGATAGGGCACGCCTCCCGACCTGGCAGTCGGCACCCGGCCTCCACGTCGGAAGAAGTTGGTCCGCAGCGTACCCGTAATCAGCATCTCCATGCGTCGCAACGCGCGATCGTCAGCCAGCACGGTCACGCCCCCCAGGGACCCGAAGAACGCCGAGCGGATGTCGTTCGCCACCTCTTTGCGCTCGTCGATGTCCCAGCCGGTGGACGGATCGAACCGTGCCTGGAACAACTCGAAGAGCTCGCCGGCGATGCCCGGGTACTTCACCAGAGCGTTGGGCAGAGCGAGGCGGCTGGGCACGGCCCCGGTCTGGAACGCATAGCCGGTGTAGGCCCGCAGAACATCCACTTCACGCCATTGGAGGCCCGCACCCAGAACCAGCTTGTTGAGCGAATCGTTCAGCGCGTCGCCATTCCTCACGGCGAGAATCGTCTCGGCCAGCAGCGCGCCGCGGCCCTCGATGTCCAGGGGCCGGCCCTCGCCGTCCTGCACCGCAAAGGCATAGATGGACGCACGGCCCGGACCCTCCCCACCCACGTCGAAGGGAGCCACGGCGAGTACCCGCAGGCCGGTATTCTCCAGGATCGGCATGAAGTCCGAGAGCACCAGCCGGTCACCCCGGACGTACACCTTGAGTTCGGTCACGCCCTTCACCCCGGGGGCGGCAACCGCCACGCTCTCCCTGGCGAATCCGATGGAGATGGGCCGCTGCTCCGCGGCCATGGTCTCCAGTTCGATGATGTCACCCACGGCGACGGACGGATCGGTGGCCGCCTGGTATTCGGGGCTGAAGTCTTCACCGTACCGTTGAGCCAGCCTGCGGGCCTCATCGGAGGAGCGAATCCGCTCCAGTCCATCCCGCACCCGGTCGGCCCACGACCGGATGATGTGGCTGACCATCTGCTCCAACTCCTCCACCTCGGCGGCTTCAACTCGATCGGGCCGCGTGGCCAGGTAGAAGTGGAGACGGGCCTGATCGCCGGCGCCCAGGGCCAGATGGTAGTTGAGAATCTCTCCCTCGAACGTCTTCATCAGGGCGTTTTCGATGCCCTTTCGCACGTCCCCCGAAAATCTGTCCTTGGGCAGAATCACCATCATCGAGACACCTCGACGAAGGGGATCCTCCCGCAGCGTGACCCTCACGCCCGCCGTGTTGTAGGACGTCAGGACCGTGCGAATGTCGGCCCCCACCTCCTCCGCCGACGTGAGGAACAACTCCTCCTTGGGCAGAGAGTTGAAGATGGTGATGGTCTCCTTGTAGTCGTGGGAGCCCTCACGCACCTCCAGGGACGCCAGGATCTGGCGCAACTTGAGGCGAAGAATGGGAATGTTCTCCGCGTCTTCCGTGTACGCCTTGGACGTGAAGAGCCCCACGAAGCGGTGCTCGCCCAGGACTGTCCCATCGGCGCCGACCTTCTTCACGCCGATGTAGTCCATCCGCGCCCGCCGGTGAACGGTGGACTCGGCGTTGGTCTTGCTGATGATGAGCGCCGGCCCGCGCTCCACGATCTCACGCTGGCTCTCGGAGAGCGTGCTCACCGGGACGGGCTTGGCGAACTGGGATTCGCCCTCGTTGTCCAGCACCCCCAGGCCGGAACCGGCGCTCACGTTGATGCACGGCCCCTCGCCCTGGCGATCGACGATGTCGTAGCCGCGGTACCCCAGGAACACGAAGCCGCCGTCCCTGAGCCACCGCAGAAAGGCCTGGATCTCCTCGACCTCGTCGCGCCGCTCCTCGCGGACGCGCCCCAGTTCGGCGAGCTCGGCCACCACTTCGTTGACCTGGGCGACCATGGGAGCGAAGGCGTCGGTGGCCCGGCGCACATCCTCCAGGCGTCGTACGAGCTCCGAGCGCAGTGACTCTCTCGCCGCCGCGTCCGTGACCTGCACCACTTCGCAGTGTATGTGCGACTCCCGCTTTTCCCCCTCCCTCAATGGCCGTACCGCCACGACCTCACCGTCATCGTTCCGCTCCACGTGGAGAACGGGGTAGATGATGTACTCGATGGCGAGACCCTGGGAGTGGAGGAATTCGCGGATGGAATCCACGATGAACGGTCGCTCCGTGATGTTGGTCCGGATCAACGTCACGGGCGCGTACCAACCTTCGTCCCCCACGTCCGGGTTGCCCACCTCCACGTCCACGCGGTCCGGCCTCGCGCGCTGCAGGAACCGGAACGCCCCCAGCACCAGGTGAGCCAGCGCGTCCGTACTCCTCTCGTGGATGAACTCCGAGGGCGCCTTGGCAAGGAAGATCTCGGCGAACTCGAGGACCAGGGCCACCTCGGACGGGTCGACCTGGCGCTCCAGCTGGCGGCAGACGGCATCGACGGTGGGGGACCCCTGACGCAGGCGGCGGGCGGCGGATTCGGTGGTGTCGCTCATGGAGGTGCGGACCCTCTTGGCCCGTTCTGTTGGAGGCGACCACGCTCTGCATTGGAGTAGGATCCGTGCGTCGCCGACACCGACCCCAGGTAAACCTGAAAGATAGGCAATCCGGAGGGGGCGTGAAGCCACCCGGGAGGAAGACGGCGCGTCCCCGAATTCCCTCGCCCCCGAGGGGGCACTACCTTCGCGTATGCGTTTTGTCCATGTCGCCGACGTCCATCTCGACACGTCCTTCGCCGGTCGCTCCGAGTCCGTACGCAAACGGCTCAGGGAGGCGTCCCGCGAGGTATTCCGGGCCGCCGTGGACCTGGCCGTGCGCGAGGATGTCCACGCCTTTCTGGTGGCAGGGGACCTGTTCGACTCCGAGCGTCTCTCCTTCGCGACGGAGCGGTTCCTTCTGGAGCAGGCGCGCCGCCTGGGTGACCACGGCATCACGCTCATCTACGCAACGGGAAACCACGATCCGGGCTCGCCCGAGACCGGCCCACGACCCCTCCCCTGGCCCCCCAACGTCCATGTGACCTCAGACGGAACGCCGCGCCGTATCGCCGTCACGGGCGACGCAGGGGCGTGCGTCGGATACGTCACCGCCATCGGGCACTCGACGTCCCGGGAGCAGGAGGACCTTTCCCGGCGCCTGCCCCGACCCAAGGGGGAGCTTCCCGAAGTCGCTCTCCTCCACACCCAGGTTCACGCGACCCCGGGCGCGGACGGCCATCACGCCTACGCGCCTTCGGAGCTCGCTTTCCTCACGCGGGCGGGCTTCGACTACTGGGCTCTCGGGCACGTGCACACGCCCCAGCTCCTTTCGGAGGACCCACCGGTGGTGTACCCCGGGAACCTCCAGGGGCGCACCCACACGGACACGGGACCCCGCGGAGCCTACCTCGTCGATCTGACGGACAGAGCGGCGCCTGCACTGGCGTTTCGGGCCCTGGCCCACGTGCGTTGGGAGACCATTCGCGTGGATGGCCTCCAGGACGCCGACTCGCTGGACCGGCTGGGGCGGACGGTCACGCAGGCCTGGAACGGGCTTCGATCCAAGGACCCGGCGCCCCCCGGAACCGAATGGATGGTTCGCGTGGCGCTGGAAGGACCGAGCCCCTTGTGGAAGGAACTGCGGCGGGACGAGGACCGTGAGGTCCTGGCACGGGAGATCAGGGAGCTCCTGGGCGTGCTGGACGTCACCGTCATCGCCGAGGGAGTCCATCCGGTGGTGGCGGTGGACGAGCATAGGAAACGGGCAGACGTGCTGGGTGAGGCTCTGCGGCTCCTGGACGCCGTGCGCCGGGGAGAAGAGAGTCTTCCCGACTTCGACCGAGGTACCCTGGGCGGCGCGCCCCTGGAAGACCCCAGCGCGGCAGATCGCTATGTGCGCCGGCTCCTCGAGGGAGCCGACGGCGAGCTCGCCGCCCGCCTCCTCGGACTGGACCGGCCGGCGCCATGAGAGTGGAACGATTCCGCATCGACTGCTTCGGTCGATTGAAGGACGTGGATACGGGCTCCGATCCCCTCCCCGGATTGGTGGCCGTGATGGGACCCAACGAGGTCGGCAAGTCCACCATCTTCCACCTTCTGACCTCCCTGCTCTACGGCTTCTACCCCGCCTCGCGGGAAGCCAACCCCTACGCGCCGTGGGATGGGTCCGACCTGGCGGGAGGGATGAGCCTCAAGCTGGACGCCGGGGGGAGCGTGGAGGTCGAGCGTCGACTCCTCAGCCAGCCGTCGGGCCGCGTGACCGGGGCCGGCGTGGCGGAGGAACTCCGCAACCGAACGCTGCCTTGGGCCGAACACGTTCCTCGAGCGGTCTTCCTCCAGGTGTTCGCCCTCACCTTGGACGAAATGGCCGGGCTCGAGGACGATACGTGGGCTCGGATCCAGGACCGCATCGTCGGCGCCATGGGGGCCGCGGACGTGCTGCCCGCCCGCCAGGTCGTGAGCGACCTCGAACAAGCCGCGGGAGAACTCTGGCGGCCGAACCGGAGAGGGAACCAGCGCATCCGGGCCATCCAGACCGCCATCCTCGAGCTCAGGGAACGGCGCCGGTCTTCGGCGGAACGCGACCGGACCATCAGGGAGGCAGTCGCCGAGCTGCAGCGCGTCCGGGACGAGTTGCAGGTGACCCGGGGCGAGCGGAATCTGGTGCGCGCGGGCGTGGAGCGGATCCAGGCCCTGGTGCCGCTCAGACACCAACTGAGGCGCATAGCCTCGTTGCGCGAAGAGGCCGGGCCCCTCGACTTCCTCGCAGGCATGCCGGACGACCCGCCCGGGGAGTTGGTCCGGATTCGTCACCGTCTCCGGGACCTGGGCACGCGCCTGGAGGAGACGCGGGGACACCGGGCCGAACCCGACGCAGCCGTGATGGCCCTGGGCGAGGCGGAGCGCCTGCTTCTCGAGCGGAGCGCCGACATCTCGGCCCTGGTGGCGAGGGCGGCCGGGCTGCGGGGCGACAGGACCCGCCTCGCGGGCCTGGAGCAGGAGATCCGCGACCTGCAGCGACGCCTCGACGCCCAATCGACTCAACTGCTCAAACACGGGTGGACCAGCGACCTGGAGGCGTCCCTGTCGCTGCTCCCGACGGCCGACGTGCGGGAGCGCATTCGCCGAGCCAGGGCAGCCGCAGAGGAAGTGCGTGTCCTGCAGGCGGCCTCCGGGAGCCAGGTTCCCGCCGCCCGCGGTCCCGCAGCCCCTGCCACCCTCGCGGGAAGCCTCCTCGTGCTGGTGTCGGGCTTGATCCTCCTCCTCTTCGGCGCCATGGGAGGGGGCCTCCTTGCCACGGCCGCGGGCTCCGCCGCCTCGGCCGTGGGCCTGGCGTTCCTGTTGCTCTGGTGGCTCGGAAGGCGCGCCGCCGGACCCGACGTCACGGCCGGCACCCCCCTCGACCAGCGCATCCGACAGGCCACCGACGCTGCGGAGAAGGCCCGGTCCGCCGTGGCCGAGATCCTGGCAGGCGTTCCCGTGGCCGAGGGGCTGCTGGAGGAACCCGACGAGACGTTGGCCGTGGGACTCGAGCGCCTGCAGGAAATCCTCCGCGATCTCAAGGACCGGGCCCGGGTGGCCGGGGATCTCCAGACGAACCTGGACGCTGCCGACGCGGACGCCCGAGGCCTGGCAGGGCGCCTGGGGTTGGGCCGGCACGGCGACACCGACGCGACGGTGCGTCTTCTGGACCAGGCGCTCCGCCGCGCGGAGAACCTCAGCCAGGCCGCGGCGGCAGCGGAGCGGGAACTGCTCCGCCTGGATCGTGAGGAAGGTCGCCTGCAAAGGGACGCCGAGGCCGAAACGGCCAAACTCGAAGACCTCGCACAAAGGCTCGCCGAGGCGGGCCAGGGTGACGTGGACCAGGGAGCCCGTTCCGTCCACGCGAGAATCCAGGCACGGGACCGCGCGGACAAGCTGGAGGAGGAGTTGGAGCGGGCCCACCCCGATCTGGACGAGGCCCGGGCGCGGATCGGCGAAGCCGAGCGCAACGGGGATTCCTGGACCGTGGACGACACCGACCTGGCCCGACGGAAGGCCCAGGTCGAGGAGTTGACCGAGCGCGTCGAAGCGCTGGCGACCCGCGCCGAGGCCCTCGACAGGGACATCGCCCACCTCCAGGAGGGCGAGACGGCGGACGTGGTCGATGGCGAGATCGCATCGTTGCTGCAGGAGGAGGCGCTTCTCCTCCGGGAGCGGGACCGGCTGTGGGTTCTGGCTCAGGTGCTCAAAGAGGCCGATCGACGATTCAGGGAGGAGCACCAGCCGGACCTGCTTCGCCGAGCCGGCGGCCATCTGTCCCTCCTCACCGCCGGGCGCTACGACCGGATCCTGGTGGATGAGTCGGGGGGAGGCGAGCGGTTCCACCTCGGTGGCCCCTGGCTGCCGGAACCGGTCCCCATGGCTCCCCCCGTCTCCAGGGGCACCCTCGAGCAAGCCTACCTGGCGCTCCGCCTGGCCATCGTGGACCACCTGGACCAGGGGCTCGAGAAGCTCCCCCTCTTCGTGGATGAGGTTCTCGTGAACTGGGATGAGCGCCGGCGCCGATGCGGGATCGAGCTCCTTGCCGCCATGTCGCGTCATCGTCAGATCTTCGTTTTCACCTGTCACGGGAACATCGCCGACGAACTCGCAGCGGCGGGCGCCCGCGTGCTGGACCTCGGAGGGGGCGGCACCCTCTGATGGAGTCCGTGCTCCCCCTCCACGTGGAGACGCTGGGCCCGAAACCCCAGGAAGGCGTTGACACGTTCGTCCTCCTCCACGGATACGGGGGCTCCTCCTTTTCGTGGCGCACATGGGCTCCCGCCCTCGCCCGGGTCGGTCACGTCGTCCTCGTGGACATGAAGGGGTTCGGGTCGGCCCCCAAGCCCGACGACGGCAGATACTCGCCCCGCGACCACGCGGAGCTCATCCACCGTCTCATCGTCGAGCGCGATCTTCGCCGGGTCACGCTGGTGGGGCACTCCCTTGGCGGAGGCGTGGCACTCCTCACCGCCCTGGGCCTTCTCGACGACGGGAGCGGACGCCTCAACCGAATGGTCATCGTGGCGGGGGCCGCGTATCGGCAGCGCCTTCCGCCCTTCGTGACGCTGGCGAGGTACCGCCGTCTGGGCACGGCGCTGATGCGGTGCTTGGGTGCCCGGCGGATGGTTCGGTTCGTTCTGCGCACGATCGTGTACCGGCCCAAAGCCGTGACCCGTGATCAGGTGGAGGGCTACGCGAAGCCCCTCTCGACCCGTGAGGCCCGGGCCGCGCTCATCGCAACGGCCCTCCAGATCCGGCCGTTCGACCTGGAGGCCACGACGAGACGCTATCCCGAGATCGACGTGCCCGCGTTGCTCCTGTGGGGGCGGCACGACCGGGTCGTTCCCCTGTCCGTGGGGGAGTCCCTTGTGCGAGCCCTTCCTCAGGGCCAGCTGGTGGTGCTGGAGGAGTGCGGGCACCTTCCCGCCGAGGAACTTCCAGACGAGTCGCTCCAGGTGCTCGGGGCGTTTCTGGAAGGCGATGGACTCGCCGCCCCCGCCTGAGCGGGGCTCCCCCGGACCGCAGGGTCAGGCCGGAGCCTCCAAGACGTCGGCGCTCCATGCCATCTCCACCGCTCCTTCGAGGGACCGCGCCGTGGGGCACTTGGCCACGTGACCGGCCAAAGCACGATCCACTTTGTCCCTCGGGGCGCCCGGTGGGAGCCGCAGCGTGTAGTGGACATGAATCCGCGTGAGCAGCGGCATGCCGTCCTTCATCTCGTTGATGCCTTCCGCCGTGGCGCTGATCGAATCGGGCGCCATGGGAATCCCGCGCACCTCCAGTGCGCCATTGAGAGTACCGAGTAGTCAGCCAGAGGCTGCCGCCACCAGGTAGTCCACCGGAAGGGGTAGGTTCGCCTGCGACTCGAGGCCGTAATGGAGCTTCACGGGGCCGTGGACGCCCAGCTCGAGAACGGTGCCATCGTGGAGCGCGGCGCGGCGGTGCACTCCGGCCACCTTGGTGACCCTGCATCGCGAGACGTAGAACGGTTCACTCATGCTGGACTCCCTCAAGTTTCGGTGAATTTGAGCCAGGGATCGTCCGGGCCCCGCTGGTACCCCTCACAGCGCAGGACGGGCAAGGCCGGGTAACGCGGAAACCGCGGCTCTTCTCGAGAACGCTCGCACAGCAGAAAGACCGACCCCGAACGGTTGCCTGTCTTCCGACAGTACAGGCAGGTCCCGCAGAGACCCGCGGGGGTCCCCCCCCGCGCCCGAGTCGTCACTCCCTCATCCCCAGGAACCCAACCTGTCGGGCCCTGTCTCCCCCCCGATGGGAGAACAGAACGTCCCGATTGCACAGGGTGCAGTGGGCGGAGATGGACACCCGGTCCTCCGGGACACCCACCGCCACGGCACGATGGGCCAGGGCCTGGCGTAGGTCCAAAGGAGTCGGATGGGCCGGCTCCGGAAGACCCAGGGCACTGAAGACCTCGGGGCCGACCTCATAGCACGCGCCGCAGATGGACGGACCCAGGTGTACGTGGAGGTCTGCCGCCCGGGATCCGGCCCTGGCCTTCATGACCGCCACCCCCGCCTCCAGGATTCCCCCTGCGGCCCCGCGCCAACCGGCGTGGAGCAGGGCCACCACCCGTCGCGCCGGATCTACCATGAAGACCGGCACGCAGTCGGCCGTGGTGACGGTGAGAAGGACACCCGCCACCGCGGTGGCGTGGCCGTCGCATGCGTCCGCCAGGTGGAGGCCCGCATCGCCGGGACCATGGAACCGAACCTCGGACCCGTGAAGCTGGCGGGCGTGCACCGACCGGGGGACGTCGACGTCGCGCCGCACCTGGTCCCAGCGTTCCAGGACCGCCCCTGGGGCTGAGGCGTCACTGAATAGCCCCAGATCAAAGGGATCCTGGCCCCCCCCCCGGGTCGTGGTCCCCTGTATGACCCAGGGGAACGCACTACGCCATCCGGGGTGGACCAGAGAGGGCGGTCCCTCGGCGGGGACCTCCTCCACGATGCCGAAGGGGGCGGGTTGGGATAGAGTCGGTGAGGGCACGGCCGCCATGCTACCTGCCCCCGCCGAGGGGCGCAAACCCCAACCCGGCCTCCAAGGAAGCGACAAATACCTTAATTTGTGAGTCATGCCTCCTGCACGAGGAGGCGCCCACGCGAGCCGGTTTGATGGAAGAGCCCTTCTTCGACAGTTCGAACGCCGCCTACGCCCAGGTGATGTTCGAGCAGTACGCCCGTAATCCCGAGTCGGTTCCGGAGGCCTGGCGCAGGCTCTTCGCCGACGGCGGACATCGTGCCCTCGCAGAGGGCCTCTTCGTTCCCGATCAGCTCAACGCCAACCGAGCCGGGGCCGAGGCGCCCGCCCCGGTTCCGCCGGCACCGATCGCATCCGCCGCCGCGCCCGCCGCCGCCCCGGTACCAGAGGCGCCACCGGCCAGACTGGGCTCCACGGAGGTTCTTCCGGGCCTGGAGTCGGCCGCCCAGTCCCACTCGGACGCCGCGGAGCACCTGCGCCGGGCCCTCCCCATGATCTCCAGGGCCGCCGCGCTCATCCAGGCGTTTCGCGATCACGGGCACCAGCTCGCCAGCATCGACCCGCTCGGCAGCGATCCGGTTGGGCACCCTCAGCTGAGCCCGGCCTTTCACGGCACAACCATGGAGGACCTGGCGCTCCTGCCCGCCTCCCTGCTCCTGGAAGACGACCAGGAGCGCTCCGTGGCGGACGCGTTGGAGGAACTCAAGGCCATCTACTCCGGCACCATGGGCTACGAGTTCGAGCACGTGGACGACCATACGAAGGTCGACTGGCTTTGGGAGCAGGTGGAAACCGGTGCGCACCGACCCGACATGTCGGCCCAGCAGAAGCAGGCGCTGCTCCGGCGGCTCAGCGAGGTGGAGGGCCTGGAACAGTTTCTCGGCCGAGCCTACCTGGGACAGAAGCGCTTCTCGGTGGAAGGCAATGACGCCCTCGTGCCCATGCTGGACCTCATCTTGGAGGAGGCCGCCCGGGCCGGCGGCCACGAAGCCGTCATCGGCATGGCGCACCGGGGCCGGCTCAACGTCCTCACCCACGTGGTGGGCGTGTCGTACGGCGAACTCCTGGCCGAATTCGAGGGCCCGAGCTTCAAGGGTGGTCAATTGGACGTGGGTGGCACGGGTGACGTGAAGTACCATCACGGCGCCAAGGGCCTGCGCTCCTTCGAGGGTGTCGGAGACATCCGGGTCACGCTCATGCCAAACCCGAGCCACCTCGAGTTCGTGAACCCGGTGGTCAACGGCTTCGGCCGTGCCCGCCAGTTCGCCGGCACCACCAAACACAGCGCCCCTCAGTTCCACGCCGTCCTGCCCATCGTCATCCATGGCGATGCGGCCTTCAGCGGAGAGGGCGTGGTGGCCGAAACGCTGAACATGGCCCGCCTCCATGGATACGATGTGGGTGGCACCATCCATATCATCGCCAACAACCAGGTCGGCTTCACGACCGACCCCACGGACAGCCGCTCCACCTTCTACGCCAGCGACCTGGCCAAGGGGTACGGCCTTCCGGTGGTGCACGTGAACGCGGACGACGCCGAGGCTTGCCTGGCTGCGGTGCGCCTGGCGATGGCCTACCGGAACCATTTCAAGGACGATTTCGTCATCGACCTGGTCGGGTATCGCAGGCACGGCCACAACGAAGGCGACGAGCCCGGATACACCCAACCGCTGCTCTACAAGAAGATCGGTCAGCATCCGACCGTGCGGAGCGTGTTCGCGGACAAGCTGCGCACGGAAGGCGTGGTTTCCGACGGCTACATCGTGAGCCTTCTCGACGACGTGGCGGCGAATCTGCGGGAGGCACAGGACGGCGTGCGGGACCACACGCTGGTGGGCGAGCACGAATTGGACCCGGACTACGAGGTTCCGGTCGTCCCCGAAACCACAGGCGTTTCGTTGGAGTCCCTGGTGGCCATCAACGACGCCCTGGTGACCCTTCCCGACGGCTTCACCCCCCATCCGAAGCTCTGGCGCCAGCTCGAGCGGCGGGCCCACGATTTCGGGCCGGAGAAGGCGCTGGATTGGGGACACGCCGAGTCCCTGGCCTTCGGATCCCTTCTGTTGGATGGCATCCCCATCCGACTCACGGGGCAGGACGCACAGCGCGGCACGTTCAGCCACCGCCACCTGATTCTGCACGACGTGGAGACCGGTGAGACGATTTCACCACTCCAACAGGTGGCGGAAGCCCGATTCGAGGTCTACAACTCACCCCTCACCGAGACCGCCGCGATCGGTTTCGAGTACGGATACTCGGTCGGGGCCGACACGGACGTCGTCGTGTGGGAAGCCCAGTTCGGCGATTTCGTCAACGTGGCGCAGGTGATCATCGACCAGTTCCTGGCCGCCGGGCTCGCCAAGTGGGGCCAGTACTCCCGTCTCACGCTACTCCTTCCCCACGGGTACGAAGGCCAGGGACCGGAGCACTCCAGCGCCCGCCTCGAGCGCTTTCTGCAGCTGTGCGCCGAAGAAAACATGCGCGTGACGTACCCGACCACGCCCGCCCAGTACTTCCACCTCCTGCGTCGTCAGGCGCTCCGGCGTCCCGAGCGACCCATGGTGGTCATGACACCCAAGAGCCTGTTGCGGCACCCCCTGGCGACCTCGGCGGTGGCTGAGCTCATGGAGGGGGGGTTCCTGCACGTGCTGGACGATCCTACGGTGGAGAGCCGGGCCGCCGTGGAGCGCCTGGTCCTCTGTACCGGAAAGGTGTACTACGACCTGCAGGGGCACGCCCGGCGCGGGGAGGCTCCCGGAACGGCCGTGGCCCGCGTGGAACTCCTGTACCCGTTCCCCGCCGAGGCACTGACCGAGCTCCTGGCGCGATACCCCAACCTCAAGGAAGTCGTCTGGACCCAGGAGGAGCCGCGCAACATGGGTGCGCTGACCTTCGTGGGACCTCGGCTCCGCGGCGTGGTGCCCAGGCGGGTCCCCCTGGCCTACGTGGCCCGCCCGGACCGGGCCAGCCCGGCGGAGGGCAAGGCACGGGACCACGCGGTACAGCAGGACAAGCTGGTACTCGAGGCTCTGGGCTTGGACTTCCAGGCCTAGCGCCCGGCTCACCTTCTTCGGAGCTGCGACGTCGGGAAGCTCACCACGCTCTCGTTGCCGTCCGTGCCCACCGCGGCGACGCCGAAGAGGTAGTTGTCGATGACCAGGTTCTCCAGGGTGAACTCCGTCACGGTCCCCACGAATCGGCTGTGCTCCCACTGCGGGGCCGTGGTGTCGCGCCAGTAGACCCTGTAGCCGGCCAGGCCCGGAGCGTCCACTTCATCCCAGGCCAACGTGGTGGAGGGCCGGACGGCCCCGCCGATCCGGACGTTCCGCGGCGCGGGAGGTGCCCACGCAAGCGCCGCCAGAACCGCCGCGTTGACCGCGGTGAGCCGTGCGGCGTAGTCGAAGTCCACGCCCTCGAGGACGTCTCCGTAGGCGATACCGCCCTCGGTCCTCAGATCCTGATGTTGGCGCTCGTAGTTCTCGTGGGTCTCCATGAGCCGCACCGCCGGGAAGCCCGCATCGTTGAACGGACGGTGGTGGCCACCCCGGCCAAAGCGATCCAGCCGGTAGATCATCTTCGCGTCGAGGTTGGTGAAGTACGTGGACGTGATCCTGTCCACGTATCTGGCCAGTTGCCGTGAGGGGCCGTCCACCTCTCCGCCGTACGTGCGGTATCCCCTGAGTTCCGCCTCCGTGGCCGTGGTGGGATACGGCTCGGAGAAGACCCGGAAGGTGGTGTTGTCGATGACGCCGTCCACACCCTGGATGTTGCCGATCATGTCGTTGTTCACCACGCCCACGATGTCCCACCCCTCGTCCACGGCCACCTTGGCCATGTGCTGGCCGCCCCACAGCCCCTGCTCCTCACCGGAGAGCCCCACCAGCACCACCGACGACGGGAAGCGGTACTGCGACAAGATGCGCGCGGCCTCGATGACGCCGGCCATGCCCGAACCGTTGTCGTTGGCCCCGGGCGCATCGGTGTCTCCGTCGGTCCCGTTGGAGGCGCGTGAGTCGATATCCGCGGACATGATGACATATCGGTTGGGGAACGTCGTTCCGCGGATGACCGCGACCACGTTCACCACGTTGACCGGGTGGGGAAGACGCGGGCCTTCCTGGACCGCTTCCTGGTAGAAGACCTCCATACACCCGCCACACCCGGCCGAGATGTCGTCCATCTGGGCCTTGATCCACCGCCGTGCCGCACCGATGCCCCGTGTCGCGGAGGTCGTGTCGGACAGCGTATTGCGGGTACCGAAGCCCACCAGGGCGGCTATGTCGGCTCCGATCCGCTCCGGCGATGCCGCCCCGGCGATCTCGTACAGACGTGCATCTACGGGAGGCGGGGACTCCTGAGCCCATGCGGAAGCTGCGGCAAGAGCGAGAGCGGACAGGGCGACGGACACCTTGGAAACGGCACGCACGGCGGTAGCTCCTGCGGTGGGGTGGAATCGGCTCCGAAAACAAAGAGCCCGACCCCGCCGGCGCCAGTGGCGGCAGCCCCGCACCGCCTCGGGACCCGCAAGACCCTCCGCCCCTACCAGCGCAGAAGGACCTTTCCGAACGTCTCGTTGCTCTCGAGGAGGCGATGAGCCTCCGGGACCTCCGCGGCCTCGAGCACCCGATCCACCACCGGGCTCATCGCACCCGACTCGAACTTCGGGAGTGCGTCGCGTTCGAACGCTCGGGTCAGCGTCACCTTCTCCTCCAAGGAACGGGACCGAAGGACCGTCCCCCGGATGCTCCCCCGCTTGACCATGAGTGTGCGGAGGTCGATGTCGGTGCTGGCGCCCCCGGTCACACCCACCACGATGTGGCGGCCCCGCTTGGCCAGCACCTTCTGGTTTCCGGCGAGATACGGCCCACCTACCAGGTCCAGAATCACGTCGACGCCACGCCCCTCGGTCACGTCCATGACCCGATGGGGCCAGCCCTCGTCACCCAGGATCGCATGCTCGAGCCCCAGGGCCGCCGCCCGATCCAGCTTGCCCTGCGTCCTCGACGTCCCGAGCACCGTGGCCCCGAACGCCCGGCCGAGCTGGAGGGCGGCCGTCCCCACGCCGCTCCCTACAGCGTGCACCAGGAGCGTTTCTCCTGGCTGCAGGCCCTCCTGAACCAGGACGGCATCGAAGGCGGTCACGAAGACTTCGGGAATGGCACCCGCCGGTTCCAGGTCCATGCCCGCGGGTACGGCCATCGCAGCGTCCTCGTGGGTGACGACGAACTCGGCGTAGGCGCCGCCGCCCACGATGCCCATGACGGCATCCCCCGGGCTCCACCGGGTCGCCCCGGCACCCACGGCCTCCACGGTCCCGGAGAACTCCATGCCGGGGACATCCTGGGGAGAGCCGGGCGGGGCCGCATATCCTCCTCGACGCTGAAGCAGGTCCGCGCGGTTCACCCCCGAGGTCGCCACACGCACGAGGACCTCCCCTGCCCCTGGAGCCGGCCTCGGCACGTGGCGCACCTCGAGCACGTCGGGACCTCCCACTTCGGTGATCACCACGGCTCGCATCGTCTCGGCCATCGCCTCCGTCCCTCCGGATCCCGGCCCGTCGACCCGGGCCTGTTGACGTCAACTTCGTGATCCCGGTCGCGTTGATCCCGGCAAGGACCACGCTACCTTCCGGCCCGGTACCTGTCCAACCCACTCCGCGAGGCCGTTCGGTGTTCTTTCAGATTCTCTCCGTCGCCGGGGCATTGCTGATTCTCGTCGCCTTCGGACTGATCAACTCCGGCCGGGTCCGCCCCACCGACCTCGCGTACATCGGTATGAACTTCGTGGGGTCGGGACTCCTCGCATGGGTGGCAGTGGTGGATCGCCGGGCCGGATTCATCCTCCTGGAAACCGTGTGGGCGATCATGTCCCTGATGCCCCTTCTCCGACGGACGGGCGGGGGGGCCGACGTTCCCGCTTCCTGACGATGCGCAGAGAGGCCGTCAGAGGTACGTTGGCAATCCACCTTCACCGCGAACGGCATGGACCTTCCCTTCTCACTCGATCGACCCCTGATCTTCTTCGACCTGGAGACCACCGGTCTGCATCTGAAGAACGACAGGATCATCGAGCTCGCCCTCATCAAGATCACGCCCCAGGGCGACGTCCTGGAAAAGGTACGCCGCTTCAACCCCGGCATCCCGATCCCGCCCGAAGCCACGGCCGTCCATGGCATCACCGACGCCGACGTGGCCGACGAGGCCCCCTTCTGCGCTCGCGCTCGGGCCCTGGTCGATATGCTGGAAGACTGCGACCTGGCCGGCTTCAACATCCGTCGTTTCGACCTCGGCATGCTCATCGCGGAGTTCGCCCGCTGCGACATCCGCTTCGAGCTGGAAGGGCGCCGCATCGTCGACATGCAGAACATCTTCCATCGTGAGGAACCCAGGGACCTCTCCGCCGCCGCTCGATTCTACCTGGGCCGCGAGCACGAGGAGGCCCACACGGCCCTGGGAGATATCCGCACGTCGGCCGCGGTGCTCAGTGCCCAACTCGGCCGATACCCGACGCTTCCCAGGGACTTGGACGGACTCCACGCCTACTGCCAGGAGCATTTCCCCCTCCGCACCGAAGTGGACCGCTGGTTCAGCGGCGCAGAGGAGGGCCGGGTGTTCCGGCGTGGAAAGCACGCGGGGCGGGCCCTGGACGAAGTGGCGCGCACCGAGCCCGACTATCTACGCTGGATGATGGGCGCCGAGGACATGGACGAGGATGTGATCCGCTTGGTCCGCGAGGCGCTCCAACGACAGGCGGCCCCGACTCCTCCTGATCAATCCCCCGACCCCGACTCCCAGCCATGAAGACCTACAGGACCTGTCTCTTCTCCGCCCTCGCCGGCCTCGCTCTCCTGGCGCCTCTCGGCGCCCGGGGCCAGGCGCCCATCCGCACACAGGACATGACGGACCTGAGGCCCCGCTCCATCGGGCCCGCCGTCACCGGCGGGCGGGTCCACGACATCGAGGCGGTCCCCTCGGACCCGTCCACGCTCTACGTGGCGACCGCCTCGGGCGGTCTGTGGAAGTCCACGAACCGGGCCCAGACCTGGGTCAACGTGTTCGACACCATGGCCGTGGGCACGTTCGGGGACGTGGCGCTGGCGCCCTCCAATCCGGACGTCGTCTACGCGGGCACCGGGGAGCAGAACAACCGGCAGAGCACGTCGTACGGCAACGGCGTCTACCGCTCCGACGACGGAGGCAGGAGCTGGCGGCACCTGGGGCTCGCCGAGACGCGGCACATCGGCAAGGTGGAGATCCACCCCACCAACCCCGACATCGCGTTTGTGGCGGCCCTGGGGAACCTGTGGGCGCCTTCGGCGGACCGGGGGGTCTACCGGACCCGGGACGGTGGCCGGAGCTGGCAGAACGTCCTCTACAGGGGCGAGAGCACCGGCGCGGTGGACCTGGTCATGGACCCGTCCAACCCCAACGTGCTCTACGCCGCGCTCTACCAGCGCCAGCGCCGTGCCTGGGGCTTCAACGGCGGCGGACCCGGCAGCAGCATCTACAAGACCACCGACGGCGGCGACAGCTGGATCGAGCTCACCAACGGCATCCCCGCCGGGGAGAAGGGACGCATCGGCCTCGCCATCTCCCGCTCCAACCCCCGCGTTCTCAACGCCCTCATCGAGTACGCCGACCGCAACGCCCAGGGCACGTACCGCACGGCCGACGGCGGACACACGTGGGAACGGGTCAACGCCCAGAACGGGCGCCCCATGTACTACTCGGAGATCTTCATCGATCCCAACGACGAGAACACGGTCTACTCGCTGGCCACCTCCTCGTACGTGAGCCACGACGGGGGCCGGAACTTCGAGCAGATCGCCGTCCCCCCGACCTACGACGTGGGTGTGCACGCCGACCATCACGCCCTCTGGATCGACCCCCGCGACCCGGAGCACCTGTACCTGGGCGGAGACGCCGGCGTGTGGGAGTCGTACGACCAGGGCGTGACCTTCCGGAAGCTCAACAACTTCCCCATCGCCCAGTTCTACGCCGTGGCGGTGGACATGCGCGACCCCTACTGGGTGTACGGCGGCCTCCAGGACAACCACTCGTTCATGGGCCCCTCGGAGACGCGTCGCTTCGCCGGCATCCTCAACGACGACTGGATGCAGAACGGCTTCGGCGACGGCATGTATTGGCAGGCAGACCCCCGGGACGCCCGCTACACCTACGGTAGCTCCAACGACGGCAGCTACCACCGGTACGACGTCTTCACCGGCGACATGCTGGACATCAGTCCGGTGCCCCCCGCCGGAGAGGAGTACCGCTTCGACTGGACGTCCCCCTCCCTGCTTTCCCGGCACGATCCCGACGTGTTCATCGTGGGCGGGAACCGGATCTTCATCTCCCGCGACCGGGGGGAGAGCTGGGAGCGGACCGAGGACCTGAGCCGCCGCATCGACCGGGAGAACCTGGAGCTGATGGGCGTGCGCGGACGGGACGTCACGCTCTCGAAGAACGACGGCGAGGCGACGTGGGGCGAGGCGAC
>DATHZE010000218.1:0-2350 GCA_035458765.1 Longimicrobiales bacterium
AATATCTCGGCGATCCGGCGCAGCCCCGCCTCGGCCACCCACCGGGCCTGGGACATGGAGTTGTACTCCGCGTCCCAGTCGGTGTCGTCGGTCATGAACTTCCCGATGGGGATGGCGCCGAAGTCGTAGCTGCCTCCGTGGCCGATCTCACCACCGGCCATGACCACGTCCTGCAGCGTCGCGTCCATGGCGCCGGTAAGGTCGTACGACATGCCCGCGACGATTCCGGGCACCGCGTCGATGTTGTTCAGGTCCTCGTCGGCGATCCGCCCCGGCGCTTCCACGTCCAGGGACAGGATGTCCGAGCATGCGGCGAAGGGCACCAGGGCCAACAGCGCCGCCATGCGATACCATCTATGTGTGGTTCTCATGGTGTCTGCCTCCGCCTCAGAAGGTCACACGGAGTGAAAACAGGAAGCTCCGGGACGGTGGCAGGTTGTAGTACTCCCGCCTGCCGTACTCTCCGGCGCCCTCGCTCACCTGCCCCGCGCGGTCGGTGAAGTCCTCGATCTCCGGATCCGTGCCCCGGAAGTCGGTCCACGTGAGCAGATTCCGTCCGGCGACCGTGAGGGTCGCGCGGTCGGCGTATCTGCCGATCCAGTCCTCGGGGAGCTGGTAGCTCAAGGAGATGCTGCGCAGCTTCCAGAAGTCTGCCTTGTCCACCCAGAAGTCGCTGTTGTGGCCACCCTCCACGTTGGTCGCGCACCGGGCGCGCTCCAGCGCGGTGTAGCTCGCCAGCGCCGAGGCGTCGCCCTTGTACGCGGCGGCCATGGCCTCCTGGATGTCGTAACAGGCATACCAGACTCCGCGACGCCCGTTCTGGTACCCGGTGTAGTTGGGCAGGTAGTGCCCGCCCTGGTGCTCGAGGAGTGCGTCCACGATCACCCTGTCGCCCAGCGTGAGGCTGGTGCCCAAGCCCAGAAGCCGAATGGGATAGACCGGCCCGATTGCCTCAAGCGTGTCGCTGACGATGGGCGCGGCGTACGCGTCCGGGTTGGTGACCCGGGCGCCCCAGTACGTGGGCACGGCGTACCCGACCCGGATCTCCGCCTTGTTGGACGCGGAGATCTGCTCGCACACCTCCGTTCCGGCCACGTCACGGCAGTTCAGATCCAGCGCCTCGCTCCTGGAGAACGAGATGTTGGCCCGGGCCCGCCAGTCGATCCAACTGGTGCGCAGCAACGCTCCGGTGACCTGGAATTCCACGCCCTCGCTCATGAGCTCGCCCACGTTCTCGGTGCGGCTCGCCAGGAACCCCATGGACGGCGGGAGCAGACCGCCCACCAGCGCATCGGTGGTCCTGGTGGTGTAGTACGTGGCCTCCAGCCCGGCCCTGCCCTGCAGCCAACTGGCGTCGAAGCCCACCTCGATCTCACGGGTCCGCTCGGGTCCCACGTCGGAGTTGCCCACGTCGTTGGGCGTGAAGCCCGGCGTGCCCTCGTCGGCGGAAATGGGGCTCCAGGTGCGCAGCTTGTCGAAGGCCCCCGGCGCCTTGCCCGAATACCCGAACGCGCCACGGAGCTTCATGGTCTCGAACCAGCTGGTGGGCCAGAAGTCGTGGTCCGAGATCACGTAGGCCAGGCTGGCCTTGGGATACGCCTGCAATCCGAAGTTGTCACCGAAGGCCGAGTTGCCGTCGATCCGCAAGCCTCCGGTCAGGAAGAGCAGGTCCTTCCACCCGACCACCTCCTGCAGGAAGATGCCCGCGTTGGTCTCGGCGAAGGGGTAGTCGCTGGGGGGATCCCAGATGGAACCGGACTCGAGGGTCGGGACACCGGGGCCGGCGAAGCTCTCGGTGTACACCTCCGTCCACCGGTGCTGGTCCCGGAAGAGCTGGCCACCCCACGAGAACGTGGAGTGCAGGTCGGAGTTCACCTGCTTGAGCCAGGAGCCCGTATAGTCGATGGACAACTTCGTGTGGTTCGTGATGGCATCGTTGTACTGGCCAAGGGGCACGCGCAGGCCGCCCCAGGGGCGGATCCACCTGTTGTGGATGTTGTTGTAGTCCCACCCCAGTGAAAGCCGGTTCGTCAGGGACCCGCTGGCGTTGTGCTGGATGGTCAGGCCCGTGGTGAAGCGGTCGGTGCGGGTCAGGTTTTCGGCGTCGAACAGGTACTTGTTCGTGACGCAGGTGACGCCGGACTCCACCTCTGCGCAGTCGTCTCCCTTGCCCCCCTTGTAGTTGCCCGAGTACCCGCGGCCCACGTTGAGCAGGAACCCGCTGGCGCTGTTGCCGTCCTCGACGAAGCTCAGGTCCCGCACGGCATAGGCGGTGTTGAGCTGGACCTTCACGTTCTCATGGGGCGTGAAGTCGAAGTTGGCACGCATCCCACCCAGCCGTGCCTGCTGC
>DATHZE010000219.1:0-23147 GCA_035458765.1 Longimicrobiales bacterium
GCCGGGAACCGGGGATGGTTCGGAGGTGTTGAATCCTCCGACACCCTGGTTTCCCGAGGGGCTGCACTTCGGCCCCGGGGCGCTTCGGCGCCTCCTTCGACCCCCCTTCCTCCCCACCAGGACATCCGCAGGGACGAACCCTGGGCACGGGTATGCCCGTACGGGGAGGGAGAGTCAGAACAGGGAGGTGGACGATGGAACCCATCGGCCGTGGACCTACATCGGCTCCCAGGTTGGGAGCTCCCAGGGTGGAACGCGGACAGGCCTGGCGCCTGGCCGTGGGCCTGCCCCTTCTGCTCGTGCCGGCGCTGTTCGCGGACGCGCACGTCGGGTTGGCGGGCGATCCCGCTCTGGCGGATCTCACCCTGCCGGTTCAGACCGTGGCCGTGTCACTCCCACTCCACGAGAACGCTCGCGTGGATCGATGGGTGCAGCACTTCCGCACGGACCAGCGCGCCGCGTTCGAGCGACTGCTGGAGCGCCAGGGAGCGTACGACGCCATGATCCGCGGGAAGCTCCGTGATCGGGGCATGCCCGAAGAGCTTCTGTACCTGGCCATGATGGAGTCCGGACTGTTGCCGAGGGCCGAGTCCTCCGCCTCGGCCGTCGGACTGTGGCAGTTCATGACTCCCACCGCGCTGCAGTACGGCCTGCGGGTGGACGAGTGGGTGGATGAACGTCGAGACCCTGTGCGCGCCACCAATGCCGCATTGGACTACCTCGCCTACCTCCACGACCGTTACGGGTCCTGGTACCTGGCTGCTGCGGCCTACAACGCCGGGCCGGGGACGGTGGACCGGGTCCTGGCGCGGCACGCCGATGGGCGCACCGGAGACGAGGACCTGTACTGGGAGGTCCTGGATCACCTTCCCAGGGAGACGCGGGACTACGTGCCCCGCCTTGTGGCGGCCGCGCTCCTCGCCGAGGACGTGCATGGTGAGGGCTTCCAGGTACGGAGCGAGAAGCCCTATCGCTACGACAGGGTCTTCGTCCCGGGCGGGACGTCCTTGGCAACGGTGGCCTGGCGACTCGATGTGGCTCCGCGGCTGCTGCGCAACCTGAACCCGCATCTGATCCAGGGTGTGACGCCTCCCGACGAGACGTATCCCATCCGGGTCCCCGTGGGGCTGTCGCCCGACGTGGTGGCATCCGTGGGCCGGTACGGACGGCTCCGGCGGGCGGACGACTAGGCTCCGGGTTCCGGTCTCACTCCGCGGACGCTTCAGGGAGGGGCGGGCCCCAGCGGGTCCGCCCCTCCTGCGCATCCCTCGCCGACGCGATGATTCGCCACAGGATGTCGCGGACGGCTTCCTCGTCCCCGCCGGTGGCCCGGGCCAGCTCCGCCGCGCGGCGAACCACCCTCGCCTCCTGGGGCGGATCCAGAACCGGAAGGCCCATCTCCGACTTCACCCGACCCACTTCGAGAACCAGGTCCCGCCGTTCGCCCACCAGGCGCACAAGAGCCTCGTCCACCTCCCGGATACGGTGGCGGAGGGCCTCGAGGCGATCTCCTTCGTTCACGAAGATCGCTCCGCCGGGAAGAAATTCCGCAGATGCTCCTCGGACTGCTTGCGCGTCGCGAGACTCACCGCCACCAGGACCGGAACATGGACGAGGAGCCCAAGGATTCCCTCATGCATCTCGAAGGGCTTGAGGCCAGGGTTGAGGTAGAAGAAGCCGGCGACCGCCCAACCGGTGAGGAGGCCGGTCACCACGCCGGCGGTGGTCGCTCGACGCCAATAGAGTCCTGCGACCACGGCCGGAGCGAACTGGGACACGATCCCGTACGCCGTGGCCAGGAGTTGAACCAGGGAGGAGTCGGGGTTCAGGGCCAGGACGTAGGCGGTGGCCCCCGTCACCAGCACCAGGACCCGCATGAGGATGCGTTGGGTGCCGTCGTCCAGCTTGACGAACTGGTTCACTCCGTCCTCGACCACCACGGATGCGGAGGCGTGGAGCAGGGCATCGCCCGTGGACATGGACGCCGACAGCGCCCCGGCGCAAAAGAGCCCCACCACCAGAGCGGGCAGATCCGTGCTCAGGATCATGAAGGGCAGAATGGAGTCGGCGTCCGGGGGGCTTTCAGGGAGGAGCACGCCGGCGAACCCGATGAGGAAGACCGGAATCAGGAAGAGTTGGAAGGTGGGGAAGAGGATCACGGTGCGCCGCAGCGTCGTGTCGTCCTTGGCGGTGTATGCCTTCATGAAAAGGTGAGGCCACATCATGAGGCCGACCGCGCTCACCAGGATGTACGTGGAGTACGCCCCCCAACTCCATGGCGCGCCCGCGGCGTCGAGGCCCGGCTGGACCAGGAGGTCCGGCCGGGCGGCGGCGATCTGCTCGAACATGGGCCCGACGCCGCCGTACATCTTCCACGGCAGGTAGAGGCCCAGGGCCCACGCGATGACCACCATGAAGATGCCCTGGAACGTGTTGGTCCACCCCACCGCCATGACGCCCGAAACCAGGACGTACACAATGACGATGCCGTAGGCCACCAGCGCTCCGAGCCATAGGGGGATGTGTCCGTCGGTGACGGACTCGATGACGATGCCGGCCCCCCGGATCTGGATGGTCACGTAGGGCACGAAGGCGACGAGGCTCATGAGCGCGATGAGCGCGGAAAGGCCCTTGGAAGGAAAGCGCCCTGTGATCATCTGTGCCTGGGTCACGTGCCCGAGGCGCCTTCCCAACTCGGCGATGCGCGGCCCCATCCAGTAGAACGGCGCCATGCCCAGGACGCCGTAGGCCAGGATGTAGAACGCCGCCGCCCCCCGCGAGTAGGCCCATCCCGGCCCTCCAAGGAAGGCGAAGGAACTGAAGACGGTGGCGCCGGTGACGAAGTACATCACCAGAAGCCCGAAGCTCCTGTCGCCCGCGACGTATCCGGCCACCGAGTGGGTGGCCTTGCGGCCCGCCAGCAGGCCGATGACGAGGGTCGTCGCCAGATAGACGACGATGATCCCGGTGATGAAGACCCAGCGTTCCATCAGCCGTCTCCCCCGTCACGATGGCGGCGCTCCACCCGATCGAGAGCGTAGAGGACCGGCACGGCCACGGCGATCCACGCCGCGGGCCAGAAGAACGAGAAGGGGAGGCCGAAGACCATGGGCCGGATGCGGGCGAAGGGCACCATGCCGGGCCACGTGACCGCGAGGGCCATGAGGATCAGATAGGCTCCGGTCACGAGACGCGCGGTGCGCAGGGTCATGGCTCATCCTTCCTTGGGGTCCTTCGGGAACGGCAAGGCGGCTATCCTAGTAGGCCCGTCCCTTTTCGGCGAGATCCCTTACATTCGACTGTCCTTTACACCATCACGCAACAGACGAAAACCACCATGCCCATCGCTACGCCCAGTCAGTTCAAGCAGATGCTTCAGGCAGCCCAGCAGGAGGGGTATGCTTTTCCCGCCATCAACGTCACGTCCATCATCACCTTGAACGCGGCGATGAAGGGCTTCGCCGAGTCCAGGTCCGACGGCCTCATCCAGTTCTCCACCGGCGCCGGACAGTTCGCGTCGGGCACCGCGAACAAGGACTCGGTGTTCGGCTGCATCGTGCTTGCCGAGGCGGCCCACCGCTTGGCGCAGCAGTATGACGTCCTCGTAGCGCTCAATACCGATCACTGCCCTCCGGAACAGGCCTCGACCTTCCTCCGGCCCCTCATCGAGGCGACGGCCGATCGGCGGGCCCGCGGCGAGAACAACCTCTTCCAGAACCACATGCTGGACGCGTCGAGCCTCTCCCTGGAGGAGAACATGGCGCTGTCCCAGGAGTACCTGCGCCTCTGCGCCGACAACGAGATCGTGCTGGAGGTGGAGGCCGGCGTGGTGGGCGGCGAGGAGGACGGAGCGTCGGGCAGCGAGGACACTCCGGCGGAGAAGCTCTACACCACCCCCGAGGACATGGTGGCCGTGTACGAGGCCCTTCATGACATCGGACCCTTCACCTTCGCCGCCACGTTCGGGAACGTCCACGGCCACTACAAGCCCGGCGCGGTCAAGCTCAAGCCGGAGATCCTCAAGGCTGGGCAGGCGGCGGTCATGGCCAAGTATGGATCCGACGCCGAGATGGATCTGGTCTTCCACGGCGGGAGCGGAAGCCTCCTGGAAGAGATCCGGGAGACTCTGGGCTACGGCGTGGTGAAGATGAACGTGGATACCGACACCCAGTACGCCTTCACCCGCCCCATCGCGGACCACATGCTTCGGAACTACGAAGGCGTGCTGAAGATCGATGGGGAGGTAGGCAACAAGAAGCTCTACGACCCCCGCGCCTATCTGAAGGCGGGTGAGCAGGGAATGGCGGAGCGGGTCAAGGTGGCATGCTCCGATCTTCTCAGCGCCGGCCGGACCCTCTTCGGACAGATCTGAGGAGAGGGGGCGCTGGGCCGGTGCTCAGCGCCCCTTGAAGTCGGGCTTCCGCTTCTCCACGAAGGCCTTCACTCCCTCGCGCCCGTCCTCGCTGGCGAAGGCCGCCAAAAAGAGCTCCTTCTCGTACTCCAGGCCCGCTCGCAGGGGCATCTCGAACGCGGCGTTCACCGCCTGCTTTGCCAGGCGCAGGGACACCGGACTCCACCGGGCCATGCGGCCGGCGATCTCCAGGGCCTTCGCGAGATGCTGCCCCTCGTCCACCAGGACCTCGATCCACCCGATGCGGTGGGCCTCTTCGGCCTCCACGAAATCCCCGGTGCAGGAAATGAGCATGGCGTTGCCCCGGCCCACCAGGTGCGCCAGGCGCTGCGTGCCACCCCCTCCCGGGATCAACCCGATTCGGACCTCCGCCTGGCTCAGACGGGCGGTGCGGTCCGCCACCCGGACGTCGCAGGCCAACGCCAGCTCGGAGCCGCCTCCGATGCAGAACCCATGGATCGCGGCGATGACCGGCTTTGGGAACTCCCCGACCACCTCGTAGATGCGGCGCTCATTGTAGACAGCCCGTTGTTCCATCGGGGTGCGGGCGGCGAACTCCTCGATGTCGGCGCCGGCGACGAACGCCTTGTCGCCGGCCCCGTGGATCACCACGACCTTGACCGCAGCGTCGGTCTCGAGTTCGGCGAATCGCTCCGTCAGGAGTCGTCGGACCTCCGCGTTGAGGGCGTTGAGCTTCTCGGGCCTGTTGAGGGTGAGGATGGCGACGCCGTCGTCACGCTTTTCGAGAAGGACAGGGGTGTCGGTCATGGGGCGCGTGGAGGAGGTTGGGTCCGCGAACGTCGAGCCTCAAACTGGGCGCCTCGCGCCAGGGGGCAAGGGTCTCGGTCCTTCCGGAACTCCGCCGAGTTCCCGGGGCTAGCAAAGAGGGGATTCAACGTCACGTCAGGAGAGTGCCTGTGTTCACGAACTATCGAGCCGCCCTGAGCGTCCTGGTGAGTGCTTCGACTCTGTACGCCTGCGGCGGCACCGTGGAATCCGCCGAGCAGCCCGAGGGTGCGGATGTTCCCGTGGTGGAGAGCTCCACCCCCATGGCCGAGGCGGCGGCTCCCGAGGCGGAAGTGGCAGCCCCGACCCAGGCGGAAGAACCGGTCGTCCCGGCGGCGAAGCCGGCCCCCGCGAAGATGCCGGCCGCCGTGGAGCCTTCGGCGCCGGCGCAGCCCGTCGTCGCCCCGGCGCGTGTTGTGGAGGTGGGCACGACGCTGACCCTCGTCCTGGACCAGACTCTGTCCACGGAATCCAACAAGGCCGGCGACCCCTTCACGGCGCACCTGATCGCGGACTTTCTCGCGCCCGACGGGGAGGTCCTCCTGCCCGCAGGGACGTCGGTGCGGGGCGTGGTGACGGAGGCTCAGGAAAGCCCGTCCGCCGATGCGCCCGCCATGCTGCGTCTGCAGATCGTCGAGACCCAGGTCGCGGGTGTGGCGATGCCCCTGGTCGCGGACGTGGAGGAGATGCAGTTGAAGGCTGAAGCCAAGGACTCGGATCGGCGCACGGCGGGCAAGGTGGCGGTCGGTGCCGCGGCCGGGGCCCTCCTGGGCAAGGCGCTGGGGAAGAGTGGCACCAAGGGCGCCGTGGTCGGTGCGGCCGCGGGCGCCGTCGTGGCGGTGACGACCCGCGACGGCCACGCCAGGCTTCCCGTCGGCGCTCAGATGACCATCAGGCTCGTGGAGCCGCTGGTCATCCGCTGAGCAGGCGGGCCGGACGCGCGAGCGTGAGGGGGTGGGGCCGCACCGGCTCCACCCCCTTCGCGTCGCAGGGCCCGTCCCGGCCCGTCACCACTCGTAGAACCCCTGGCCGGTCTTCTTCCCCAGCTTCCCCTCGGCCACCATGCGCTTCAAGAGCTCCGGGGGCCGAAACGCTTCCGAGCCCAACGTCTCGGCGAGGTACTCGGCGATGCCCAGGCGGACGTCGAGGCCCACCAGGTCCGTGAGCTTGAGGGGCCCCATGGGGTGCCGATAGCCAAGTTCCATGGCCTTGTCGATGTCCTGCGGAGACGCGACGCCCTCCTCCACCATCCGGATGGCCTCCATGCCCAGGACGATGCCCAGCCGCGACGAGGCGAAGCCCGGGGAGTCCTTCACCACCACGGGTTCCTTGTCCAGGCGGCGCACGAAGGCCTCCGCGGCCATGCGGGCGGCGTCGGAGGTGTCGGGTCCCCAAACCACCTCCACCAGCTTCATGATGTGGACGGGGTTGAAGAAGTGCAGCCCGAGGAGCCGCGACGGTCGGGCGACGGCCTCCGCAATCCGCTCGATGGACAGCGACGAGGTGTTCGTGGCCAGGAGGGCTTCGGCCGGCGCGGCCTTGTCCACCTCGGCGAAGATGCTGGCCTTGAGCTCCAGCGACTCCGGAGCCGCCTCGATGATCAGGTCCGCCCCGGTGGATGCGTCGGCGATGGAGGAGGTGGTCCTGATCCGGCCCAGCACGGCGTCGCGCTCTTCAGGCGTCACCTTTCCGAGCCCAACGCCCTTGTCCAGGTTCGATCGGATGCGCTCCAGGCCGCGGGCCACCGCCGCATCGTCGATATCGTAGAGGGCGACCCGGCACGCTGCCCCGGCACATACCTGGGCGATGCCGTGACCCATGGTCCCGGCGCCCAGCACGGCCACCCGGTCGATGGTGTTCATGCGCCCTCCACGAGCATGGCGATCCCCTGACCGACGCCGATGCACATGGTGGCCATCCCTCTGGCCGCGCCGCGCCGGCGCATCTCGTGCAGCAGCGTGACCACGATGCGCGCCCCGGAGCACCCCACCGGGTGCCCGAGGGCGATGGCGCCGCCGTTGACGTTCACCCCGGCCGGGTCCAGCTCCAACTGGCGCATGCACGGAATGGCCTGGGCCGCGAAGGCCTCGTTCACTTCGGCCAGGTCCAGGTCCGCTACCTCCCACCCGGCTCGCTTCATGACCTTTCGCGTCGCCGGGACCGGACCCATGCCCATGCGGTGTGGCTCCACACCGGCGACGGCTCCGGCGACGATGCGGGCCATGGGCTGGAGTCCCAGTGCCTTGCCCCGCTCGGCGCTCACCACCAGGAGGGCTGCGGCTCCGTCGTTGATGCCCGAGGAGTTCCCGGCGGTCACGGTGCCGTCCTTCTTGAAGGCAGGACGGAGGCGGGCGAGAGCTTCGGCGGTGGTGTCGGGGCGGGGGTGCTCGTCCACCTCCACGACGATGGGATCGCCCTTCCTCCGATGGATGTTCACCGGTACGATCTCGTCGTCGAAGCGGCGCTCCTGGATGGCGGCCGAGCAACGGCGCTGGCTCTCGAGGGCGAAGGCGTCCTGTTCTTCGCGGGTGATGCCGTGGTCACCGGCCACCACCTCGGCGGTCTCGCCCAGCCCGATGGTCCACTCCGGGGTGAACGCCGGGTTGGGAAAGCGCCACCCTAAGACCGTGTCGGCCACCTGGGGGGTGCCATAGGCGTACCCCGTCTCGGGTTTCAACATGACGTAGGGTGCGCGGCTCATGCTCTCCACCCCTCCCACGACGAAGGCGTCTCCTTCATCGGCGGCGATGGCGTGGAACGCCGACAGCACGGACTGCATGCCCGACCCACACAGCCGATTCACCGTCTGTCCCGGCACATCCACCGGTACTCCGGCCCTCAGGAGGGCCATGCGGGCCACGTTCCGGTTGTCTTCCCCCGACTGGTTGATGCAGCCGAATATGACGTCGTCCAACCCTGACGGGTCCACGTCGTTCCGCTTCAGCAGGGCGTCGATGACCAGGGCTGCCAAGTCGTCGGGCCGGACGGGCGCCAGGGCGCCACCGTGTCGGCCGATGGGGGTGCGGACGCCGTCCACGATCCAGGCTTCACGCGGGCTCATTGTTCGTCCTCAGCGTTCCAGGGCCACCCAGACGCTCTTCACCTGGGTGTACTTTTCCAGCGCCGACTCCCACCCGAGGTCACGCCCGAAACCGCTGAGCTTGTATCCTCCGAAGGGAGAGCCGGAGTCGTACTGGTTGTAGGTGTTGATCCACACGGTGCCGGCGTGAATCGCCTCGGCGACTCGATGGGCCTTGGCCACGTCCCGGGTCCAGATGCCCGACGCGAGTCCGTAGACGGTCCGGTTGGCGACCCGTATGGCGTCGTCTTCGTCCTCGAAGGGGATGACGGCGGCCACGGGTCCGAAGATCTCCTCCTGGGCGATCGTCATCTCCGGCGCGACGTCGGCGAAGACGGTGGCCTTCACGAAGTTCCCCTTCCCGTTCACGGTCGCTCGCTCACCTCCGGTGACCAGACGCGCGCCTTCGGACTTTCCGGCCTCGACGTACCCCATGATCCGCTCGACCTGAGCCGTGCTGACGATGGCTCCGAGGCGCGTGGTTCCCTCCATCGGGTCACCGATGGTCATCGACTCGGCGCGGGCGGCGAACTGCTCCACGAAGGCGTCGTAGACGGAACGTTCCACCAACACCCTCGACCCAGCGGCACAGACTTCCCCCTTTCCATAGAAGATGCCCGTGGCGGCCCCTCGGACCGCGGCCTTCAGGTCGGCATCCGCGAAGACGATGTTGGGCGACTTCCCGCCCAGTTCGAGGCTGACCTTCTTGAGGGTCTCGGCGGCCTCGCGCATGACGATCCTGCCGACCGCGGTGGAGCCCGTGAACGCGATGGCATCCACGCCCGGGTGCTTGACCAGGGCGGAGCCGGCAGTGGGGCCGAAACCCGGCACCACGTTGAGGACTCCCGCCGGGAAGCCCACCTCTGCGGCGAGTTCACCCAGGCGCAGCGCGGTGAGGGGGGTCTGTTCCGCGGGCTTCAGGACGACGGCGTTTCCCGTTGCCAGGGCAGGAGCCACCTTCCATGCCGCCAGCGACAGCGGGAAATTCCACGGGGTGATGATGCCCACCACGCCCACGGGCTCCCGAAGCGTGTAGTTCAGGAATGCGCCTCCCACCGGAATGGTGCTTCCCTCGACCTTGTCGGCCATGCCGGCGAAGTAGCGGAAGTTCTCGACGATGCTGGGCAGGTCCACCTTCCGCGACTCGAAATACGGCTTGCCGTTGTCGGCGGTCTCGAGCGCGGCCAGTTCGTCGGCGTTGGCCTCGATCGCGTCGGCGAGCTTCCAGAGGAGCCTGGAGCGCTTGTGGGGGTTCATGCGCCGCCACGCGCCGTCGTTCATGGCGGCCCGTGCGGCTTCCACCGCCCGATCCACGTCTTCGGCTCGGGCTTCGGAGACCTGGGCGATCTCCTCCCCAGTGGCCGGGTTGAGGGTCGCGAAGGTGGTGCCGGCCTGCGCGTCCACCCACTCGTTGGCGATCCAGAGGCGGTTGCGGATGTCGCTCATGATCAGGCGGGGTCGGGGTGGCTAACGGTGGATAAAGAAAAGACGGGGCCCGGACACGTCCGGACCCCGTCCACCTTCCATGACGAACTCAGCGTCCCTTGAAGACGGCCGGGCGCTTCTCCACGTAGGCCGCGATGCCTTCTTTGGCGTCCTCACTGGCGAAGAGCTGGGCCTGCAGCTCTCGCTCCAGGGCCAACGCCAGCTCAAAGGGCATTTCAGCCCCTGTCTGGACGGAACGCTTGATGAGCCCGACTGCCTTGGTGGCCTTGTTGGGCGTCGTGAACGTTTCCGCGTACGCCAGGACCTTCTCGAGGAAGTCGTCGCGGCTCTCGGCCTCGATGACATCGTTCACGAGACCGTACTCCAGCGCGGTGTCGAAGCCGAACGTGGTGCCCTCGGTCATGAGCTGGATGGCCTTGGACTTCCCGACCACGCGGAGGAGGCGCTGGGTGCCGCCGGTGCCCGGCAGCACGCCGAGGGAAACCTCCGGGAGGCCCACCTTGCCGCTGTCCTTGCGGGCGATGCGGATGTCGGTGGCGAGGGCGATCTCGAGGCCGCCCCCGACGGTGTGCCCGTTCAGGGCACCGATGACCAGCTTCGGGGTGTGCTCCAGGCGATTGAGCGTCTCGTTGGCGTGGAGGCAGAAGCAGTACTTGAATCCCGGGGTCACCGAGTTGAGCATGCCGATGTTGGCGCCCGCACAGAAGAACTTTTCGCCGGCGCCGGTGATCACGATGACCTCGACGTGGTCGGCGAAGCGAGCCCGCACGATGCCCGCGTCCAACTGGGCCATCATCTCGTGCGTGTAGGTGTTGGCGGGAGCGTCGTCGAGGGTGATGATGGCGATCTTGCCGCGCTCCTCGTACTGGACCAGGACCTTCTCGGACATCGGGACTCCGTGGTTGCCGGGGTTGCTCCGGAATGGGTCGGTTTTGCAGCGGGGAAGGTTACCCGCAGGCGCACGCGCGGGTCAAGCGTGGCTGGCGTGGGCGGCGTCGTTCCGCGAAACTTCCTTCATATGGACACTTCCCATACCCCACGGACGGTTTGCGTTCCTCCCCTTCGAGGGGGGGCGCTGTGCGTCGTGGTCCTCCTGGGCCTCGCGGCCTGCCGGGACGCCCCGACGGACCCCATGGTGGGGCTCGTGGCGGCTGAAGCCGGCGGCGCCCTCGCCATGGGGGTGGTGCTGCCCGATCCGTCGGCCTGGGCCGCTCCGGGCCGGGACGCGGAGGCCGACCGAGCCGTCGAGGCCTGGCAACGGTCTTGGGACCTTCCGCTCACCGAGGCACGGCAGGTTCGGGCCTCGGCGTATCCGTCGCTGGTCCGTGGCGCGGCCGCGGTGGTGACACCCGAGGTACTCACCCAGGAGACTGCCGCGCTGGGCGAGGGGGTGCGGAGAGCCGTGGCCCTCGACGTGACCCTGCTCCCCTCGTATGTGGCGGCGGGCCTGGTCGAAGCGTCGGCCCAGCACGCCGAGGCGGTTGCGGCCGCGGCGCGAGGTGACATCGAGGCGCTTCTGGCGGCGCTGATCCGGGGTGGAGATGCCCTGCGGGAGGTGGGGCCGGAGGCGGTCGCCAGGGATCTCGTGGCCCAGGCCGAAGCCGCCCTGGGAAGAGTTTCGCCCGATGATCCGTACTCGGATCAGGACCTGGAGCGGCTCCGGCGCCTGATTCAGGGTGGGCGGCAAGCGGTGGATGACGGGGATTGGGTGCTGGCCATCCGGAGGGCCTACTACGCGAAGGGCCTCATGACTGAGAACGGCCGGGGCCCTTCCTGACGTCCCACGACGACGCGCCTGAATTCGGAGGAGCCTGATGATTCGCCGAGCCGCAACCCTGGTCGCACTCGTGGTCGGGACGTCCGGCTTGATCCCGTCGGAGACAGTCGGGCAGACTTCCCCCGTCTACCGTGTCCCAGTGACGGGAGTCATCGAGCTGGGTCTGGCTCCGTTCATCGAGCGCAGTCTGCAGGAAGCCGCCGCAGCGGGCGCAGGGGCGGTCGTCCTGGACATAGACACGCCTGGGGGGCGGGTGGATGCCGCTGAGCGCATTTCCGACGCCATCACAGACGCAGGCGTCCCGGTTTATGCGTTCGTGAACCGGAGGGCGTTCTCGGCAGGCGCCCTCATCGCCCTTTCCACCGAGCGCATCTACATGCGCCCGGGGTCGGTCATCGGGGCCGCGACGCCGGTGGACGGATCCGGCACCAAAGCGCCGGAGAAGATCGTGTCGGCGATGCGTTCCGAGATGCGTGCCCTGGCCGAGGCGCGGAATCTGGATCCGGCGGTCGCAGAGGCCATGGTGGACGAGGACGTGGGCATTGCGGGCGTGGTGGAGGCGGGCAAGCTGCTGACCCTCACCACCGAAGAGGCAGTTGCCCTTGGCTACGCCCAGGAGGTCGAAGACTTCGACGCCCTCATGTCGGAACTGGGGTACGCGGATGCCCCGGTGGTCTCCACCGGAGTGAACTGGGCGGAGCGCATCGTGCGCTTCTTCTCTCATCCCATCGTGGCGCCCTTCCTTCTTTCTCTCGGATTCCTCGGACTCATCGCCGAGATCAAGACGCCCAGCTTCGGGATGGCAGGGATCGCAGGGCTTCTGGCTTTGGCGTTGTTCTTCGGTTCGCACCTCATCGTCGGCCTCGCCGGGCTGGAAGACGTCCTGGTCTTCGGGGCAGGGATGGTCCTCCTCGGGGTCGAGGTGTTCGTCATCCCCGGATTCGGCCTTTTCGGCGTCCTCGGAAGCGTCGGCGTCGTAGCCGGCCTGTACATGGCGCTTCTCGGTGGCCTTCCAACCGCACCTGATTTCACGAGGGCCGGCATGGTACTGACCACGACCATCCTGTTGATTCTCGTCTCTGCCTGGGTGGTGATCCGATCTCTGCCCGGGAACTCGCGCCTCGCGCGCAGCGGTGTCTTTCTGCTCACGCGGACTGATCGGGACGTGGGGTACGAATCTGCGCCCCACCGCGCCGACCTGGTGGGTCGGGAGGGGACCGCCCTCACCGACCTGCGGCCCGCGGGGACAGCCCTGATCGGGGATGAGCGCGTGGACGTGGTTTCCGAGTCGGAGTGGATCCCGGCGGGTACGCCCGTCCGTGTGGTCACGGCAGAAGGGTACCGGCACGTGGTGCGCCCCGTGCCTCGAGTGGAGGCCTGAACAAGAGGGCTCCGCGCAGTAGAATCCTGAACAACCAACTCCCCCCGAGAGGATCGGATCATGGGTCAAGAAGTAATGATCGCAAATGGCATCTTCCTGTTCCTGGCCGTCATGGTCGTTTTCGTGGTCGCATGGGCCATTCCGGTGCGGCTTTGGGTGGAGGCCATTTCCGCGGGTGTGAAGGTCGGTATCGGAACGTTGGTGGGGATGCGGCTCCGGAAGGTCTCTCCCGCGGCCATCGTCCGGCCCCTGATCACTGCCACCAAAGCCGGCCTGGACCTGGACATCAATGCCCTCGAGGCCCACTACCTCGCCGGCGGTCGGGTTGACCGCGTGGTAGGCGCCCTCATCAGCGCGGACAAGGCCAACATCGAGTTGGTGTTCAACCAGGCGGCGGCCATCGACCTCGCCGGCCGCGACGTTTTCGAGGCGGTCCAGGTGTCCGTGAATCCCAAGGTCATCAACACGCCTCGGGTGGCGGCCATGGCCAAGGACGGCATCCAGCTCATCGCCATTGCCCGGGTCACGGTGCGGGCCAACATCAACCGGCTGGTGGGTGGCGCCGGCGAGGAGACCATTCTGGCCCGGGTGGGTGAGGGCATCGTGTCCACCATCGGTTCCGCGGCGTCCCACAAGGCCGTTCTGGAGAACCCCGACAACATCTCCAAGACCGTCCTCGCCAAAGGGCTGGACGCGGGAACGGCCTTCGAGATCCTGTCCATCGACATCGCCGACGTGGACGTGGGCAAGAACATCGGGGCGGAGCTCCAGACCGATCAGGCGGAGGCCGACAAGCGTGTCGCCCAGGCCCGGGCGGAGGAGCGCCGCGCCATGGCAGTGGCCCAGGAGCAGGAGATGCGAGCCCGGGTGGAGGAGATGAGGGCCGAGGTGGTCCGGGCGGAGGCGCAGGTGCCGTTGGCCCTGGCCGAGGCCTTCCGCAGCGGCAACCTGGGCGTCATGGACTATGTGCGGTACCGGAACGTCCAGGCGGACACGGCCATGCGGAAGGCGATCGCCGGACCTGACGCCGGATCCGACGCCTCGTCGTCGAGCTGAGGACCCCCCGTCGTGGAACAACTGATCTTCGTCGGGATCATCCTTCTCTTCTCCATGCTGGAGGCGGTTGCCCGGAAGAAGCGCGAGACGGGGGAGACGGGCGCGGAACTCCCTCAGGCCAAGCTCCCCGAGCGCACGGCCGAGGCGCGGCCCCCCCGGCCGCCGCAGCGTACGCTGCCGAGCTACGATCAGGACCCGTCGTTCGACGACATGGCGGATGCGGGCTCGCAGGGGGCGGCGCGCCGTCCCGCGTCGTCCGAAGGGCTGATTCCCGTCGAGGTCTGGGAGGAGATCCAGGCGATTGCACGAGGGGACAAGGCGCCGGCTCGGTCGGCGCCTCCACGCCCTCGGCCGAAGGCTCCGTCGCCTCCGGACCGTGAGGCGGCCAGGGTCCCTACCAGGGCGCCGCGTCCCGCCACCGCGCCCATGTCCACCGTTGCGCGAAAGACCCGGGCGGAGCCCGAGCCCGAGGTGGCTGGGGGGACGGCTCCAGAGCACGCCGTGCACCTGACGCACCCCAAGTTCGGGAAGCCGGTCCACGACCGACTGACGGGATTTGACGATGCTTCCCGGGCGCGGGGACTTTCAGCGGAAGCGAAGGCTGTGCGGAGCGTGCTCCGCGGTGGTGGCGCAGGCCTTCGACAGGCGGTTCTCCTCGAGGACATCCTCGGGCCTCCGGTGTCGCTGAAGGACGACCCCTCGGCAGGCTGAGGGCCTACCGTTCATGGATGTGAAGGGGGGCGGCCCGACACACGGGCCGCCCCCTTCCTGCGTTCGGTAGCGGGGGCGCGCTACATCTCTCCGCGGCCCATCTTGCGAAGCACGGTCTGGAGGATGCCGCCGTTTCGGTAGTACTCCACGTCGACGTCCGAGTCCAGACGCGCCTTGGCGGCGAATCGGGTAACGCCCCCATCCTCGGCGGTGGCCGTGACCTTCACGATGCACCCCGGCTCGAGGCTGCCGGCGATGCCACTCAAATCGAACGTCTCCCTGCCTGTCAGTCCCAGGCTCTGGGCGGAAGCCCCGCCGACGAACTCCAGAGGGAGCACGCCCATGCCCACCAGGTTGCTCCGATGAATGCGCTCGAAGCTTTCGGCGATGACCGCCTTCACGCCGAGGAGGAAGGTCCCTTTGGCGGCCCAGTCACGGGAGCTGCCGGTGCCGTACTCCTTGCCCGCAAGAATGACGAGGGGCGTCCCCTTCTCCTGATAGAGCATGGATGCGTCGTAGATGGGCATCTCCGCGTCGGTGGGGAAGTGGAGCGTGTAGCCGCCTTCTCTTCCTTCGAGGAGCAGGTTCTTGATGCGAACGTTCCCGAAGGTGCCCCGCATCATGACCTCGTGGTTTCCACGCCGGGCGCCGAAGGTATTGAAGTCACGCACTTCCACGCCGTTCTCACGGAGGTAGAGGCCAGCGGGCTCGGCTTTGGGAATGGCGCCGGCTGGAGAGATATGGTCGGTGGTCACGGACTGACCCAGCATGGCGAGGACCCGTGCACCCGAGATGTCCTCGGGCTCACCCACCTCCAACCCCATGTTCTGGAAGAACGGCGGACGTTGGATGTACGTGGAACCGGCATCCCACTCGTAGAGGCTGCTCTCTTCGGGCAGGGGCAGCGCCTGCCAGTTCTCGTCTCCATCGGAGACGTGTCCGTATCGGTTTTCGTACATCTCGGGCTTGAGTGCCGCGGCGATGGTCTCGCGGATCTCCGTCGGCGTGGGCCAGATGTCCGCCAGGAAGACCGACTTGCCTTCGCGATCGGTACCGAGAGGCTCGTTGTACAGATCGATGTCGATCCGTCCGGCAAGAGCGTAGGCCACGACCAGCGGCGGCGAGCCGAGGTAGTTGGCCCGGATCAGCGGGTGGATGCGGGCCTCGAAGTTGCGATTCCCGGACAGCACCGCCGCGACCACCAATCCCTCGTCCTGCACGGCCTTGTGGATGTTGTCCGCCAGGGGTCCGCTGTTGCCGATGCAGGTCGTGCATCCGTATCCAACGGTCTGGAATCCCAGCGCGTCCAGGTGCGGGCTGAGCCCGGCCGCATCCAGGTAGTCGGTGACCACCTGGGAACCCGGCGCGAGGCTCGTCTTCACCCACGGGGCCACCTTCAGCCCCTTGGCCACGGCCTTCTTGGCAAGGAGGCCAGCCCCCACCATGACCGACGGGTTGGACGTATTCGTGCAACTGGTGATGGCCGCGATGACGATGGTCCCGTCCCCCACCTCGTAGCTCCCACCATCGGCCTCCACGGTCACGGCACGCCGTGCCGCCACCGCCGTACCGCCCTTACCCTCGTCCAGGCTGAAGCCCTTGGGCAGGAGGGTGGGGAGGTCTCTGGAGAACGACGACTTCAGGTCCGCCATGCGGATCCGGTCTTGCGGCCGCTTCGGGCCAGCCAGGCTCGGCTCCACGGTGGAGAGGTCCAGCTCAAGCGTGGAGGTGTATTCCGGGTCCGGTGTCTCGTCGGTACGGAAGATGCCCAGCTCGCGGGAGACCCGCTCGACGCGCGCCACCTGCGCCTCGGGGCGACCGGTGCCACGGAGGTAACGGAGCGCCTCGGCATCCACGGGGAAGAACCCGATGGTGGCGCCGTACTCGGGGGCCATGTTGGCCAACGTCGCCTTGTCGGGCAGGGTCAGGTTCGAAAGCCCCGCGCCGTAGAACTCGACGAAGCGACCTACCACTCCGTGCTTGCGCAGCATCTCGGTGACCCTGAGTACGAGGTCGGTGGCCGTGGCACCCTCGGGGAGCGTCCCCGTGAGCTTCATGCCCACCACCTCCGGAAGGAGCATGTAGTAGGGCTGGCCGAGCATGACGGCCTCCGCCTCGATACCGCCCACGCCCCATCCCACCACGCCGATCCCGTTGATCATGGTGGTGTGGGAGTCGGTGCCCACACACGTGTCGGGGTACGCGACGAAGCGTCCCCCGTGGTCCCGGCGGTGCACCACCTTGGCCAGGTACTCCAGGTTGACCTGATGCACGATCCCGGTACCGGGAGGGACGACGGAGAAGTCGTCGAAGGCCTCCTGGGCCCATCGGAGCAGGGCGTACCGTTCCCGGTTGCGCTCGAACTCACGTTCGACGTTGAGGCGGAAGGCATCGCTCGTGCCGAAGTAGTCCACCTGGACCGAATGGTCGATCACCAGATCCGCGGGAACCACCGGGTTGATCCGTGCTGGATCACCCCCCATGGCCTTGATGCCGTCCCGCATCGCCGCCAGGTCCACCACGGCGGGAACGCCGGTAAAGTCCTGGAGCACCACCCGCGAGGGCATGAAGGGGACGTCGGCGCCGGCGTTGGACGGACTCCAGGCGGCGACGGCAGCCACGTGCTCCTCGCTGACGTATCCGCCTCCCGCATGCCGCAACGTGTTCTCGAGCAGGATGCGGATCGATACCGGGAGTCGGTCCAAAGAAGACACGAGGCCGGACTCCTCCAGCTTCGACAGGCGGTATACGGAGGTGGCCCCTTCGGGTAGATCGAGGGGGGTGAGGGCGCCGAAGGGATCGCTGCGCAACTCGGCCACGGTGGCTCCTGATGAGGTGGTCGGAGGGAACGGTGTCCGTCCGCCGGGTGGGGTTTTGTCGAACCCTAAGAATACGAAAAGTGGGCAGCGGATGCAGGGGCCACCGGATCAGGCGCGTGCGGCGATGGGAGCTCGGGGCGTTGAGGGGTCCATGCCCGACGCGTTAGCTTCTTTGCTCCATGAGCCGGGGTGGCGGAACGGTAGACGCGGCGGCCTCAAAAGCCGCTGTCCCCTGGGGCGTGCGGGTTCGAATCCCGCCCCCGGCATCTGGGCCTGATCCGCCGGAGGCGTTGGGTCGGTCCAGGTCGTCGCGCCCGCCCCTCGCGGCGGATGGCGTCGGGGGTGCTTCCCGAAGCGACTCGTCTCGGTCCCGGTCCCCTCGGAAGCCTGCCGGCGATCCCCGGGGTGATCCCTTGGGACGCACGCCGGTAGCCAGTATAATTACTGGCTTGATCACACCACTTCATGCCCGAAAGCCCGCTCCGGTGGGTGCCCTGGGCGCGCACGGAGACACCATGGGAGAGAACGGGAGCGGATCCGGGAACACGCTTTCCATCACGGACAACCGCACGGGGAAGAGATACGAGGTCAACATCCTCGACGGTGACATCATACGGGCCATGGACCTGCGGAAGATCAAGGTCAACGAAGGCGACTTCGGGATGATGGCCTACGACCCGGCCTACACCAACACGGCTTCCACGCGGAGCACCGTGACGTTCATCGACGGTGACAAGGGCATCCTGCGGTATCGCGGGTATCCCATCGAGCAGCTCGCGGAACGCAGCTCCCATCTGGAGGTCGCCTACCTGCTGCTCAAGGGCGAGCTGCCCACCCAGACCGAGTTGGACGCCTTCGTGCACGACGTGACGTTCCACACGTACGTGCATCAGAACATGACCAAGCTGCTGGACGGCTTCCGCTACGATGCCCACGCCATGGGCATGATGATCAGCGCCGTGGCGGCGCTCTCCACGTTCTATCCCGAGGCCAAGAACATCCAGGATCCCGCCGTGCGGTGGATCCAGATCACGAGGCTGGTGGCGAAGATGCCTACCCTCGCCGCCTTCTGCTACCGGCACCACAGGGGTCTTCCGTACGTCTATCCGGAGAACGAGTTCTCGTACTCCGGTAACTTCCTGAACATGCTGTATCGGATCGGTACCAAGGACTTCAAGCCGAACCCGGTTCTCGAGCGAGCCCTGGACGTCCTGTTCATCCTCCACGCGGATCACGAGCAGAACTGCTCGACGACGGCGATGCGGGTGATCGGCTCTTCTCATGTGGATCCGTTTTCGGCCCTGGCCGGCTCCATGGCCGCCCTCTATGGCCCCCTCCACGGCGGCGCCAACGAGGCCGTGCTCCGCATGTTGGCCCGCATCGGAAGCGTGGAGAACATCCCGGCCTTTCTCGACAAGGTGAAGGCCAAGGAAGAGAAGCTGATGGGCTTCGGCCACCGGGTCTACAAGGCGTACGACCCGCGGGCCAGCATCATCAAGCGCACCGCGGACGAGGTCTTCGAGGTCACGGGTCGCAACCCGCTCCTGGACATCGCGCTGGAGCTGGAGCGGATCGCCCTGAGCGAGGACTACTTCATCGAGCGGAACCTCTATCCCAACGTGGACTTCTACTCCGGGATCATCTATCAGGCCATGGGCTTTCCGGTGGAGATGTTCCCCGTGCTCTTCGCCATCCCGCGCACGGTGGGGTGGCTCGCCCAGTGGGAGGAACTCCTGCTCGACGACGAACAGAAGATCGCTCGGCCGCGCCAGGTCTATCAGGGTGCGGACACCCGGGACTTCGTGGCCATCGGGGACCGCGGTTGACCGTTGCGGTTCCGTGTCGTAGAAGGGGGCGCTCCTTCGGGGGCGCCCTCTTCGCGTTCGGGAAGACCTCATGAAGACTGCTTGTCTCGACCTCCGGCACCTGGACCTCGAGGGGGCCATCGCGGCCTACGTGCTCCTGGGTTCGGAGCCGACCGTGATCGATCCCGGCCCCACTCCATGTCTGGACGTCCTTCGCGAGGGGCTGGCCGGGCTGGGCGTCGGCGCCCGGGACCTTCGCCATATCGTCCTTACCCATGTGCACCTGGATCACGCGGGTGCCACGGGTCAGCTGGTGCGGGACTTTCCCCAGGCGACGGTGCACGTCCATGCCGACGGAGCGCCCCACATGGTGGATCCCGAGAAGCTGGTGAGCAGCACGCGCCGCACCTTCGGAGACGCGCACGACCGCCTCTGGGGCACGGTTCTGCCGGTTCCAGCGGATCGCATCCAGGCCTGGCGCCCGCGCGACAGGTATCCGGTCAAGAAACTCAGGGCCCTGCCGACGCCCGGTCACATCTCCCACCACCTGGCGTACCTGGACGAGGAGGAAGGGATGCTGTTCTCGGGTGACAGCATGGGCATCGTGCTGGGAGAAGAGGCTCCGACGCACCCGCCCACGCCACCCCCTTCCGTGGACCTTCAGGCTTGGGAACGGACCCTGGACGACCTGGCTGCGGTAGCACCAGAGCATTTCGGCGCCACACACTTCGGCATCCATGCTCACGTGCCTGAGCGCATCAGGCAGCTTCGCGAGGGCCTGGTCGCCGTGGAGCGGCGTGTCCGTGATGCCGTCGCCCGAGGCGATCTGGACGACGCTACGCGGTACGATCAGGAGGTGCGCGAGCGCCTGTCTCCGTTCCGCGAGCCGGGTCGCGTGGACGAGTACTTCGACATGTTCACCGCCGCCACCGATTGGGCCGGTGTGAAATTCTACGTGGAGCGCAATCCGTGATCGAGGAGAGATTCGCAATGGCGTGGCATCGTTTTCTTGGGGCCGTGTTGGTTGGCTGGATGGCTTTGGGCGCGGGGAGCGTGGCGGCGCAGGCCAACGGCAGTGAGGGCCCGGTTCCGGCGCCGGTGGTGGCGCCGCGCTTCTTCCAGAACGCCGTGGATCGGGGCTGGAGGACCAACGACGGGCACCCCGGATCCTCCTACTGGACCAATTGGGCCCACTACGACCTCACCGGTCGCCTGGATCCCGCCACCGCCCGCCTCGAGGGAACGGCCGAGATCCAATACTACAATCGCTCTCCGGTCGCCCTCCGCGTGATTGCGGTCCACCTCTATCAGAATCTCCACCAGGAGGGGGTGGAGCGGAACTCGCCCCAGGAGATTACGGGCGGGGTAGGACTGAGCCGAGTGGCTGCCGCCGGCATGGACCTGGAAGAGGCGCCACTTCGTGCGGGGCCGGCCTATGAGGTCAACGGCACGGTGATGATGCTCCGTCCTCCCGAGCCTGTGGCGCCGGGTGACAGCATCACCCTGGAGTTCGAGTGGGCCACGACGTTCCCACAGAACGGATCGGGGCGCATGGGCTACTCCGAGAAAGAGATGTACCTGGTGGGTTATTGGTTCCCGAAGGTTGCGGTGTTCGACGACCTCCGGGGTTGGGATGCCGAGCCCTACCTGTCCCAGGCCGAGTTCTACCACGAGTTCGGAGACTACGACGTGTCCCTCACCGTCCCGGCCGGATGGACGGTCATGGCCACGGGCCATCTGGAGAACGCCGAGGAAGTCTACGCTGCCCAGACGTTGGAGCGGATGGCTCTGGCGGCGTCGTCGGACGACCGGGTCGAGGTGGCGACGCTCGACGACCTTCGCGCAGGGCGCGTGACCACCGCCGGGCGCGACGGGTGGCTCACGTATCGATTCGAGGCCGATTCGGTCAGGGACTTCACGTGGACCACCTCCAACGTCCAGAGGTGGGATGCCACGTCGGCCCTGGTGCCGGATCGGGACGGGGACGGCGTCGAGGACCGGGTCCTCATCAACTCGTTCTGGAGAGAGGATCGGGCGCCCCTCTGGGAAGACCAGTGGCGGTACGGCAAGGAGGCCATCGAATTCCATTCCCGCTATACCGGCTTCGTGTATCCGTGGCCCCACATGACGTCCGTGGAGGGTGAGGACATCATCGGGGGGGGAATGGAGTTCCCCATGCTGACGCTCATCGGCGGGTACGAGGGGGCCGAGCCCCAGGACCTCTTCAACGTCACCTCGCACGAGTTGGCCCACATGTGGATCCCCATGATCGTGGGGAGCAACGAAACCAGGCATGCCTGGATGGACGAGGGCTCCACCACCTTCCTGGAGGGCATGAGCCGGATGGAGTACTGGCCCGGGGTGGACCACCATCGGTTGGAGGCCGGAGGCTACCTGCAGGTTGCCGCGGCCGGGTTGGAGCAGAGCATGATGCGCCACGGTGATTGGTACGAGCCCGGTCCCGGGTACGGCATAGCGTCGTACAGCAAACCGGCCACCCTCATGGTGGCGCTCCGGGACATCCTCGGTACGGAGACCTGGGAAGAGGCGTATCGCGCGTTCATCTCCGAGTGGGCCTACAAGCACCCCTCGCCCTGGGACTTCTTCAACACGTTCGAGCGCTTCGCCGGTCGGGACCTGGACTGGCTTTGGACCTCGTTCTACTTCGAGACGTGGGCCGTGGACTTCGACGCTGCGGGCGTGACGCCCACCACCGGCGGACCCACCGTGGTCCGCGTCGTGAACCGTGGCTTGGCGCCGTTCCCCCTGACGGTGAGAATCACCACCGCCAACGGGACGACCCTGGATCGCACGGTTCCCGTGGAGTACTGGTTGGACGGGCATCGGGAGATGCTCTTCGAGGTGCCCGCCGCGTCCGGACCCGTGACGCGGGTGGAGGTGGACCCCACCGGGGTCGTGCCCGATATCGACCGCTCCAACAACTTCTGGCCCCGGGGGTGAGGTGAGGAGCTGGCGCCGCACCTCGGGAACGTTGGCGGTGGTGGCGCTGCTGCAGGGTTGCGCCGGAGACGAGTACGGCGGGCGCGAGGGCGGGTCCGCGGGCGAACCCGTGCAGGCCCCAGGGCGCCTGGTCATCGTCGGCGGCGGACTCCAGGGCGCCAACGCCGAGGTCTACCAGGCCATTCTCGCGGGGCGTCAGGGAGATGGGCCCCTGTGCGTGGTCCCCACCGCCAGCGCCGATGCCCCGGCGTCCATGGAGTCGGCGCGGACGACCCTCGCGGGGTATGCGGATTCCGCATCCGTGAAGGGGATTCTCATTTCCACCGAGGACCCCTCCCGGGCGGAGGATCCCGCGGTAGTGGCGGAGATCGCCTCGTGCTCCGGCTTCTTCTTCACCGGCGGCGTGCAGACCCGGGTGGTGGACGTGTTCCTGCCCTCGGGCGACACCACGGCGGCCTACCGGGCCCTTTGGGATCGTTGGCAGGCCGGTGCGGTGGTGTCGGGCTCGAGCGCCGGGGCCGCCATGATGAGCGGCGTCATGATCGCCAGCGGAGCCAGCAGCGATGCCGTTGCCAATGGCGGTGTCGATGAGGAGGACGGAGACGGAGTCAACATCCGCTCGGGGATGGGCTTCTTCAAGCGCGCCATACTGGACCAGCACTTCCTGGCCCGTGGGCGCATCGGTCGCCTCGTGGTGTCCGTCCTGGCCACCGATTCGCTGCCCCTGGGGTTGGGCATCGACGAGAACACCGCCCTGGTGGTTGACGGCGACACCGCCTGGGTGGCAGGCGCGTCGGGCGTGGTGGTGGTAGACGGCCGGGGGGCCCGGCGCACGGGTTCCATTCGCGGATCGGGAATCCGTGTCACCCTGGCGGGTCGGGGAGACGTCCTGGATCTGCGCACGTTCGCGGTACG
>DATHZE010000220.1:0-6398 GCA_035458765.1 Longimicrobiales bacterium
CACCGAGCCCGCGTTCGCCAGGTCGAAGAAACAGAGTAGCCCGTTGGCCTCGGGCGCTACGGGCTCCAGCGTCGTGGGGTCGAGCGCCCTTACCCGGAGCCACGGTGGTGGAACGTGACGACGCGCGGCGCCGGGACCTTCCCGGAGGAGGGGTTCGTACAGTTGCGAGAGGAGTTCGGTCATGCCGTACTCGTTGATGACGCGGCCCGCCGGAACACCCAGACGGCGCTGGAGATCGAGGTACAGTTCGTCCCGGGCCACGCTGCGGGAGCGCCCTTTGAACCCGCCCGTCTCCATGATGCGAGAGCCCCTCGGAAAGGTGACGGCCTCGCCTCGCGACGCGAGCTCGTCGAGCAGGTGCACGAAGGCGAACGCCGTTCCGGCGACCAGAGCCGAGCGCCCATGCGCGATCACCTCTCCAGCTGCTTCGAGAAAGCCATCCACGTCGGGGCCCGTGTCGGGGTGCGCCAACCACCAGACCGGCTCGCCCCACCGCTCCGCCGCCGTGCCCATCATGGCTGAAAGCGACGACTCGGGAGCGTCCTCCGGTGCCGGGATGAGGGAGAGGATGGGCAGAGGCACGTCCTCCGGCACGAGATTCGCCCCGAAGTTGGGGAGAAGAGCCGCGCGATACAGGCTGGGCCTCGGAACCAGGTGGCGGCCGCGGATCTCTCCGCCATGGGTGGTGCCGCTGGTTCGGAACACCGTCTCCACGTCGCGGGCCGCACCCACCGCCAGGTCGACGTACTTGAACGCCGTCGAGGGCACCGCCGGGACATCCTGCCAGCGCGTCACCGAATCAGGTGTAGCACCTCTCGCCTCGCAGAAGGCGCGGTAGGTGGTGTTGCTCTCGAACTGGACATGGAAGACCCGCAGCGCGAGGTCGGTGAACACCCCCTCGGAGAGAGCGGCGTCCAATCCTCCTCCGAAGAGAGCCTCCAATTCCCCCGCGAGGGAGTCGAACGCGTCGCCGCCCGTCACTGAGTCTCGCCCGTCTAGGTAAAACGGCGCGGATTCAACAACTCGCTGCCCGGCACCGGGTCACCGTCGGCGACGATGGAGGCGATCACGCGCCCGGACTCGAACGCGAACGGAAGTCCCCCTCCACTGAAGCCGGAAACCACCAACTCACCGGTACGGCCTGGAAGGGGCCCGACCAGAGGCAGATAGTCCGCCGTCCACCCGAAGATGCCACTCCATCGTCTCGCCACCTTGAGCGGCGCCTTCTCCGGAAACGAGGACTCGAACCAGGCCTGGATGTTCTCCTGGAGGTGAGGGTCCAGCTCGGGGCGTGTCTTCCAGTACGACCGGTCCCACGCATCATGGCGCCACCCACCGAGAAGGATCCTCCCATCGGCGTCGGTGCGCCACACGTTGAGCTTCCAGTGCGTCGCGAAGGAGCCGCTCATGGAAGCACTCCCGGGCTCACTGATCATCCCCTGGCCACGCATCGGCACGATCTCGTCTCCCAGGAACGAGGAGAACCGACGCGAGTCCACATGGGTCGCGTACACGACCATCTCGGCCCGCACCTCTCCTTGGCTCGTCTCACACACCATGCGGCCCTCGGTACGCCGCGCCTCCCCCACGTCGACCCCTTCCAGAACCGTGGCTCCGGCGTCACGCGCGCCCTTGGCAAGCGCCACGGCCGTGGGCCCCGGAGAGATGCACCCGCCACCTTCGATGCGGTACCCCCCGAGAAAGCCCCTACCCTTCGCCAAGCCCTCGAGCCCGTCGGCGGTGATCCACGATACCGGCAAGCCCGCCTTCTCAAGGGCCCGGAACGCGCCTTCCACCTCGTGAATGGAATTGGCCTCCGCCAGGACGTGGCCACCCGAAAGGTCGAGTCCGGCCGCCTGCGCCTCTCCACGCTCCTCCAGGAACGTCCCCAGTCCCGCAACGGACCGAAGAGCGAAATCCCAGATCCGGCGGGCCGTGGGTTCGCCCCGGAAGTGGACCGTCTCGTCGAACGGCTGGCGAAGCGGCGGAGACAGCACGCCGATGGCGGCGGCCGTGGCGCCATCGCCGATGTGGCCTCGCTCGAGGAGAACCGTGCGTACTCCGGCCGAAGCCAGGTGATAGGCCGCTGATGATCCGGCGATACCGCCTCCGACCACCACGACGTCGGTCTCCGCGGGCATGTCACCCGAGAACCGCGTCTCGGAACCGGTGGGCTGGGTCATGTCGCCTCTCGCGTTCAGGGTGGAGCGGGAGGTGCTCGCGCCCGGAATCTAACGAGGGCACCTCCCTGCCGCGCCGGGGCCACCCTGGCGGCCGGAGGGGTCCGCCCGGGGGGCGCGTCACGCTAACTTGGGAGTCTAACTGCATCCACCACGGAATGAGCCCCATGAGCACACCGTTGGCAGTCTCGCTGGCTATCGCAACCGGGGCCCTGCTCACGTTCGGGGCCACCCGTGCCACTGCCAACGTGCTCAACGGGAAGCTCTTCCTTCGCTGGATGGTGGTCGTCTTCGTGACCTATCTCGCCCTCATCACGCTCCCGGTCGCTCTGGGTTTCTGACCAACGGGTTCACGTCTTGGCGTGTCATGGAAGCGAGTGCCCATCTCAGAGCAAGGTAGATTCGTGATCGTGCGCAGTTCCTTCTTCCATGCGGCTGCAGTCTTCGGCGCCACGTTGTGCGCAGCCCCGTTCAGCGAGGTCCAGTCCCAACAGGACGACGGTCCGGGTGCGGCTCTCGTCGCGCACCGCCTGGCCAACGGCACTTCCATCCAACTCGACGGACATCTGGACGACGCCGGTTGGCTCGAGGCCACCCCGGTCTCCGACTTCACCCAGCAGGAGCCGGTGGAGGGGGGACCGCCTTCTCGACGCACCGAGGTGCGCGTCGCCTACGATCAGGACCATCTCTACGTCGGGGCCATGATCTTCGACGATCCCGAGGGCATCCTGGCCTACCAGAAGCGCCGGGACGCCAGCCTGTACACAGACGACCGCTTCATGCTGATCCTGGACACGTTCCTCGACGGCCGGACCGGGTACTTCTTCGAGATCAACGCGGCCGGACTCATGGGCGACGGGATCCTGGGGGGTGGGGGCGGTGGTGGGGGCCCTGGCGGCGGTGGCGGCTTCGGTGGTGGTGGTGGTGGTTTGAACAAGTCATGGGACGGCATCTGGGATACCAGGGTGGCACGTCTGGCCGACGGGTGGTCCGCGGAAATCCGCATTCCGTTCCGGACCCTCAACTTCGATCCTGGCCTGGACACCTGGGGCATCAACTTCCAGCGCACCGTCCGACGGACCAACGAGGAGATCCTCTGGCGCGGTTACCGCCGGAATCAGGGGATCTTCCGCGTCATCAACGCGGGCCGCCTCACGGGGCTGCAGGACATGTCCCAGGGCGTCGGACTGGAGGCCCGCCCCTCGGCGGTGGGAAACTGGAGGGAGGTCGCCGACGCAGCCGACCGGACAACCTTCCCCAAGGACGTGAGCCTGGACCTGAGCTACAGCATCACGTCCAGCCTCAGGGCATCGCTGAGCCTCAACACCGACTTCGCCGAAGTGGAGGTGGACGACCGCAGGGTGAACCTGACCCGATTCCCCGAACGCTTTCCCGAGCGGCGCAACTTCTTCCTGGAGGGTTCGGGCGTCTTCTCCTTCGCAGAGCGCAATGGAGTCTCGCCCTACTTCAGCCGTCGTATCGGCCTCGAGGAAGGGGAGCAGATCCCGGTCCGGTATGGCGCGCGGGTCACGGGGCAGGTGGGCAAATACGAGTTGGGCTTCATCCAGGTCGGCACCGGGAGCCACGATTACGTCACCGAGGAGAACGACGTCACCATCGACGCCTTCGTTCCCGCGGAGGAATTCACCATTGCGCGGTTGCGGCGTGCGTTCTGGAGCCAGTCGACGTTGGGGGCCATCTACACGCGGCGCTCCACCGCGCCCCACGACGGCACGGACGTCCGTGACCGCCACACCGCCGGCATGGACCTGAACCTGCAGACGGCCAACCTGTTCGGGAACAAGAACGCACAGTTCGAGCTGTTCTGGGTCTGGAATTCCAACCCTGACCCCACCGAGGATCTGGGTCTGGGTGACCTCACGGCGCGGGGGCTGCGCTTCGACTTCCCCAACGACCTGTGGAGCGGCCACCTCTCCTTTCGTGAGTTCGGCAAAGGCTACGACCCGGAAATCGGATTCGTCACCCGGCGAGATTTCCGGCGCGTTGAGCCGCAGGTCAGCTGGTCTCCTCGGCCCGAGAGTATCGAATGGCTCAGAAAGCTCCGCTTCTCGGCGCAGTTCACCTACCAGCAGAGCCTCTCCACGGGCCAGGACGAAGAGCGGCAGTGGGAGTTCACACTCCTGGACATGGACTTCGAGAGCGGCGACAACATCCAGTTCAATTCGACCCACCTCTTCGAGTACCTCGACGAGGCGTTCGAGGTGAGGAAGGGCATCGAGATCCAGCCCGGCGCGTTCGCCAACTGGGCGTGGCGACTCGAGGGAAGGACGGCCAGCCGGCGGAAAGTCTCCACGAATGTCGAATTCGGGCGGAGCGGGTTCTGGGACGGCACCCGCACCAGCGTTGAGCTGGGCCTGACCGTTCGGCCCAATCCGGGGCTCGATCTCTCATGGGACTGGGAGAGGAACCACGTGGACCTCCCCCAGGGGACGTTCAACGCAAGCCTGTACCGCATGAGCACCGGATGGGACGCGAGCCCCTGGGTCTCCCTCACCGGGAACGTGCAGTACGACAACGTGTCGGATCTGGTGGGGCTCTTCACCAAGCTTCGATGGATCGTCCGGCCGGGCAACGACGTCTTCCTGGTGTATAGCCACAACTGGGAGCGGGGCTTCACCAGCGACCTTCTGGACCGCCGGTACACGACCATCTCCCGGGGCGCGTCGGTGAAGGTCAACTACACCTACCGCTTTTGAGTGCGCCGCGACCGAAAGGCGTGGGCAGGCAAGAAGGGGTGGGCCCGTCCGGGCCCACCCCTTCGTTGTTGCGACGACGTCGCGACCGGCGTCAGACCACGCCTTGATCCAGCATGGCGTCGGCCACCTTGAGGAAGCCCGCGATGTTGGCGCCGTTGACGTAATTGCCCGGCGTGCCGAATTCCTCGGCCACCTCCACGCAGCGTGCATGGATGTTCTTCATGATGCTGTGGAGCTTCTGATCCACCTCTTCCCTGCTCCACGCGAAGCGCATGCTGTTCTGCGCCATCTCCAGCCCCGACGTGGCCACCCCGCCGGCGTTGGCCGCCTTTCCGGGGCCGTACAGGATCTTGGCGTCCAGGAAGAACTCCACGCCCTCCGGCACGGTGGGCATGTTGGCGCCTTCGGAGATCACGTAGACGCCATTCTTCAGGAGGTTGGCGGCGTCCTTGGCGTTGACCTCGTTCTGCGTGGCGCTCGGGAACGCACAGTCGGCCTTGTGGTTCCACAGCGGGTCACAGTCTCGACCGGCCTCGGTGGCCTTGTAGACCACGCCCTTGAACTTGTCGGCGTACTCTGAAATGCGACCGCGACGGTGATTCTTCAGATCCATGACGAAGGCCAGCTTCTCGCGATCGATTCCGTCCGCGTCGTAGATGTAGCCACCCGAGTCGGACAGCGTGACGGGCTTTCCACCCAGGTCGAGGATCTTCTCCACCGTGTATTGGGCCACGTTCCCGGAGCCCGACACGAGGCACGTCTTGCCCTCGAGGCTGTCGCCGCGCGTCCCCAGCATCTCTTGCGCGAAATACACGGCCCCGTAGCCCGTGGCCTCGGGTCGGATGAGCGAGCCGCCCCAATTGAGCCCCTTGCCCGTGAGGACACCGGTGAACTCGTTGGCCAGCCGCTTGTACTGCCCGAACAGGAACCCGATCTCCCGTCCGCCCACGCCGATGTCGCCGGCGGGCACGTCCGTATTGGGTCCGATATGACGGAAGAGCTCCGTCATGAAGCTCTGGGTGAAGCGCATGACTTCACCGTCGCTCTTGCCCTTCGGGTCGAAGTCCGAGCCGCCCTTGCCACCGCCCATGGGGAGGGTGGTGAGCGCATTCTTGAAGACCTGTTCGAAGGCCAGGAACTTGAGCATCCCCAGGGTCACGGAGGGGTGGAAGCGCAGGCCTCCCTTGTAGGGGCCGATCGCGCTGTTCATCTCGATGCGGAAGCCGCGGTTCACCTGGACCTCGCCGCGGTCGTTGACCCACGGCACCCGGAACAGGATGACCCGCTCCGGCTCGATGATCCGCTCCAGGATCTTGGCCGACCGGTACTCCGGTCGCTTCTCCATGACCAACTCCAGGGACTCCGCGACTTCGCGGACGGCCTGAAGGAATTCTGGTTGGGCTGGGTTCTTGGCTTCGACGTCTTGGAGGAAGCGCTCGGTTTGTGAAGTCATGGGTCTGTGAGGCCCGTTCTTGGTTCGAAGGAGTTGTAAGAGTCTGAG
>DATHZE010000221.1:0-2404 GCA_035458765.1 Longimicrobiales bacterium
CACAGAGCCTGAACGAATCCCGCACCCTCCAGGTACGGAAACAGAAGCGCTTCCTGGATGACCCTGGGCGCCCTCGCCAGAGCGGGATACTGGCTTCGCATGCCCTCAAGATTGCGCCTCAACTGGGCGCCGAAGTCTGGCACGGCCCCGAGATCCACTTTGGCCCCCTGCATCTGCTCGGCGAGATACTCCAGCATGACCAGTGTGGCGTGGCCCTCGATGGCCGCATGGGCAGCCGTCGCCCGGTCGTTGGGGAGCCGGGGGTCCGTGAGGCTATCGAGGTCCACGGACTGATCCTGGACCGCGTGCACCAGTTCATGGATCAAGAGCCCTTGAAGCGTGGTCTGCGGCTGGTCGTCCATGATGAAGAGGGCCGTGGAGTCCGGGTCGTAGAAGCCGGCAACCTGCTCGGAATAGAGGCCCAGCAGGACCTCCCTGAGATCCATGGTGTCGGGAACCAAGCCGAGGAGGGCATAGGACGCCACGGTGACGCGCGCCTCCGGCTCCGGAAGCTGTTCATCGAGCTTGTAGCGAAGGTAGCTCTCCAGGGCCTCTCGGGAACGCACCTGAATGCGGACCGGGTCCTTCAGCTCGAGGCCCGATCTCCGGGCGAGATCGGGGAGAATGGCACTGGCGAGTTCAGCCAGGGCGGGGTCCGAGGACTGCACCAACAGGGACGTTTGCTGCGCATCGCCCCCACAGGCGGAAATCCCGAGCATGACCAAGGCGATGGCGACATGCTTCGTCGGTATCATGATGCCTCCAAGGCGAGCAGATCCCCCGGCTCCAATTCCCTGGGCAGCGTCATCCCGAGCCACCCCGCGGCCGCCGCGACGTCACGCACCGTGCGCCCGGATTCCGGGTCCAGGAAGTCGGGCACGATGTCCAGGAGCGGGATGACCACGAAGTCGCGACCTGCCCAGCGTGGGTGGGGAATGCGCAGACCCGGCTCGTCCACGACGGTATCCCCGAGGAACACAACATCCACGTCCAGCGACCTTGGCGCTCCCGGGTAGGGCCGCACACGACCGGCGTCGGCCTCGAGGGCCTGTGCCAGGCCAAGAACCTCACGCGGGGAAAGGAGCGTGGCTCCGGCTACCGTGGCGTTCAGGTAGCAGGGCTGGTCCGCGCCCCCCTCCGGTCTTGTCCGGTACACCGCGGAAACCCGCGGCGCCTCGAGGACGGCCGCCAGCCTGCCGACGGCGACGCGCAGGGTTGCGAGGGGATCGTCCAGATTGCCCCCCAAAGCGAACACGGCCCACCGGGGTTCTTGGGTCACGGGGTCTCGGGAGCTCTGCCGTAGCGGTCCTGGAAGCGCACCACATCGTCCAGGTGCGGCGTGGACGCCTCCAGGACGTCGGCATCGGTGACCGCGACGATGCGATGAACGGTATGGGGAAGCACGCGGAAGGACTCCCCCAATCCCAGACGGACGTCCACCATGGCTTCCGGCGAAGGGCCAGCCCACAGTTCGATCTGGCCCGAGAGCAGATGCAGCACCTCGTCCTTCACCTCGTGCATCTGCACGGACAGGGCATGCCCGGCTTTCACGTGCAGGATCTTCCCCACGTACAGCTCCGTCTCCCCCCAGATGAGCTCGTGCCCCCAGGGCTTCTCCACACGTCGCGGCGAGGTCTTCACGGCATCATCTCGATGAAGGAATCGGGGTGATCCCCGGCGGGATCCTGGCGCAGACAGACACTCGCCATGCCAGGTGGGGTGGTCAAGACGCCGCGCCCGCCTTGAGCCGGCCCGTGACGCACCGCTAGGTTGCCCCCCTGAAGCGCGGACGCTGAACGACTGGCATCCGACTTGCATTACCGAGGTCGGACCCCATCCCCGGAGCACCATGGCGAACGCCAAGACTCAGAGGAACCTCAGGGAGATTCTACAAGCCCTCTGGCGTCCCCGTCTCTTTCTCTTCGCAGGCACCTTCCTGGTCGCCTTGGGCGCCGGAGGCGCTTGGGGTACCTGGAAGAACCTTTGCGCCGGCGACGCGTGTCCCTCCATTGCCCAGATCAAGACGTATGAACCTGAGCAGACCAGCAAGCTGCTGAGTTGGGACGGTCGGCTCATCTCGGAGATCGGCTTCGAGCGTAGGACCCCCGTCTCGATCCACTCCCTCCCCGACTATGTGCCGCAGGCCGTCGTAGCCATCGAGGACGGTCGCTTCTACATCCACCACGGCTTTGACCTGCGCGGAATCGCCCGAGCCGCGTTCGGCGTGTTGACCGGGCGAAACCTGGGCGGCGGCAGCACCATCACGCAGCAGCTGGCACGCAACACGTTCGACGACCAAATCGGTTTCGAGCGCAAGCTCACCCGGAAGCTCAAGGAAATCCAGGTGGCTCGGGATCTCGAAGGGGCCTATTCCAAGGACCAGATCCTGGAGGCCTACCTCAAC
>DATHZE010000222.1:0-13051 GCA_035458765.1 Longimicrobiales bacterium
GACGCCGTGCTGTTCGAGGGAGATCATCAGGCACGCTTCGAGAAGATCCTGACCCGGTATCCCAACAAACAGGCGGCGTTGCTCCCCACTCTTGCGCTGGCCCAGGAGGTACGGGGCCACGTGAGTCCCCAGACCATGGACCGCGTCGCAGAGCTTCTCGAGCTGGCGCCGGCCTACGTGAGGGGCGTCACCACCTTCTACACCATGTACAACAAGGCCCCCGTGGGCAGGCACCTGGTGCAGGTCTGCACCAACATCTCCTGCAACCTCTGCGGAGCCGACGAGGTGCTGGAGGCTTTCCTTCGCTATACCGACACGGAACTGGGCGAGACGTCCGAGGACGGTGACTTCACCGTCATCGAGGCGGAGTGCCTCGCGGCGTGCGGGTTTCCCACGTGTGTCCAGATCAATTCGCGCTACTACGAGAACGTGACCCCCGCCGAGGTGCCCAAGATCATCGAGCACCTCAAGTCGGCGGGCGCCGGCGGGCGATAGAGGGAGCAAACGCATGGCCTATCCGTACGTCTCGGATCGCGAGGTCCGGGTCCTCAGCAAGTACTTCGGCGATCCCTCGGCTCGCCGCGTGGAAGAGTACGTCAAGCGTGGTGGGTACCAGGCGCTGAAGAAGGCTTTCGGCATGGGGCCCGACGCGGTCATCGACGAAGTGAAGGCCTCGGGACTCCGAGGCCGCGGCGGAGCGGGATTCCCGGCCGGCGTGAAGTGGTCGTTCATGCCCAAGGAGCCGACGAAGCCTCACTACCTCCTGTGCAACGCCGACGAGTCCGAGCCTGGAACCTTCAAGGACCGGGAGCTCATGCGCTGGGATCCCCACCAGCTCATCGAGGGATGTCTCATCGCGGCCTACGCCATCCGCGCCAAGCAGATCTACATCTACTGCCGGGGGGAGTTCTTCGAGACGACTCAGGTGCTGGCCAAGGCGTTGGAGGACGCGTACGCGAAGGGGTACGTCGGGAAGGACATCCTGGGCTCGGGCAACGACATCGATATCACGATCCATCTCGGTGGCGGCGCGTACATCTGCGGCGAGGAGACGGGACTCATGAACTCCCTGGAGGGCCGTCGTGGCCAACCCAGGGTGAAGCCCCCGTTCCCGGCGGCCGTGGGTGCCTTCGGCATGCCCTCCACCGTCAACAACGTGGAGACCCTTTCTGCGGTGCCGCACATCATCACCAACGGCGGTGCGTGGTATCGCCAGTGGGGCACGGAGAAGAGCCCGGGAACGAAGCTGTTCTGCGTCAGTGGACACGTGAACCGGCCGGGCAACTACGAGTTGCCGTTGGGCTTTCCGCTCATGGAGCTCATCGACGACATCTGCGGGGGCATGAGGGACGGCAAGGCCCTGAAGGCCGTCATTCCCGGTGGGTCGTCGGTTCCCCTCCTCAATGCCGAGGAGTGCGCGGGGTGCAACCTGGACTACGAAGGCGTCCAGGCCGCGGGGTCCCAGTTGGGCTGTGCGTCGGTCATCGTCATGGACGAGAACACGGACATCGTGAAGCAGGTCCGGCGGATGGTGGCCTTCTACGCTCACGAGTCCTGTGGCCAATGCACACCCTGCCGGGAGGGCACCGCTTGGATGACCAAGATCCTCCAGCGGATCGAAGAAGGGCGGGGCACGGAAGAGGACCTCCAGACCCTCCTGGACATGAGCCGACAGATGACCGGCACCACCATCTGCGTGCTGTCGGATTCGGCCGCCGCTCCAGTGGTGTCGTCGATCCAGAAGTTCAAGGACGAGTATCTCGCACTGATCCGGCGCGGCGAACGCGTCGGGGTGGCATAAGAGAGACCGCATGGCTGATACGCCCGCAACCGTAACCCTGACCATCGACGGCCAGGAGGTGACGGTCCCCAAGGGGACGAGCCTCCTCGACGCCGCCAAGCAGGTGGGCCAGGACGTCCCCCACTACTGCTACCACCCGGGACTCTCGTCGCCGGCCATGTGCCGGCTGTGCCTCGTCGAGGTGCAGGGAGCCCCCAAGCCCATGCCGTCCTGCGTGACGCAGGCCATGGACGGGCAGGTGGTGAAGACCCAGTCCGAGGTCGCGCTGGACCTGCGGGAGGGGGTCCTGGAGTTCTATCTGGTGAACCACCCCCTGGACTGCCCCATCTGTGACATGTCCGGCGAGTGCAATCTCCAGGACTACGTACACGCGGAGGGACGGAAGCACGGACGCTCCAGGGAACCCAAGCGCGTCTTCGGGCGTGACGACTTCGGCGGTGACGTCCTGTTCTACGGCGACCGCTGCGTCATGTGCACGCGCTGCGTCCGGTTCATGAATGAAATGGAGCAGGACAGTCGGCTTACCGTGGTGGAGCGCGGCAATCGCTCCGTCATCGACACGTTCTTCGAGGAAGGGCTCGAGGGGACGCACTGGCACGGGAACATCGTGGACATCTGCCCGGTGGGTGCCCTCGTCTCCAAGGATTTCCTCTACAAGGCCCGGGCCTGGGACCTGGCGCACGCGCCGTCCATCTGCACGGGCTGCTCCCAGGGGTGCAACATCGACCTCCACGTTCGGGACAACCTGGTGCAGCGGTTGAAGCCCCGGGAGAACCTGGACGTGAACGGGTGGTGGATGTGCGACTACGGCCGCCACAACTACGAGTGGATCAACCACGGCCATCGGCTGGAGGCTCCCCTGGTCCGTGAGGCTGGCACCGCCAAGGCCATGGGATGGAAGGATGCGCTCGGTTCGCTCCTCGAGCGTGCCGGTGCGGCGGGGAAGGGGGTCAAGGCGGTCGTCTCGCCCTTCGCCTCCAATGAGGACCTCGGGGCCTTCACCGCTCTGGTAGGTGAATTGGGCGGAGGTGAAGTGGTCTACCGCTCCGCCATGGCCCCCCAGGAGATCCCGCTCAAGGGCTTCCCGCAGTTGGCCCGCCGCAGGGAGTTGGCCCCGAATGGCAGGGGCGCCGAACTGATCGGCGCGAAGCGCGTGGGTGGAGACGACGGCCGGGGTGGTCTGGAAGCCGTGGCCAAACATGACGGGATCGTCCTGGTGTTGGGGGATGCCCTGGCCGACCAGGACGCCGGTTTCGGTGAGAACGCCGCCGTCTACGCGTACTTCGGCGCCCGTGGGGGACCCGCTACGGAGCACGCGCACTTCGTGCTTCCCATCACGACCTTCGCGGAGCAGGAGGGCACCTACACCAATCTCCAGGGCAGGGTGCAGCGCTTCTGGCCCGGCCTGGATGCTCCGGGCGCGGCGCGTCCGGCATGGTTCGTGGTGGGCGCGATGCTCTCGGTCCGAGGGGAAGAGTTGGCGCCGCGCACCGCAGCCGACTCTTTCGCGCGCCTCAGTGCCCGGGTGCCGGCATTCGCCGGCCTCACCTACGATGACCTTGGAACCCGCGGGGCGGTCGTGAACGAGACCGTCTCTCTTTCGGGAGACTGACCGGATGGAAGCGCTTCAGCCCATCTCCGGGATCCCCGGCTTCATCGCCATGGCGATCAAAGTCGTGGCCGTCTTCTCCGTTGTGATGCTGGTGGTGGCCTACACCACGCTGGCGGAGCGACGGATCTCGGCCTGGATCCAGGATCGCATCGGCCCCAACAGGGTGGGGCCCTTTGGCCTCCTGCAGCCAATCGCGGACGGGATCAAGAACATCCTCAAGGAAGAGACGCTCCCGGCCAAGTCGGCGAAGCTGTACTTCATCCTGGGGCCCATGATCTCCGTGTTCCCGGCCCTGGTGACCTTCGGGGTGATTCCTTTCGCGGCGCCCATGCCCACGCCGTGGGGCGTGGTGGACATGGTGGTGGCCGACGTGCCCATCGGCATCCTGTACATCATGGCCCTGAGTTCGTTGGGGGTGTACGGCTTGGTTATCGGCGGGTGGGCCTCCAACAACAAGTACGCGCTCCTCGGTGGGATGCGCGCCTCGGCCCAGATGGTGAGCTACGAGGTTGCCCTGGGCCTCTCGCTGGTGACGGTGCTGATGATGACCGGCAACGTGACCCTCACCCAGGTGGTCTGGGAACAGCAGCAGTTGGGTATGTGGTTCGCCCTGCCGCTCTCGTTGGCGTTCATCCTGTTCGTCATCTCTGCCTTTGCGGAAACGAATCGTCTTCCCTTCGACATGCCTGAGGCGGAGTCGGAGCTGGTGGCGGGATTCCACACCGAGTACTCGGGGATGAAGTACGCCATGTTCCCGTTGGCCGAGTACGCCCACATGGCGACGCAGTCGGCCCTCATGGCTACGCTCTTCCTCGGCGGATGGGACATCCCCTTCTGGACGGGTGACAACGCCTTTTGGTACCAGGGCCAACTCATCGGAGGTTTTGCCGCCGACGGTTCCGTGATCCTGGCCCAGCCCGCGATCTGGAAGACGATGGCCACCCTCGCCTTCTTCGCGGTGAAGATGGTGTTCTTCCTGGTCGTCTACATCTGGGTCCGTTGGACGGTGCCGCGCTTCCGCTACGACCAGGTCATGGCCCTTGGATGGAAGGTCATGCTGCCCACCGCCCTCGGGTACACCATGCTCATCGCGGGATCCATTCTGGTGCTGGACACGTTGGGGGTGCGCTGGGGCTTCATGTACGGCCTCGCCCTCACGGGTGTCAGCGTCGTGGCGACGGGCGGTTTCCTGTACTTCATCGACCGCGGGAACACCATTTCCGGAGCGGCTGCGCTGAAGGCGCAGCGCTCCGAGATCAAGACCATCCCCGCCGCCGCAGCGGCCGGGGACTGAGCAAGGGAACGCAACGCGATGCCGATATCGGTCAAGGTCATGAAGCGTCCGGAGGCGGAGAGCACCTCCTACCTCCGGGCGGCGCTCAGCGGAATGGCTCTCACGTTTCGCCACATGATCAACCCCGTGAAGCTCACTCAGCAGTACCCCGAGGAGCAGACGGATCTGAGTCCGCGGTGGCGGGGAACCCACCGCATGGAGGTTCATGCCGACGGCCGGCCCAAGTGCGTTGCGTGCGGGCTGTGCCCCACGGTGTGCCCGGCCAACTGTATCCGTCTCGTGGGGGGTGAGGACGACCAGGGCAACCGATACCCGGTCGTGTACGAGATCGACGAGTTCCGGTGCATCTTCTGCGGGATGTGCCAGGAGGTCTGCCCGGTGGAGGCGATCCACGTGGGGCAGCACTTCGAGAACGCCGAGTATACACGCGATCGCTTCGTCTACGACCTCGATCGTCTGATGGAGCAGGATCACCCCACAACGCTGCTCTGGGATCCGGCAGATCCGAGGTCGGAGTAATGGTCGACATCCTCTTCTACGCCATGGCCTTCGTGGCCCTCTGCTGCGCGGTGGGCGTCGTCTTCGCGCGGACGCCCGTGGGCAGCCTCCTGTTCATGGTCGTGACCCTGGCGAGTCTCGCCGGGATCTATGTCCTGCTGGAGGCTCACTTCCTGGCGGCCGTGCAGATCATCGTCTACGCCGGCGCCATCATGGTGCTCTTCCTTTTCGTCATCATGCTCCTGAACCTGGGGCACGAATACCGGCGGGACCTCGTGGGAGGGGTCTTTGCCGTCCTGTCCTTCATCGTGGCGGGCGGGCTGGCAGGCGTGCTGGCCAGCCAATTCGGGGCTCCGGGCGTTCTCGACACCCTGGACGGGCCGGGCGCCATGAGTATCGACGCGGCGTTGGTGGAGCACGGCGCCGTGGGCGCCATCGCCATGCCCCTCTTCAACAACTACGTGGTGCCCTTCGAGATCACCGGCATCCTGCTTCTGGTGGCCATCGTGGGCGCCCTCGCCCTCGCCAAGAGGAACGTCTGATGAACGGGGCTCTGATTCTCAGTTCGATCCTGTTCGTCATCGGCACCTTCGGTGTCCTGGTTCGCCGCAACGCCATCATCATGTTCCTGTGCATCGAGCTCCAGCTCAATGCGGTGAACCTGGCGTTCGTGGCGTTTTCGAGGATGTGGGGCATCGACGGACAGGTGTTCGTCTTCTTCGTGATGACCGTGGCGGCTGCAGAGGCCGCCGTCGGCCTGGCGATCATCATCTCGATCTTCCGCCACTATGAGACGGTCAACGTGGACAACTTCAACCTGCTGAAGTGGTAAGGGCATGTACCTGACCCTTTCGATGCTCCTGACGCAGGCGGCCGAACACGAGGCCGGCGGGGGAGGGGCTTTCGAGCCCTTCTTCCCGGGTCTCATCGTTCTGCTCCCCCTGCTTGGGTTCGCGGTGAACGGAGTCCTGGCCCTGATGCACGCCAGCCGTTCCGCCGACGCGGTGCGCGCTGGAGGCGAGCTGGAACTGGACGGCCCCCGTGGCCGTCCGGCGACCCACACGCTCCCCTCCCTCGTGGGCCCCGGCGTTCTTCTCATCTCCTTCATCATCACGGCGGTGAACTTCGCCCGGATGCTCGGCGTGGAGCTGCACGAGCCCATGGTGATCCACTACTGGACGTGGATGAGCACCGGGACCTTCGAGGTCGCGGCGGCGCTCCAGTTGGATCAGCTGTCCATGGTGATGATGATGGTCGTAACCGGGGTAGCCTTCCTGATCCACGTGTTCAGCGTGGGCTACATGAAGGAGGATCCGGGCTACCCGCGGTACTTCGCCTATCTGAACCTCTTCGTCTTCTTCATGCTCGTCCTCGTCATGGGGTCGAGCTACGCCCTCATGTTCGTGGGGTGGGAGGGCGTGGGGCTCTGCTCGTACCTCCTCATCGGCTTCTGGTTCAGCGACCGGGAGAAGGCCGACGCGGGCAAGAAGGCGTTCATCGTCAACCGCATCGGGGACTTCGGCTTCCTCATCGCCATGTTCCTCCTCTACGTCACCTTCGGCACGCTGGACTTCGTGCCGATCTTCGAGGGGGCGACCCACAGCCTGGTGTACGGCGGCGCGTTGGTCACGGCCATCACGCTCTTCTTCTTCCTCGGAGCTACTGGGAAGAGCGCGCAGATTCCGCTCTACGTCTGGCTTCCAGACGCCATGGCGGGTCCAACCCCCGTCTCCGCGCTGATCCACGCCGCCACCATGGTGACGGCCGGTGTCTATCTGGTGGCCCGTTCTTCGGTGCTCTTCGCCCTGTCGCCGGTGGCGAGCGCGACGGTGGCCACGGTGGGCGTGCTCACGGCGCTGCTGGCGGCGACCATCGCCCTGAAGCAGAACGACATCAAGAAGGTCCTGGCGTATTCCACCGTGTCACAGCTCGGCTACATGTTCGTCGGGGTGGGGGTGGGCGCCTACGCCGCTGGAATCTTCCACCTCATGACCCACGCCTTCTTCAAGGCCCTGTTGTTCCTGGGTTCCGGCGCGGTCATCCACTCCATGCATCACGCGCTGCACCACACCCACAGCCATGCCGACGCGCAGGACATGCGCAACATGGGTGGCCTCAAGAAGTACATGCCCATCACGGCGGCGGTCATGTGGGTCGCGACGCTGGCCATCTCCGGGATCTGGCCCTTTGCCGGCTTCTTCTCCAAGGATGAGATCATCTGGCAGATCGCAGCCTTCGGAGGATCCGAGCACGCGCCCTACCCGGCGTTGTACACGTTCATCTGGGTGGTCGCCCTCATCACGGCGATGCTCACGGCGTTCTACATGACCAGGCTCATGGTCATGACGTTCCACGGCTCCAACCGAACCGGGGACAAGGAAGCCCACCACCTCCACGAGGCCCCGCCGGTGATGTGGATACCCTTGGCGGTCCTGGCCGTCTTGTCGGTATTCGGTGGCTGGGTGAACGTGCCCGAACTGATCCGGGAGTCGTGGATGGGGGGCATGGGTACCCTCCCCATGACCGACTGGCTCCACGAGTGGCTGCACCCGGTTACGGCGGCCGCCATAGCCGTGCAGGAGGCCAACCTCGGCGAAATGTCCCACTACGCGCCTTTCGGCGGTGGTGAGGTCGCTTGGGGAATGATCTCCACGCTGCTGGCCCTGGCCATCGTGGCGGTTTCGATCCAGATCGTGGGGCGGTGGAACGTGAAGCCTGCCGACCAGGACGCCGCGCCCACGGGCTTCGGGAAGATCCTGTACAACAAGTGGTACGTCGACGAGCTGTACGATGCCATCATCGTCAGGCCGCTCGTGGGGGCATCGCGCTTCTGCTGGCGGGTCATCGACGCCGGCGTCATCGATGGGTTCGTGAACGCCGTGGGGTATCTCGCCCGCGGGTTCGGGTGGTTCGGTTCACTCTTCCAGACCGGAACCGTGAACACCTACGCCTTCATTCTCAGCCTCGGCGTCTTGGTTATCCTCGGCGCCGTGCTCTTCTAGGAGGCGGACGATGACCGCGATGCTCGAATCCATGGGTTATGCCGGCTGGGCGCTGCACGTCTTGATCTGGCTCCCCGTTCTTGGAATGGGCCTGGTGCTCTGGGGCGAGGAGGCGCGCGCCAAGCACGTGGCTTTCTGGCTCTCCGTGGTGGTGTTCGTGCTGAGCCTTGGGCTGTGGTGGGGGTTCGACCCCGCCAGCGGGGCCATGCAGATGGAGAGTTCACGGCCCTGGATCGCCTCGTGGGGGGTGAACTACGCCCTGGGTGTGGACGGGATCAGCCTCTTCATGGTGCTGCTCACGACGTTCACCACGCCGTTGGCCATCCTCGGCTCGTTCAACTACATCAAGAAGCGTGAGCGGGCCTTCTATGCCCTCATGCTTCTCCTGGAAGCCGGCGTGGTGGGCGTGTTCGTCGCCACGGACCTCTTCCTGTTCTACGTGTTCTTCGAGCTGACCCTGGTCCCCATGTACTTCATCGTGGGTGTCTGGGGTGGTGAGCGGCGCATATACGCGGCCATCAAGTTCTTCTTGTACACGGCCCTCGGTTCGCTGCTCATGTTGGTGGGCATCCTCTATATGTTCTTCAAGGCGAAGGCGCTGTTGGGGATTCCCACGTTCAGCTACGCCGACCTGCTTCTGGTGCCCCTCACCGGGACCGAGCAGTTGTGGCTGTTCGCGGCGTTCGCTCTCGCCTTCTCCGTGAAGGTTCCGCTCTTCCCGCTGCACACCTGGTTGCCCGACGCCCACGTCGAGGCGCCGACTCCGGGCTCGGTCGTGCTCGCAGCGGTGCTCCTGAAGATGGGAACCTACGGGTTCCTGAGGTTCCTGCTGCCGTTCTTTCCGGCCGCCGCGCAGCACCCCACGGTGATCACGGTGATGATGGTCCTGGCGGTCATCGGGATCATCTACACGGCGTGGGTTGCGGCGGTGCAGCCCGACGCGAAGAAGCTGGTCGCCTACACGTCCGTGGCCCACATGGGCTTCGTCGTGCTGGGCATCTTCGCACTGACCGTCAACGGGCTCCAGGGCGGCCTCGTGGTGATGATCTCCCACGGTATCAGCACGGGCGCGCTGTTCCTTCTGCTGGGGATGCTCTACGAGCGACGTCATACCCGTGAGATCGCCGCGTTCGGTGGCATCGGCAGGGTCACGCCTCTTTTCGCCACGGCATTCATGATCACCGCGTTGGCATCCATCGGTGTGCCGGGGACCAGCGGATTCATCGGAGAGTTCCTCGCCCTGCTTGGAGCTTTCGAGACGCACCCCATCCTGGCCGTAGTGGCAGGCAGCGGGGTGATCTTCGCCGCCTACTACATGTTGCCCATGGTACAGAAGGTCTTCTTCAACAAGCTGGAGAAGCCTGAGAACCGCGAAATGAAGGACCTGACGGGCCGGGAGATCACCATTCTCGCGCCGCTCTGTGCCCTCATGCTGGTCATCGGCTGGCATCCCACGCCCATCCTCGACCGGATGGGCCCCAGCGTCGAGGCGCTCCTTGAACGCGTGGAGGCCGGCCGACCCTCGGAGATGTCCATCTCGGTCGAGCGTGGGGACGGACCCATTCTGATCGACGAATCCAACGACGACGCAGGTGACCCGGCGGTCACCGCGGACGACGACGAGTAGCCCTATGACGCTCGACTTCACCCGCCAGCTCCACTACGTGTGGGCGCTCCTCCCTGAGATCGTCCTCTGTGCCTGGGGCATGGGGGTCCTGGTGGCAGGCGTGACCGGACGTCATCGGCCTGGGCGGAAGGCTTCGAATGGGGATCCTGCCTTCGGCGTCGGGGCCGACCTCGGTTGGCTCGCGCTGGTGGGCGTGGTGGTGGCGGCCTTCTTCAATGGCTGGCTGTACGGAGTCTCGGAGGTTGGCAGCACCTCCATGATCGCGGTGGACCACTTCCGGCTTTTCGCCAACTGGATCTTCCTGCTGGCAGCCGCGTTGACCATCCTGATCTCCTTCTCCTATGTGCACCGGCAGCGATTGCAGTCGGGTGAGTTCTACAGTCTCATCCTCCTGTCCACGGCTGGCATGATGTTCATGGGTGGCGCCCGGGATCTCATGGTGATCTTCCTCGGCCTGGAGGTCATGTCCATCTCGGTCTACGCGCTCACCGCGTTCAACCGTCGGGACCGCAAGTCCGCGGAGGCCGGACTCAAGTACTTCCTGTTGGGTGCTTTCTCCACCGGGTTCTTCCTGTACGGCATCGCCATGACGTATGGCGCCACGGGAAGCACCAACGTGGCGGCTATCGGCGCCAGCGTTTCCGCGGGCACCGCTTCCGGTGGGCTCCTGTTGGCGGGGATCGCCATGCTGTCCATCGGCTTCGCGTTCAAGGTTTCCGCGGTGCCGTTCCACATGTGGACGCCGGACGTGTACGAAGGGGCGCCGGCTCCCGTGACGGCCTTCATGTCCGCGGGGGTGAAAGCCGCGGCCTTCGTGGCCTTCGTGCGGGTCTTCCTGGTAGCCTTCGACGGGGCCTACGAGACGTGGTACGCCATCATGTGGTGGCTGGCGGCCATCACGATGGTGGCAGCCAACCTCATCGCCCTCGTTCAATCCAACGTGAAGCGGATGCTGGCGTACTCCAGCATCGCCCACGCGGGATACCTCCTGGTCGCGCTCACGGCGGCGAACGAGACGGCCGTGGCAGGCATGATGTTCTATCTGCTGGTTTACACCGTCATGAACATCGGCGCCTTCGCCATCGTCATCACCGTGGCGAACCAGGGGGAGTCACGGCTCCAGATCGAGGACTACGCCGGGTTCGGTTGGGCCAACCCGGCGCTCGGGGTCTTCCTCACGATCTTCCTGCTCTCCTTGGCGGGCTTCCCGGGCACCGGCGGGTTCATGGGGAAGATCTTCCTGCTCCAGGGCGCGGCGGACTCCGAGCTCTGGGTCCTGATGACGATCTTGGTCCTCACCACCGTGGCATCGTACTGGTATTACCTGCGCGTGGCATGGTTCATGTGGATGAGGGAATCCCTCGCGGAGGGGCCCACCGATCCGTCGGTGGTCTCCCTGCCCATGCGCCTCGCGTTGATCGCCGGCGTGGCGATGATCCTCGTATTGGGACTGCTCCCGTCGCCGGCTCTGGACTTCGCGCGCGCCTCTGTCCAGGGTCTGGGCGCCCTGGGGGGAAGTCTCCTGGGCGTGGTGCCCTGATCGGCTCGGCAGCCGGCGGCAGGGTGGCCGGGCTTCTGGCCCCTTGTCTCATCGACGACCCAAGCGACTCCGCGTTGACCGTTCGCCGCGGGGTCGTCTAGCTTCCGGTTCTGCCCCATCTCGACCCCTCGCGAGGGAATGATGCAGCCATCGAATCACATCTTTCGTCAATACGACATCCGCGGCATCGTCGGCCAGGATCTGGACTCCGAGGTGGCCGAGGCCGTGGGCCGCGCCTTTGGAAGCCACGTCCGGGCGGTCACGGGCAAGGGTGCCCCGCGTGTGGCCGTCGGCCACGATAATCGACTGACTTCACCGGACCTTTCGGGCGGACTGGTTGCCGGGCTCCGCGCAACCGGCGTGGACGTCCTGGACGTGGGCACGGTCCCGACTCCCGTCCTGTACTGGTCGGAGGCGACGTTCGGCACCGATGCCGGGGTCCAGATCACGGGGTCCCACAACCCGCCTGAGTGGAACGGCATCAAGATGTCCCTGGAAAGGGGGTCGCTCTACGGGGGTGCCATCCAGGACCTCTATCGTCGCATCGTGGAAAAGGACTTCCTCGACGGGAGCGGCGGCTACCAGCAGGAAGAGGCCATCGAGCGTTACATCGCCGACGTGGCAGGCCGCTTCGATCTGGCCCGTCCGTTGAAGGTGGCCGTGGACGCCGGCAACGGCACGGGTGCCCTGGTGGCGGTGAAGCTCCTCGAGGCGCTCGGGGCTGAGGTGACCCCGCTGTTCTGCGAGTCCGACGGGACTTTTCCCAATCATCACCCCGATCCCACGGTGGATGAGAACCTCGAGGATCTCATCCGCGCCGTGCGGGAGGGAGGCCTGGACCTCGGCGTGGCCTTCGACGGTGACGCGGACCGCATCGGCGCCGTGGACGAGCACGGGACCATCGTGCGGGGGGACATTCTCCTGCTTCTCTACGGCCTGGACCTCCTGAAGAAGCGGGGGCCCGGGCAGAAGCTCGTGTTCGACGTGAAGTGCTCCCAGGCCCTTCCGGAGGTCTTCGCGGCCGCGGGAGGGGAGCCCATCATGGCCCCCACGGGCCACTCGTTGATCAAGAAGCGGATGAAGGAGACGGGAGCCCTGTTGGCCGGAGAATTGTCGGGTCACATCATGATCGCCGACGACTACCTGGGTTTTGACGACGCGCCCTACGACGCCTGCCGGCTCATCGATCTGGTGGCGCGGAGCGATCGCCCTCTATCCGCCATGGTGGCCGAGTTCCCGGCGTATGTGTCCACCCCCGAGATCCGCGTGGACGTGACAGAGGAGCAGAAGTGGGCCGTGGTGGCCGATGCGGTGGAGCACTTCCGCGCCCGGTACGACGTCATCGATGTCGATGGCGTGCGCGTCCTCTTCGGGGACGGTTGGGCCCTTCTGCGTGCATCCAACACCCAGCCTGTCATCGTGGCCCGATACGAGGCGCGGACCGCGGAGCGGCTCAAGGACATCCGTGACGAAGTGGAGGGGTGGCTTCGGGCCCAAGGCGTGACGCTCTGACCATGAAGATGCCGACGTGAGGACGATGCTGGCATCCCTCCGGGGCGGTCGCCTGATTCTGGCGTTGGCCCTCGCTGCCGCTGTGATCCTCCTGTTCGGACGGCTCGCGGCCGCGGCCTATACCGAGGCCCTCTGGCACATCGAGGTGGGGTACGCCGGGACGTT
>DATHZE010000223.1:0-39567 GCA_035458765.1 Longimicrobiales bacterium
CCTCGGCGGCGTAACTGGCGGGCTCTCCCGGATCGGTGGCGGCGGCCTCCTTGGCCAGGTCGTCGCCGGTCATGCGATGACTCGGAGCCGCGAAGGGAGATGCGGCCCGGGAAGGCCGCCCCAACATGACGATGGCTCCCCGGAGCTTGCCCCGGTACCCGTCGAAGTCTTCCGGCGACGAGATCTGCACCAGGGTCGGTTCGCCCCTCACCACGCCGTCGGTGCTGGGGGTCCACGCCATGGGGTAGGCCACGATCCTGTCGTAGGTGGGTTCCATCATCTCCACGGAGAAGCGCTGGACGCTCCAGGCAGGCCCGAAGTCTCCCCAGGCCTCCAGGTGTGCGTTGGAGAGCCCCCATCCGGTCATGCGGTCCCGGGCCCATTCGGCGGCCTTCCTGTAGTTGTCCGAGGCGGTGAGCCTGGGACCGTGCACGTCGGCGATCCAACTCAGGGTTTCCATGACCTGGGAGTCCTGGAACCCCTCCGTGCGGATGCGTGCGACCATGTCCCGGTCCACCGGCTCCTGGCCGGCGACGGGGCCGGCGGCGAAGACGAGGGCCAGGTGCAGAGCGACGAGGATGCGCTTCATGGGGGCGTCCGATCTTGGGTGGAGGAAGAGAGGCGCGTACGATAAGATCTCCGGGAGCGACCCGCACCCTTCGACCTTTCCTGCCTTGCCTGTCTTCACCACGGCGTGTCCACGCAATTGCTACAGCACGTGTTCCTTCCGGGTGCACGTGGAGAACGGCAGACTCCGTCGGATCGAAGCCCACCCCGGGAATCGCGCAACGCCTGCAGGTCCCTGTCTCAAGGGGCTGAGCTATGTGGAGCGGGTCTCGTCCCCCAAGCGCATCCTCCACCCGCTTCGGCGGACCGCCTCGGGTGGCTTCGCTCCCTTCGCTTGGGAGGAAGCCCTGGACGAGATCGCCGGGCGCCTTGGCGACGTCCGCCGAACCCACGGCGCCCAGAGCGTACTCTATTACTCGGCCAGCGGCACCAAGGGGCTCTTGAACCGGGTGGGATCGGCGTTCTGGAGGCTGTACGGCGGGTACACCACGACCTATGGCGACCTGTGCTGGCCCGCCGGGTTGGAAGCTTCCCGCCTCACGTTGGGAGAGAACAAGCACAACGCGCCATGGGATCTCCAGAACGCGCGCCTGGTGGTGATGTGGGGAAAGAACCCGGCGGAGACCAACATCCACCAGGGAGTCTTCCTTGACCGTGCGCTCGAGGCGGGTGGACTCCTGGTCGTCATCGACCCGCGGCGCACGCAGACAGCAGAGGGAGCCCATCTCCTCATCCAGCCGCGTCCCGGGACGGACGGCGCCATCGCCCTGGCCGTGGCGCACCTTCTCGTGAAGGGCGGCCACGTGGACGACGCGTTCGTCCGGGACCACGTGCTGGGCTTCGAGGCCTATGCGGCCCGGCTGGAGGGACTCACGCCGGCGTGGGCCGCGTCGGTGGCGGAAGTGCCCGTGTCCCAGATCGAGCATCTGGCTGAGCTCTTCGCAACGGTGCGCCCGGCCACCATCAACGCCGGGTACGGGATGCAGCGGTACACCAACAGCGGCCAGACCATGCGGGCCATGATCGCGATCCTGGCCATGACGGGGAACGTGGGCAAGACCGGCGCCGGTTGGATCTTCGCAGACCTCCAGAGCCACGTGTTCGACGCGGTGCGCGATCCGTTGGCCTCGTTCCCGCCCGAGCGGCCCGACGGCGTGGCCCGTGTGTCCATTTCCACGGCTCGTCTCGGCGAGGAGATGCTGGCCACGCGGGACCCGGGTCTTCGGTTCGCTTGGGTGGAGAGGGGCAACCCCGTGACCCAGAACCCCGACACGCACCGGGTGGTGGAGGCCTTCCGAGCTCTGGATTTCCGCGTGGTGGTGGAGCAGTTCCTCACGGACACGGCCCGGGAGGCGGACATCGTCCTCCCGGCCAAGACCATGTTCGAGCAGAGCGACGTCATCCATGCCTATTGGCACCCGTATCTGCAGCTCAAGCAGAAGGTCCTCGACCCGCCCGGCGAAGTGAAGCCCGAGTCCGAGGTCTATTGGCTCCTGGCCGACCGGCTGGGGATTCCCCCCGGGGCCCGCGTCGGCGTCATGCCCGAACCCGGCGATGCCGGGGTGGATGCGTTCCTGCGTCGTCACCTCGACATCCTGGGCGGACCCACGCTGGAGGAGCTTCGGGAGGGGCCCGTCATCGCGCCGGGGCACCAGGAGATCGCCTTCGGCGACCGCGTGTTCGCCACACCCAGCGGGCGCATCGAGCTTCAGTCCGAAGAAGCGGCGCGGCGGTGGGGGGTCGACCCGCTCCCCTCCTACGACGAGCCCGTGGAAGGTCAGCGCTCGGCCCGGATGGAGACGCGCGCAGCGTATCCCCTCCACTTCCTGACCCCCAACACCAAGAACCGTATCCACTCCCAGTTCAACAACCTGGAGAGCATCCGGATGTTCAGCCCGTCGCCCTCGCTCCAGATCCACCCCGACGATGCGGCGATCCGGGGGATCGAGGAAGGGGAGAAGGTCCGGATCTTCAACGAGCGCGGCGGGCTTGAGGTCGCCGCGAGCCTGGACCACGGCATCCGACCAGGATGCGTCTCCATGACCAACGGTTGGTGGATCACGGAGGGAGGGAGCGTGAACTTCTGCTCCCTGGGACGGGAGACGGACATGGGCCATGGAGCCGCGTTCCACGACAACCTGGTGCAGGTGGAGCGGGTCGGGTGACGTCCACGGCCGAGGCGGGCCGGCGGAAGGGCTTCCGCCTGGACCTCAACCTGTGCACCGGGTGCGGGGCATGTGCCGTGGCGTGCGCCGTGGAGAACGAGCTGGACTGGGGCACGTCGTGGCGCTTCATCGAGACGTTCAACCCCCGGCACGAGCCCGGTCTCCCCCACCACCACCTGTCTCTGGCCTGCAACCACTGCGCCGACGCGCCGTGCATGAATCACTGCCCGGCGCTGGCCTATCACCGGGACGACCTCACCGGCGCGGTCCTGCTGGATTCCGACCGGTGCATCGGGTGCAGGTACTGCACCTGGGCCTGTCCCTACGATGCGCCACGCTTCGACGTGAAGACGGGGGTGGTGAGCAAGTGCACCTTCTGCCATCACCGCCAGCTCGAGGGGCTCACTCCCGCGTGCGTGGGCCAATGTCCCACCGGAGCGCTGACTTTCGGCGATCTCAGCGGGCTCTCCGGCGTGCCGCGCGTGGGAGGGTTCGAGGAGACCGCGCCGGGACCGGCCATCCGTTTCGAACCGCTGCGACCCGGGGGGCTGGCACCACCCCTGCCCTCCGAGGCTCCGGGGCCCGCCGACGGGTCCGTGGGCGGCCGTGGTCGCGGCAAGACCGCGCTGGGGTCCGAGTGGCCCCTGGTGGCCTTTACGCTTCTGGCGGCCCTCGCGGTGGGGCTCATGGCGACGCCTCCTGGTCGGGAACGTCTTGGCGTCTCCACCTTCGTGGCGCTCATGCTCTTGGCCGGAGGGGCCAGCACGTTGCACCTGGGCCGGAAGGCCCGGGCGTGGCGCGCGGTCCTCAACGTTCGGAGGTCATGGCTGAGCAGGGAGGTGGCGTTCTTCTCCATGTTCGCGAGCCTGGGCACGCTGGTGCTGGCGGGGGAGTCGCCGCTGTCGCCGGGGTGGCTGCAGGACCTCGTCCCGACCGGGCTGCCCACCGCGGCCGCTCTGGCCGGCTTCGCCCTCCTCTTCGCCATCGACCGGGTGTACGCGGTCACGCGCACCAGGGGGCTCGCCTTTCACAGCGCTCGGGTGCTTCTCACCGGCTTGATGGTGGCGGGGCTGGCGGCGGGCATGCCATGGCTGTGGGGCGGGGCAGTGGCCGCCAAGGCGGTCTCCTTCGCCGGGCGCGTGGCGCGCGGGGCCTGGCCCGAAGCCGGCGGGTGGGCCGCGGTCCGCTTCGGCCCCGGGCTGATCATCCCCGCCGGCGTCCTTCTCGCGGGCCAGGCCGTGGAGTTGCCGCCCTCCGCGTGGGCGGCGTCGTTGGCCCTCCTGGCCGGGGGAGAGATCGTGGACCGGTGCGCGTTCTACCTGGAACTGGACGTTCCGTCCGGCGGCGTCACCAGGTACAGCGTTTCCTGACGGGGGCGGAAGAACACCCATCCCTCGGCCGTGAGGTACGCGGGGTCTTCCTGCATGACGTACACCTCCTGACCGTCCCACTCCGGCACGGGGGTACGGGTGTTGAGTTCGATGGAGATGTACGATCCCTCGACGAGCAGCTTGCTGGCAGCGTCGTCGTCGCCGCTGCTGCGGAAGTCGATGCTGGGTCCCAGGCCGTGGCCCTGGTTGCCCAGCGGGTGGGAGTAGACCTGGGCGGCGATCCCCTTCTCATCCATTTCGGTCATGGTGGCCCGGTACGCCTCGCCCGCGGTGCGACCCGGTCGCGACGCCCTGAGCATGAGCGCGTCCTGCAGCGCGTGGGTGTTGGCAAGCGCAGCCTTGAGACCTTCGGGTGCGTCGCTCTCTCCGGGAAGCAGCAGATAGGCCATCTTCTGCCAGTCGCTGTCCAGCCCCATATACGAAATCCCGAAGTCCACGTGGACCAGGTCGCCGGGCTGGAGGACGGTCTCTTCGGGAGCCACCGCCAGGAAACCCCTGGATCCGACGTTGTCCAGACCCTTGCGCTGAACCCGCAGGTCGGGCTGGAACCACGTGCGCACCCCCAGGCGTCCCAATTCGTCGTACATGGAACGACGCACGTCCCCTACGGTGGTCACCCCCGGCGTGATGATCGCAGCGGATAGGGTGCGGCGGGTAACCGATTCCGTCAGGGCTACCAGCGCCCGGTACGTCTCGAACTCTTCGGGTATGCGCGTGGCCAGGTATTCCTCGATGAGGGGCTCCGCGCTCACGAACCGCAGCGCGGCCTCCGGCCCCATGGCTTCGGTGAGAAACCGGTAGCTGTCGTGGGTGAGACTCCGGGTCACCCCACGCGTGCCGCCGACGCCGATGCCGATGGCGCTCGGGAGGTACTCCGCGTAGAGCTCCGCAAGGACCTGTGCGGCTGGGGCGGGATCCACCGGTGACTCGAAGAAACGGGCCACGGTCTCTTCCCAGTATCCCGTGGCCGCCACTTTCCTGAGCCCCTGATCCCCGGCGTCGATGAAGACGAAGATGTCGCGCCGTCCCGTGTACGGGCGTGCGGGGGCGACGTACTCGGTGAGCGGATCATCGTGGAATTCCTCGTTGACCACGATCCACATGTCCATGCCGTGGCGGCGCATCATGGGGAGGAGCATCTCGTGACGCTTGGCGAGCCACGTGTCGCGAACGGCCATCTGCTCCGACCACGTGAGCAGCGTGGGGGTGTCCGCGACATCCGGGCGCGCCGGAGTATCGGGCACGCACGCGCTCATCAGGACGGTGGCGACGGCGACGAGACGAGGGAGGGTGAAGCGGAGCACGGACGCCTCCTTGCAGCGTTCCGGAGTCGGGATCGGACCATGGTGCGCTCCCGAAGGGCAGACGGAAAGGGGGGCGGGGGGCCGCCCCCCCGCGAGGTCTAGCCGGCTTGGCGCGCCGCGTTGGCTCTGATGGCCGAGGCCACGAAGGAAGCCAGCCCCTGGACCCGCTCCTCGTAGTGCGCGGCGAAGCGGGGGTCCGAGACGTACAGGTCGGCCAGTCCTGCGTGCATCCGGTGGCTGCACGGGTAGTACCACCGGTCGATGTGCAGCCGCGCCAGCTCCGCCTGGTCCATGGCCCCCACGCCCTCCGCGGCCTCACCGGCCTGCATGAGCTCGGCCATGCCCGCTTCGATGCGCTCGCTCTCCGCCTTGATGTGGGCCCAGTCGGCAGCCTTGTAGCTCCTGGTCCGCCGCGCCGACTCCTTATAGGCGTCCGTCCGTCCCCAGCGCTCCTGGACTTCTCTCTCGTACTGGTTTTGGCCGTGCTCTTCCATGGTCCACCATCCTGTTGGTCACTCGACGGTTCGATGCCGGATAGGATAGATCCTCACCTAGCGTGGGGTGCAAGAGCGTCCCTCCGCCGGGTGTCCGAGTCCACCACGCCGTCCACCATATGGACGACACGGTCGCAGTGGTCGGCGACCTCGTGATCGTGGGTGACGATGAGGAAGGCCGTGCCTCGGTCGCGGTGGAAGCGACGCATCAGTTGCAGCACCTGCTCTCCCGACTCGGTGTCCAGGTTCCCGGTAGGCTCGTCGGCCAGCACCAGGGGTGGATCCATGACCAGGGCCCGCGCGATGGCCACCCGCTGCTGCTGTCCCCCGGACAGGTCCGTCGCCTTGTAGTGCGCCCGATCCGCCAGCCCCACCTGATCCAGCAGCTCGGAGGCGCGTTCCCGCATCCACGGCCGCGCCCGCCCATGCTGCGACAGCAGCGGGAGCATGACGTTCTCCAGCGCGGAAAACGCCGTCAGCAGGTGGTGGAACTGGAACACGAAGCCCAACGTGCGGCCACGGAGCGCCGTGCGCTCGGCGTCGTCCAGGGGGGCCGTGTCTCGGCCCTGGATGAGGATCCTCCCGCCGGTGACCCGGTCCAGGAGTCCCACCAGGTTCAACAGCGTGGTCTTCCCCGATCCCGACGGTCCCGTGAGCGCGCAGAACTCACCTGCCTCCAGCGTGAGGTCGATTCCCTTGAGCACGTGGGTGACGACGCGCTCGCCGTAGGTCTTGGTCAGCGCCTCGGTGCGCAGGATGGCGTCAGCCATTTCGGATGACCGTGGCCGGGTCCATGCGCGCGGCGTCCCGCGCCGGAACGATGGCGGACACCAGGCCCACCAGGAGGGCCACCGCCACCGAACGTCCATAGAGGAAGGGGGTGAGGGCAACCGGGAAGGTCGCGGAGCCGTCCGGGTTCTTGGCCAACGAGGCGAAGAAGAGAGCGAGGAAGGTGCCCAGTGCGATTCCTACCAGGGAGCCCACGGTGCCCAGGATGGCCCCCTGAAGCAGGAAGATGCGGGTCACAGACGGGGCTTTGGTCCCCGTGGCGCGCAAGATCCCGATCTCCTTGGCCTTCTGCACCACCGACACCGCGAGCACGGACGCGATGCCCAGAGCCACGGCCAGGATCACGAAGACCTGGATCATGACGCTGGATGCGCCCTGTGAACGGAGTCCCGTCATGAGATCCCGGTTCTGCGCCATCCAGGAGTCGGCCACCAGCCCGGTCCGGTCCTGGATCTCGGTGGCGAGGACATCGGCGGCGAAGATCTCGGTGCCCAGGACCTCGAGGGTGGAAACGCCCCCCTCGACGTCGAACAGGGTCTGGGCACCGCGCAGGGAAATGAACACCAACCCTTCGTTGAGACTCCGGCTTCGGTAGTCGAAGATCCCCGAGACGGTGTAGACGCCGCCCCGGTCGCCGGGGACCTGGATGCGGACCCGTCCTCCCACGCCCACTCCCAGCTTGCGCGCAAGCTCGATCCCGACCACGGCGTTGAAGCCGTCCAGGTTGAACGACCCCTCCGCCAACCGGCTCTCCACGTCCACGATGCTGGAGTAGGTGTCCAGGTCGATTCCGCGCACGTTCACAGAGATGGTGCCCGGTCCTCGCACCGCCAGCGCCGGTCCGGACACCGTGGGCGCTACCGCCACCACGCCCGGTGTGCGGCGCAGGAGGGCCTCGACCTGCTTCCACCCGATGATGGAGCGGACGCGTTGGGGCGGGCGCTGCACCTCGATGGCCCGCACTTCGTCGGCCGCGCCCGATCGGTCGGGGCGGGGGAGCACGCGGGGCATCTCCTCGGGTGGTCGCACCACCACGTGCGCCTGGCTCCCCAACGTCCGGTCGACGATGCTCTGCTGAAGCCCGGTGATGAGTGCGGACAGGAAGATGATGACCCCCACCCCGACGCCGATTCCGGCGAGGATGAGCCAGGTCTGGAGGCGCCCGTCCTTGAGATAGCGGAGGGCGACGAAGAGCTCGAAGGGCAAGACTCAACGCTCCCGGGCGACCCGGACCCGCTTGCCCAGGTCGGGAGAGCCACCGGGGGGCACCACCGCGTCGTCGGGCGCGAGCCCGGAGCGGATCTCCACCCACCGCTCGGCGCGAAGGCCGACCTCCACGGGGCGCCGGGCCAGGCGCCCGTCCACCACCACGGCGACCCAGGGATCGGGGGTGCCCAGTCCCCGGACGGCATCCTCGGGCAGCACCGGGGCACCGGTCCGCCGGCCGGCCTCGATGTTCACCGAGACCGTCATGGACGCCCGGAGGTAGTCGGGCGCGTCGGGGACCGACAACCGCACCTCCACGGTACCCTGGGCCGGGTCCACCGCGGGGGCGATGAGGGACACCACCGCAGGGAAGATCTGGCCGGGGTATGCGTCGGCGGAGGCCGTGGCGTCGGCACCCAACGCGATCTGGCTCAGGTTCTCCTCTGCCGGGAAGACAACCAACTCCCAGGGTCCGTCGAACGCCATTTCCAGGAGGACGCGGCCAGGCTGGACCGCGTCACCGGGCTCCACCGAACGGGTCAGGATCATACCGTCGGACGGCGCCCCGATGCGGGTGAGCGCCAGCCGGGCCCGCGCGGCTTCCAGCGCGGCCCGGGCCCGGGCCTCCGACGCCGGCGGGGCGTCCGCGTCGGCGGTGGCGCGAGCCGCCTCCAGGCGACTCCGAGCGTCAGCCGCCCGCTGTTCCGCCTGGTCCACCTGCTGCCGCGTGCGCGCGCCTTCCGTGAACACCGCGCGGATCCGGTCCAGGTCCCGTTCCGCCTGGATCACCTCGGTCTCGGCCAACTGCACGGCGGAGCGCGCCGACGCGGCGGCCTCGGCAACGGCGGCTTCAGCCTGGGCCACGGCGGCTTGCGCCTCGCGGTCTTCCAGCACCGCCAGAACCTGCCCACGAACGACGCGGTCCCCTTCCCGCACATGAACCTCCCGGACGCTGCCGGCCACCGTCGCACCGAGGCCCGCGCGGGACGGAGGGCGGACGCTCCCGACCAGGACCAGGGTGCGAACCACGTCCCGATCCTCCAGGGTGACCGTCGACACGACGGGAGGGCGAACGGCGCGGATCGCGAGCGTTCCGGCGATGAGCGCCGCCGCGATCAAGGCGATTCGGCGCCCTCTTCCCCCGAATGCCGGAGACCCGGCCGAGGTGTCAGCCACTAGCGAACCACGAAATTCACGGTGTCCACGACCCAGGGAGCCAAAGGCACGTGCACGCCGTCGGCCACCACGGCAATCAGTCGGTGCGGTCCCGGCGAGACGTTTTCGAAGGTGTAGTCGCTGTCTCCGGTGCCGAGGTGTATGATCGCGCCCTCCACCTTCGGCACCGTCACGCCCGGCTCACCCAGATCCGTATCCAGGTAGAGGTGGTGATGACCGGTGCCGGCTTCGACCGCTCCCGCGGGGACGATGCGGATGCCCGCCGCTGCCAGGCTCACCGTCACCGTCGGTCCCTGGACCTCGGCGCCTTCAGCAGGATCGAGGATCGTGACCGTGATCGCGGCGGTCTCCTGGGCTTGTTGGGATTGGGCTTCGGGCTCGGGGGTGTCCCCCCCGCAGGCGGGAAGAATGGCCAGGCTGGCCAGGAGGGTGACTCGACCGATGGATAGGGTGCGCATGCGTTGCCTCACAGCGGGGAATGTAGGGGTGTAAAAGACCCGTATCGGCGAACCGGGTTCCCCTCTGGTCGAGACGGGCGATTGCGCATCACCCGCAGGATGCGGAGATTCCGGGCTCGGTTGGTGCCCCCAGGGCTTTTCCCGCCTCAACAGAACGTTTTCAGTCATGTCAGCCCTTTCCCGTTGGTTCGGAAGAAAGCCGGAAAACGATAACGGACCGCCGTCAGCGGACTGGGAGCGGGAGTTGGAGGCTCTGGAGGCTGAGGCCGAGCGCGCGGTGCGAGCCTTCCAGGGCACGCCCCTGAACCGGGCCGGAGACCTTTGCCTTCGTGCTGGGAATCGGAAGAGGGCTCTGACCTACTACGGCCAGGCGATCGACGCTCTTCTCGAGGACGGTCAGCGGGAGGCGGCGCGAGGCGTGGCCAACAAGATCATCCGGGTGCACCCGGGGGCCGTGAGGACGCTGTGCACCCTGACCTGGCTTGATCTGGCCGCCCGCCACATGGCCACGGCCCTGCTTCATCTCCGCGACTATGTGGAGGCCGCGAAGAAGGAAGGGCAGGAGCGCATCACCGCCGAGCAGATCCACGCCATGGCCAGGGTGTCTTCCCAGGGCGAGTTCCTGGCTGCCGCGGCGGATGCCCTGGACGGACTGGGCTTCCCCGAATGGGCGAAAGAGGTCAGGGAGTGGGCCGCCGGAGGGGGAGGCCCCTTGGCCATCCCCGATCCGGAGGCGCTGGCGGCTCACTGCCTCAACGCGGCGGTGGGCGCCAACGTGCCGAGACACTAGCCCGCCTAGGGGATCCGCCTCAAAACGCGTTCGAACACGCCGTCGGCCAACTTCTCGGCGAGTTCCGCCACCAACAGGTCCACGGTCTCACCGCGTTGGATCTGCTGCTCCCGGGCGTCGAAGAGCCGTCGCTCCCCGCGTGATAGGTCCAGATTCTGCGGATCTCCTCCGTACACCCCCCGCTCGAAGCGTCCGGTTCGGCCGGCCCGGGACTCGAAGGTGTCCAGCTCCCGGCCGTCCCCGTCGAGGAGCGTCCCTCTCACCGTGACGGCATAGCGGACCTTCCCCTCCTCCAGTCCGTAGGTCGCTCGCCGTCCGTCTCGGGTGCGGCCGAGCACCTCGCGACTCTTCACGTCTTCCTCCACGATCCGGACGTCCGTGATCTGCAGGAGCGCTCCGAAGTCGGCTCCCACCGAGTCCAGGATTCGTCCGGGGCGGAGCGGCGCGCCCGGCGGGGAGACGCGCCGCGTCGCCCGGCGCACCGCCGCGGGGTCCGCCACCGCGACGAAGTAGGGAGGGCGCCGCCAGTGGTCCAGCTCGAGCACGTCCGTCAACTGCGCCTCGAGTTCCGGGAACGGATCGGCGCCGACTTCGTACGTCGTCTCCACAGGGAAGACCGCCAACACCCGTAGGCCCAGGCCGAGTGCCTGCTCCTGAAGGTCTCTTGCCGCGTCCACCATCGTGGCAGGAAGCTGGTCGGATACGGCCAATGCGTCGGTGGCGAGGCGGTACGAGGCCTGGAACCGGGCATCCAGGGCTTCGGCGCCGGCCCAGTCGAGAAGCGCATCCGCTTCGGCCTCGATGGCCGACTGTCTCTGGGACGGGGAGGGGTCGAAGTCGCTCCGGATGCGGCGGTAGGCGGAGCGGGCGCCTTCCCATCGGCGCTGGGCGCGCTGCACCCCCGCCAGGTCGAGCAACGACGAAATGGCCCGGTCGAACGTCGCTCGTCGCCGGGCTGGGTAGTCCGCCGGCACCGCCAGGCTCACCCCGACCCTTCCGGCCTTTGACCTGAGGCCGTCCAGGGTTCGGAACTCCTCGGCGGCCGCCAGCGCGTCGCCCTGGCCCTCCCACAGGGAGGCTTCGCGCAACCCCGACGCCACGGCGGAGTCCCATGCCGTGAACAGGGCCGTTCGCGCTTCGGAGAGGGTGGCGTCCTTCTCGAGGGCGTCGGTGTAGCGCGAAGTCGCCTGCGCGTAGTCCCCGCGGGCTTCGGCTTCCGATCCCTGCTGCAGACGCTCTCCGGCGGAAGCGCAGGCGGCACCCCCCACGACCACCAAGAGCAGGATCATGCGGACGCGGGTGGAACGCATCACGGTCGCTCCTCGACGGGGGCTGGAGACGGAACGGACGACGGGCGGGACCCGTCTGGGTCCCGCCCGTCTATTCTGCGCGCCGCCCGTCGTGCGGGCCAGCGCTGTGCGCCTACTGCTCGCTGATCGTGTTCTTCTGGTCCGCCTTCAGGTGGACGTCCAGCCATGCCGTCCAACGTGCCCAGAGGTCGAGCAACGTCTCCTTGGTGGCGGGGCCGTGGTCCTCGAAGGGATAGAGGTACATCGACGCTTCCTTCCCGAGGCCGTTCAGCGCATGGAACATTCGCGGCGTATGGGCCGGATCGGTGCCGACGTTCTGGTCGCTCAGGCCGTGGTACATGAGAAGCGCACCGGTGATCTGATCTGCGTACAGGAAGGGGGACATGGACAGGTAGACGTCCTTGGCCTCCCAGAAGATTCGCCGCTCACTCTGGAACGCCAGCGGCGTGAAGGTGCGGTTGTAGTTGCCGTCACCGGCGATCCCAGCCTTGAAGAAGGGCGTATGGGCCATGGCGTTGGCCGTGGAGAAGGCTCCGTAGGAGTGCCCGCCGATGCCGAGGCGCTGCCGGTCGATGAGCCCGCGACGGTCCAACTCGTCGATGACCGCGGCCAGGTTGTTTCGGAGGTCGTGCTCGTAGTTGTTGTTCATCTGGCCCGCCTTGCCCACGATGGGGGCGTCGGGCTCCACCACCGCGTATCCCAGCCGTGCCATGTACTGCATGGAGCGCGTGCCGAAGTTGGGGAACGCGTTCTTGTTGAAGGTACGCGCGGTTTCGTCGTAGGAGTCCTGGTCTTCGTATTCCCGGGGATAGAACCAGAACATGGCCGGGAGGCGACCACCGGTGTAGCCAGGCGGGAGCGTGACGTTGACCATGAATCGGAAGCCGTCGGGACGCTCCACCACAAAGCGCTCTCTGGGGGCAGACGTCAGATCCGGCGTGTAGTCCTTGTTCTGGGTCAACTGCGCGCCCAGGGTGCTTCCGTTGCGCAGGTAGGACTGCTTCACCTGGGTGGAGGACTCGCGCGACACCACGAAGCGGTCGGCGTCGATGTCGAGGATGGCGCTGATGGCCTCGTAGCCGCCTTCGTTGTCGCTCTCGTACACGCGGACCTTCTCACCGCCCGCGATGGCGACCTTGTCCAGGAAGCTGCGGGGCCCGTTGGCCACGGGGTCCCTGTCGTACTGCGTCCCGTAGAAGAAGACGCTGCCGTGGTCTGCAGAAAGCTGGACCACTTCACCACCGCCGCCACCGCGCCCGCCGAACCGGCCGAAACCACCCCGCGACGGAACGCGGCCGTCGTCGAGCACGATGCTCCCGGGGTTGGCATAGGAGTCGTCGGCGCCGTAGCGGGCCAAGGTGTGCTTCGTCCCCGGATCACTCAACATCACGGCGAACTCGTGCGTGTTCTGACCCTGCCGCTCGGTCAGGAAGAGCGTCTGATGGTCGGGCGAGTACTTGTGTGCGCTCATGCGCGTGTTCTGCTGGTACAGGACCGCGAGGCTGGCGCTGTCGAAGGGAGCCGTCCATTGCATGACGCGGTCCGTTCCGCGCGAGCGCTGGCCCTCGCCGCCCTGGGAGCCCCGGGCTTCGTCGACCGAATCCGGCGCGGCCTCCTGCTCCAGGAACGTCAGACCCTGGTTGTCCCGCCGCCACGCGACCTGGCGCTTGCCCGAGTCGTCGCCGCTGCCGCCCACGCCGGGGGCGTCGGGCACGTCGCCCCGGAGCCCCGTACTGATCTCGGTCTTGTTGAACTCCAGGAGCTTCTTGCCCGTGCGGTCCCAGATCTCCTCGGTCTTTCCGAAGCTGCTCACCGGAACGATGTAGCTGAAAGGTTTGTCCAGCGTCGTGACCCGCGCGTACTCACCGTCGCGGGAGAAATCGAAGGCCCAGACCATGGCCGGGGCGCCCACCTTCTCGACCTGCCGGTCGGCCACGTCGACCAGGGCGAGCTGGCCTGTGACGTGCCACTCGAGCAGCGCCTCGTCGTAGGGGGTCTTCATGAGGCTGGCATACGTCCGCAGTATGTTCTCGCCTTCCAGGGTCTGCTTCACCTGGGGGCCCGTGGGCACCGCCGGGGGAAGCGGCCGGGCCGAACGCCCGTCGGGCACGAGTATCGTAGCGATCCTCTGTCCGTTCGCCGTCCACTGGAAGGACGTCACCGCCGTGGCGACCACCGGGGTGCGGGTGATCTGCCGGGACCGGCCGTTGGCCGGGTCGGCGACGTAGATGTGCGTGGCGTTTTCGGTATGGACGAAGAACGCCAGCTGCGCGCCGTCGGGCGACCACGTGGCGTTGGACACCCGGGCGCCGTTGGGGACCTGGATGGTCACTTTCCGGCCGTCGGCCGCGGAGACGACCTCCACGCCCACGTTGCTCCGGATGGTGAGCGTGCGATTGCGGCTGGCGCCGTAGTCGATGAACAGACCACCCAACTCGTCGAAGGGCTTGGAGAACCGCTCCATGGGCACGGGGCCGTCGCCGATCTCGTGGACGAACCAGTTCCGGTCCGCACTGATCTCGTTGAGGGTCACGTTCAGATAACGAGGTGCCAGCACCGCCTCGGCGATGTTGCCGGGGGGGGCGACCCATTCTTTCGCGGCGAGAATGTCCTGCGGGTTCCAGTTCCCGTTCTGGGCGACGGCGCCCAACGGGAACAGGAACGTCAATACGGCGACGACGGCGAAGCCGCCGGATCTGGCGCCCAGGAACTTCTTCGAACTGGGACGACCATTCATGGTTGACCTCCAGGGGATCGAACGGACGACGGTAGCATGACCGGATGGCTTCGAAGGTAAACTCCGGACGCATCCGACTCCGTCAAAGGCGTGGGTTCTCCGACATCCAGAAGGGACAACCGAACTCCCCTGGACGTTGAGCGTCGGATGCTTGCGGCGGTCGAAGCGGCCCGGCACGTTGACCGCTCCGACCCCCGAAGTCCCATCCCGACGAGCCCAATGGCGCCAAGCGTACCCCCTACCCGTTCCGCCACAGGCCTCTCCCGCCAACTGGGGCTCCTGGGACTGGCGGCCACGGGCATATGCTCCATGCTGGGCGCGGGGATCAACGTCGTCCCCTTCATGATCCAGAGGAACGTTCCGGGCGTGGGACCCTGGGTGCTTCTGGCGTTCCTCTTCGCCGCCGTGCCGGCGATTCTGGCGGCCCTGGCCTATGCGGTCCTCGCGTCGGCCATGCCCCGTGCCGGTGGGAGCTACATCTACGCCAGCAGGGCCCTGAACCCCTACGTGGGATTCGTCGCCTCGTTCTCCCAGTGGTTCGGGCTGTCCATCGCCATCGGCGTGGTGGCCTACCTGGTGGTGCCGTTCTTCAGGGACATCGCCGCCGCAGTGGGGTGGGACGGCGTGGCGGGGATGCTCGAGACGGGGGCGGTCCGCGTGGGCCTTTCCCTGGCCTTTCTGTGGACCTCCGTGGGGATCAACCTCAGGGGCGTCCGGCTCTACGAGGGGATCCTGGTTCCCCTGATGTTCCTCATGTTCGCACTGGGCGCCGTGGTCATCGTGGCCGGCTTCGCCTTCGACCAGACGGACTTCGCGACGTCGCTCATGGCACGGGAAGGCGCGGTGGTCCCGGTGGCCGTCGCGCCCTTCCGGCCCTGGACGTTCCTGGCGGCCTCGGCGCTCCTCTTTTCGGGCTTCATCGGCTTCGACTCCATCGCCCAGGCGGGTGGTGAGGCCAAGGACCCGGGGCGCACCCTACCGCTGGCCATCCTCCTGGCGGTGCTCACGGTGGGCACCTTCTACATGCTGTTCACCGGCGCCGTGTACCACGCCGTGCCGTGGGCCTTCGTGGCGGAGCGGGCGCAGTCCCAGGACCTTACGGCGCCGGGGCTCCTGGGGTACGTCCTTTCGCCCACGTGGACGGTGCTCATCGTCGCCGGGGCCGCCGTGGCCCTCGGGAACGACATTCCCGCCATGCTGCTGGCCGTGTCCCGCCTCATGTTCGCCTGGGCCGAGGACGGAGTCTTCCCCCGCGCGGTCGCCGCCGTGCACTCTCGCTTCCACACGCCGCACGTGGCGCTCCTCAGTTCGGGCGCTCTGGCCACCGCAGCGATCTTCGGAAGCCACTTCGCCGGGGACTTCTTCCTGGGCGTGGATATCCTGGTGACGTCCATGCTCGTGAATTTTCTGGTGATGTGCCTCTCGGTGCTGGCACTTCCCAGGCGGAGCCCCGAGCTTGCGTCTCGTGTGACGGTGCTGCCGCGCCGCGCGGTGCAGGCGCCCCTGGCCGCGGCGGGCGCCGTGTTCCTCGCGTTCTTTCTGGCTGTTCACGTGTGGAAGGACCTCACCGCGGACGTGGCGGCCTGGTACTTCCATTCCACCTTCCTCTGGGTGGTGGTGATGGCGGTGGGATCGGTGATCTACTTGACCAAGGTCGCGGGGCTGCGGCGCAGCGGCGTGGACGTGGATGCGCTCTTCTCGACCCTTCCCCCGGAGTAGGCATGGGCACGGTGGAACGAAGGAAGCTGGCGCCGGGACTCGAGATCTCGCGGGTACTCACGGGCCTGTGGCAAATTGCGGATATGGAACGCGAAGGTGCGACGGTGGATCCCGAGCTCACCGCCGACGCCATGGAGCCGTACGTGGCTTCGGGCTTCACGACGTTCGATATGGCCGACCACTACGGCTCGTCGGAGCAGGTGGTGGGGGCGTTCCGCTCCCGCGTGGGCAACGAGGGGCGGGCCGAACTCTTCACCAAGTGGGTGCCCAAGCCCGGCCCCGTGAGCCGTGAGGACGTGCGCGCAGCCGTGGAGCGGGCGCTGGAGCGCATGCGCGGCGAGGCTCTGGACCTGCTCCAGTTCCACGCGTGGGCCTACGGTGATCCGGCCTGGTTGGACGCCCTCTTCCATCTGCAGGAGTTGAAGGAGGAGGGCCTCATCCGGCACCTGGGTCTCACGAACTTCGATTCGGCCCATCTGGCCATGGTGTGCGACAGCGGCATCGACGTGGTCACGAACCAGGTTTCGTGTTCGCTGCTGGACCGCCGTGCGTCCCGTGACATGGCCCGCGTGTGCCGGAAGCACGGAGTGCACCTTCTGGCTTACGGGACGGTGGCGGGAGGACTCCTCACGGAGGCCTGGCTCGGTCGCCGGGAGCCCGCCGCCCGCGAGTTGGGGACCTGGTCGCAGATGAAGTACAAGCGTTTCGTGGAGGCCGCGGGAGGGTGGGTCGCGTTCCAGCAGCTCCTTCATGCCCTGCGAGACGTGTCCCTCAAGCATCGGGTCTCCATGGCCAACGTGGCGTGTCGCTACGTACTCGAGGAGCCTGCGGTGGCGGGCATCATCATCGGAGCGCGCTTGGGGCGAAGCGACCACCTGGCCGACAACCTCCGGGTGTTCGACTTCACGTTGGATGAAGAGGACCGCGCGTGCCTGGCGCCGGCCCTGGTCGCCCTGGGCTTTCCGCCGGGCGACTGCGGGGACGAATACCGCAAACCGCCCTACCTCACGGCGGCGGGCGACCTGAGCGACCACGTCGACGCGTTCCCCCCGCCCTATCCCGTGGTGCAGGGGCCGGGGGCCAGGCGCCGGGTCCTGTCCGGGACCATCTGGGAAGACGTGGCCGGCTTCAGCCGAGCCACCCGGGTGGGGGACCGCATCCTGGTGTCGGGCACCACCGCCACCCACGGCGATCGGGTCATCGGGGGGAGCGACCCCGCGTCCCAGGCGCACTTCTGCCTGGACAAGATCGAGGGTGCCCTTCGATCCCTGGGGGGGCGCATGGAGGACGTGGTCCGCACCCGGGTCTACGTCCGCCACATGGACCTGTGGGAGTCGGTGTCGCGTGCACACGGGGCACGCTTCGGTCACATCCAGCCGGCCAACACCCTGATCCAGGCGGGGATCATCGGCGACGAGTACCTGGTGGAGATGGAGGCGGAGGCCGTCGTGGGGTCGTCGGGCCCATGATCCGACGCGTTCCGACGGGGCGGCGCCCCGACACCGCGAAGACCTGGTGGCCCCTCGGCGCGGTCCTGGTGGCCGTGGTCCTGGGGGGGTGCCGGGACGGCGCCGTGGATCCCGGACCCGACGACGGATGGGACGCGCCCCGGGTCACCAGCGTGGTGGTGGTCGAAGGGGGAGGCCAGAAGGGGCTGGAGGGAGAGATCCTACCTCAGCCCGTGCGGGTCCGCGCCCTGGACGACGCCGGCCGCGGCGTGCCGGGGGCCCACATTCGATTCGACGTAGCGGGCGGGGCGGGAACCGCGCTGGCTCCAACCGGCATCACCGACGGGTCGGGAAACGCAGCGACGCGTTGGCGGATGGGGCCGGCGAGTGCGTCGCCCCAGCGGCTCACGGTCTCCGTGGAGGGAAGCGCCGAAGGACCGCGCGTCGTCGTCGAGGCGACCGCCGTGCCACCCGACCAGGCCGACCTGGTGGTGGTCCACGGTGCCCTGGGGCCGGTGAAGGGCTTCGTCGTGATCCGGGAGACGGCTGCCGGCGTGGGCCTCGTCCAGGAGAGGCTGAGCGCGGACACCGTTCTCGTGGTCCAGCCGCAGGACGTCGCGGGCGTGGACGTCGTTGTGTTCGCTCCGTCGAACCGTCCCCTGCGCGTCGCTCCCGAGTGGACCTCCGGAGCCGACACGGTCCATGTCACCCTTCAGCCGCCGGTACCCGTGGACATCTCCTTCACGGTGCGCGTGGGCGTGTTCGAGGAGCAGAAGAGGGTCATCGAAGAGCAGCTGGCTTCCATGGAGTGGCTGTGGAAGAGCGGTGGCATGGGCATCCGGCTGGGGGAGATCCGTTACCAGGACGCCACGGGAACCGGTGCGGACTCTCTCATCGTGAGCCAGGGCCTGTGCAGCGGCCGCGTTCCGGGCTCCGCCGTCGAGGTGACCTACGTGAGCACCATCGATGCCGGACGGTACGACGGTTGGGGGTGTTGGTCGGGCCACGTGTTCATGAGCCTGCGCTCGAGGGTATACCCCTATCTGTTGGCCCACGAACTCGGGCACACCTTCACCCTCGAGCATACGGTTGAAGGCCTCATGTACCCGTCGTCTCCAGGGAGCATGGTGCGCGACGGCGAGACATTCCGCGCCCACTTCCACCAATCGTCCGTGCTCAACACGATCTTCAACGCCCAGCCGCAGTCCATGCGCAGGACGTGCACCTACCTGCAGGCGACCTCTCCGTGCCTTCGGGACGACTACAGGCTGGGTGCCGGACCCGTCCCACTCATGGCCGCGCGGGCGGCGCTACATGACGGGCCTGGGCGTCGTGGCCGCCCGCTGGATGGAGTTGAACAGCAGTTTGTACGTTCCCCGCGGTTGTCCCCTGAACTGCGGCCGGAACCCGAATAGCACCACATTGCCGGATCCCAGGTGCACATTGACCATGGCGGGTCGCCCGGCGAGGTAGCGCTCTTCACCCATGGCCCAGCCGCTCATGAGCAGATTCTCTTGGGCGTAGCGAGCCACCACTTCCACGGCCGGCGCGGGCGCCTCGGGGGTGTCCTCCCGCCCGCCTTCGGCGGCCCGCGGCAGGGTGACGATCTCGAACGCTCGGCTCTGGCTGAACGCCGCAGCGACCTGGGGCTGCATTCCGGCGCCGAACGGGTGGCCGGTCTCGATATCCGTTCGGATGAGGGAGCCCGGCACGAAGAAACGTTCGGGAGGCAGGTCCGCCACGGAGTTCCGCACCGGAATGCCGAAGTGATCCATGGGCAGATCCGTGGACTCGTCGAAGGCGATGAGGGTGCCACCGCCTTCCACGTACCGCTTGAGCTGGGTGACGCCCTCGGTGCCCATCCCGCCCACGTAGGCGTCGGGCATGGTGCCCGGAGCGTTGCCCTGGAGAATCTGCTGGCCGGGGTGATTCGGCAGGATGATGGCGTCGTAACCGGACAGGTCTCCCGTCCGGACATCTGCGTCGTGGAGCGTGTCCACGGCGAAGTCGTACTGCTCCATCAGCCAGAGCGTCCACCCCTGGTCGTCCACCCGGGAGTGCCACGCCTTGTAGAGCCCCACGCGGGGACGGTGCACTTCGGTCAGGGCGCCGGGGTCCCCGGCCACGCCCGAGAAACTCACGCCCAGTTCCCGGGCCGCGGCCGTCACTGCCGCGTCCACGCCGTCGCCGCTCCCGACGACGAACGTGCCGGCCGGGTGCTCCACACCGCCTGCGATGAACGGCGCGTCGGCTAGCCAGACGCGATGTCCCGCAGCCATGAGCCGGTTCGCCGCGTGGTGGGCGGCGTTCTCATTGGGGCCGAAGGCGTACCCGAAACCTGCTGCTCCAGCCACGTTACCGGCGGGCAGGTCCGCCAGTTCCGCCACGGGCTGCGTGCGGGCCTGGAACGGTCGCTCCACGCGCTCCACGTGGACGCCCATCTGCATGGGGAGCGTCCAGCCCGCGAGGTCGTACGGGGTCTCGGGGGGGCCTCCCGGGTACTGCTCCCGCTCCGGGTAGGGGCGGGGTTCCATGAGGTTGACGACGTGGGGTCGGAACGCCTGTGCGGTGTACACCACATAGGATCCCGCAGGGTACTCGCGGCCGTCCGCCGCAAAGGGGCCTTGGGCGCGGTGCACCTCGACGCCGGAGCGGCGGAATACGTTGACCAGGTTCACCGCCTCCCCGGGGTCCCACTGGTCCGGCGGGATGACGTAGGCGAAGGGGCCCCCGGCCTCGCCCTTCTCGATGGCGTCGCGTCCCATCTGCCAGAAATTGAACAGGAAATCCTCCCGGTAACGGGCCGCCAGCTCCAGCGTGGCGAAGGTCGCCTCCTGCATGTAGTCGAAGGCGTCCCGGAAATGCGACTCGGAGCCGAACCAGGGGTCCGGATAGGAGATGCTCGTGCTGTCGGTGCGGGCGGCCATGCCGCGCCGGACGTTGAGTACCTCGGGGAAGCGCGTGGCGTCGTACGTCCGGGGCGTCGGGGGACGATGGGACGTCTCGGTGAGCAGGCCCACCATGTTGTGGAAGTAGGGCGTGAGGCGCATCCCGCCGTTCCACCACATGGAGTACACCGCACGCGAGACGTATCCGGGCATGCGTTTCTGGGCGAAGCGTGCCGCCATGGCGGCACCCACCAGGTTCACGCCCGTGGTGACGCCGGGGTGGATGTCGGGGTTCACCGGGTCTGCGAAGGGCGGGATGAAGATCCGGGCGTAGTCCGGTCCCGCCTGGTGCTGGTTGTAGACGATCTGGGGGTACCACTGGGAATACAGCACGTGGGACACCGACCGGGTCTCCGGCTGGTTGTTCATGAACCAGTCCCGGTTGTTGTCGGTCCCCGCCCACGGCTGACCCAGCCTCGGCGGCCGGGTGGTCTCGAAGGGCGTGCCCCGGACTTCCCGGTACCAACTCACGTCGTTGTCGATGCCATCGGGATTGAGCACCGGGTTCAGCAGGAGGACCACGTTGTCCCGGATGAACCGCATCTCCTGCGATTCGTCGGTGATGACCTTGTAGGCCAGTTCCGGCGTCATCTGGGCGGTGGCGTACTCCTGGTCGTCCATGCCGCCGTCCACCCACACGATGGCCTTGCCCCCGGCTGCCAGGCGTCGGGCTTCGTCCTCGCCCACGCGTGCTCGGGCGAGTTTTTCGGCCGTGCTGCGCCATTCCTGGGCGCGGCGGACGTTCTCTTCGCTGGAGATGATCATGAGGAGGATGGGTCGGCCCTTCGCGCTCCGACCGATCTCCATGAGCTCGGCGCGAGGGGACGCGTCGGCCAGGGCCTTGAAGTACGCCTGCATCTGGTCGTAGTCCGCCAGTTCATAGTCGGCGCCCGGGGGAAAGCCGAAGGCGTCCTCGGGGGAGGGGACCTGGGCCTGGGAAGGCGCCGACCCGGCGGCGGCCAGGAACAGCGAAAGCCCGAAGGCGGTGATGGATTCTGGGAGCTTCATGGCGACCTCGCGGTGCGGACGCAGTGGCGGATCCGGGCAAGGTACGGGAACGGCCCGTCCACGGCACGTCCGACGCCCCCGTGGGGGACGGGGCCCCGGAGTGGGCGGCGAACCCCGGTTCTGTTACCTTCGGTCTCACTTTTTCACTGAGGATAGCATGCGCATTCGTCACTCCGCGGCGCTCCTTGGCGCCGCACTGCTTCTGTCCGCTTGCGGCGGCACGGGCTCCAGCAACGCCGCCCTCGATACCGATGACCAGAAGGCCAGCTACGGCATCGGTCTCGACATGGGACGCTCCCTCGAGCCGGCCAAGGGCCGCCTCGACATGCCGGCCTTCACAAAGGGCGTTCAGGACGCCATGTCAGGCGCCGAACCGGCATTGGCCGACTCCGTGATCCAGGCTGCGCTCCAGGCGTTCAGTCAGTCCGTCATGGAGGCCCAGCAGGCGGAACAAACGGCCGCTGCGGACAGAAACAAGACCGAGGGTGAGGCGTACCTGGCCGAGAACGGCGCCAGGGAAGGCGTCATCACGACCGACAGCGGCCTGCAGTACGAGGTCCTGCGCGAAGGCGACGGCCCTCGTCCCACCGCCGACGACCAGGTCAGCGTCAACTACAAAGGGACGCTCATCGACGGCACGCAGTTCGACAGCTCCTACGATCGGGGTGAGCCCGTCGTCTTCCAGGTGGGCGGCGTGATCGCCGGGTTCAGCGAGGCTCTGCTCCTCATGCCCGTAGGAAGCCATTTCCGGGTGGTCATCCCCGGGAACCTGGCCTACGGCCCACAGGGTGCCGGTGGCGAGATCGGCCCCAACGCGACGCTGATCTTCGAAATCGAGCTTCTGGACATCGTAGAGTAGGCGACCGCAGGCTGGAGACACGCTCCCGGTCGCTGCGGCGGCCGGGAGCGTTCTTCGTCTTCCGGCGATTCTGCCCGGTGGGTCATCCCTCTCGCAGGGCTTCCCTCAGGAACCTCCGGGCCAGTTGGGCCACGCGGGCTTCGCCTTCGCTCTCGGCCTGCTGGAGGATCTTCTCCACCTCCACGGCCAGGAGCGGGTCACCCCACCGGTATCCGGTCGCGTCTTCGGCTCCCTTGGAGTCCCCCTGGTCGGCGCCCTGGATGAGGGCCCAGGCGGCTGCCTCGTCGTAGTAGGGCGAGTCCGGGTCCGGGAGTCGGTATTCCGGTTCGGGGCCGGCTGCGGCGTCTTCGTTCACGAACGCGCGGGACACGGCTCAGCTCTTGGGAAGACGGATCTCGGGCTTGTCCGGATGGCGACGGTAGAGGACGACGGTGCGGCCGATGGTCTGGGCGACGTGGATGTCGTCCATCTCGGCGACGATGCGGTCAGCCGTCTCCCGGGCGCTCTCAGGAGCACTCTCCAGGACCTTTACCTTGAGCAGCTCTCTGGTATTGAACGCTTCCAGGAGGCTGTGTCGCGCCGCGTCCGTGAGCCCTCCCGCTCCGATCTGAACCACCGGCTTCAGGTGGTTGGCCAGGGAGCGGAGGTGAGCCCGTTGTTTGGAGGTGAGTGAGGTCATGGCTGGAGGATAGCCTGGCCGCCTGAGACCGCCAACCATGCGCGACCGGGTCAGCACCCATTAGTTTCCTCTTTTCAACTTTCCGGCGTTCCGCACCACATGTCCGAAATCCCGCACGCCCCCGCTCGGGAGGCTCCGAGCCTCGAGCGCTTGAGCAAGGTCTTGGATGCCCTCCACGAGGGCGTCGCGATCCTGAACGCCGAGGGGATCATCGATTTCATCAACGCCTCGGCGGAACAGATCCTCGGTGTGCGGGCGGCCGAGGTCGTGGGGCGGAGGCTTCTCGACCTCCCCTGGGAGATCCTGGATCGGGAGGGGCGGGTAATCCCCCGTGAAGCCCATCCGTCCCTGCGCGTTCTCGAGACCGGGAAGGCTGCGCTCACCATCGTGCTCGGCCTGCGCACGGCGTCCGTGGACCCTCAATTCGCTCGTTGGGTGGAGGTCACCACCCGGCCGCTCCAGGATGAAGACGAAACACGGCCCCACGGATCCGTCTCCACGTTCAGGGACGTGACCGCGGGCATCGAGGCGGCCGACGCTCTCCGCGCCAGCGATGCCCGCTATGAACTGCTGGCCCAGTCGGTGCCGGCGGGGATCTTCCGCGCCGATGCCGCGGGCGGATGGGTGTGGGTAAATCGAGCATGGACCGAGATTTCCGGGCGCACGCCAGATGCTTCGGTGGGGTCCGGTTGGCTCCAGGCGGTACACCCCGATGATCGTGCGCGGGTTGCCGAGAAGTGGCAGGACGCCGTCCGGACGGAGGGCCGCTGCCGCGTGGACTGTAGGATCCTCGGGCCAAGTGGGGTGATCCGGTGGGTGGCGTGCCGCAGCAGCCCGGCCGTCGGAGAGGACGGCGCCACCCATGGGCACCTGGGGAGCGTCACCGACATGACCGAGGCCAAGACCGCCGAGCAGTTCAAGGACCAACTCCTCGAGGTCGCCAGCCATGAGCTGCGAGCTCCCCTGATCGCCATACGAGGCGGGTTGACCTTTCTCGAGCCCTACATCCGTGACGCCGACGAGGACGGGCGGCTGCTGTTCGGCATCGCGCACCGCAACGCCCTCCTCCTGGAGAGGCTCGTGCGTGACCTCCTCGACATCGAACGTCTGGAGGGGGGGCGGATGCCCCTCAGGTTGAAGCGCGTCCCGGTTCATGGACTTCTCCGGGAGGTCAGGGATCTGACCTTCGTTCAGGCGGTGGAGCGAGGGGTGGTCGTGGAGAGGCCCATCGGGGAGGACGTCGAGGTCACGGTCGACCGTGACCGGATCATGCAGGTCCTCACGAATCTCGTCACCAACGCGGTGAAGTTCTCGGAGCCGGGAGGGCAGGTTCGCATGGAGATCGAAGCGCGGCAGGACGGCGCGGTCGTCTCCGTCCATGACCAGGGCAGGGGAATCCCCGTGGAAATGCGCGAGCGGGTCTTCGAGCGCTTCGTCCAGGTTCTTCCCTCCGACTCCGTCGAGCGGGGAGGGGCAGGACTCGGCCTCGCAATCTCCCGCGCTATCGTCCAACGTCATGGAGGCCGGATCTGGGTTGAGAGTGAGCCGGGGAGGAGGACCTCGTTCTTTGTCTTCCTTCCTGATCCACCAAAGGAAGCCCATCCATGACGATGATCGACGACAAGACCCGCGAGGCACTGATCAAGCGAGCCGCACGCCGCTGCGAGTGCCACAACCCCGAGTGTCGGCATCACAGGGCCGGGGCGCGCTGCCCCCGAGGCCTCAGGGGTGAGGAATGGTACGTGGTAATGCGCGAGACGAGAGCCGGCGAGAAGCTCTGGAACCTCCTGGCCATGTGCTCGGAGTGCTTCATGGTCTACTCGAAGAAGTCGTACTGAAGCTCATTCTCGCAGGGCCTCTGACACCCTCCCAGGAAATTCAAGCGTGAACATGCTTTTGAGTGACATCGAGCGACGGATCGTCCATGAGGCGCTCGACGAGATCCGGGCGACTCCGTCTCCCGTGGACAGGGCCCCCCTTGGATGTGCCATCGCGCTCCCCGGATTCGCGGTACTCCTGGTCTTTCCCGTCGTTGGGCGGATGCTCGGCTTGGGATCGGGGGTGGCCACGTTGGCGCTCATCCTGGGCGGAGCGCTGGTGGTGGTGGGGGTCGTGCTCTGGTTCTCGGCTGGGGGCTTCGTCCGAGGCCACGCCCTGGCTGCCGCCGAGGCGGCCCTGCGGGCGCTGGAGGCCGACGACGAGGACCGGGAGGTGCTCCTGAGGGCAGCGACCCTCCTGGTGGTGAACGGCTACGCCACCTACGGACCGACCACCTCGACCGCCGTGGACGTGGACAAGGCGCGCGTGCGATTGGGCAAGCATCTCGGGATGGTGGAGGCCGTGGAGAGGTTGCTGCTGGAGGAAGGGGCGGCCTATCCCATCTTCACCAAGTCGGACGAGGAACCGCCCCGGGTCTAGCGCTCTCCGAGGTGCGCCCTGGCGAGCGGATCATGGCGCCCAAGGGGTACGTCACCGGACTCCCCGTGGGGACTCTCTTCTTCAGCCGGACGTGGAGTGAGCCTACATTGTGGCGGCTGGCCTGCGCCCGCGAACAGGTTTTCATGCACCGTCGGGCACCCAGGCTTCCCCTGAGCCTCGAACTCCAGAACGCCATTCGAATCGGAGATTGCCGTGCTTCCCTTCGCTGCCTACAAGGTCGTCCACTACCTGGGGATCTTCATCCTCGTCACCGCCCTCTCCGCCACCCTGGCCAGGAGCGCCAAGGAGGGCCTGAACAGCGATCCCTGGCGGAAGCGTCTGGGCATGATCCACGGCATCGCGCTCTTCCTCATCATCCTGGGAGGGTTCGGCATGCTGGCCAGGCTGGACGTGGGCTTCCCAGGGTGGATCGTGGCGAAGCTGGGGATCTGGCTGGTGTTCGCCGCCCTCATCGCTGCCCGCAAGAGCACCGAATGGTCTGTCCGGGTCCTGGTGCTCGTGCCCCTCATGGCCGCGTTGGCGGGGTGGATCGCCTTCGTGAAGCCCTTCTAGAGTCGCCCCCGGGCAATTGGCCGCCGGCTTACCGGAAGCGCTGGGTCCCCGGTTTCGTCATCGGGAGCCGACGGGTCCCAGGGGACTCGGGGGGCAGCCATCGCGTTCCACGGTGTACACGCCGCCGGTGATCTTCCATCCGTCGGGCGTCCTGATCAGATCGAAGGCGTCCACGCCACAGTGGCTGAACGCTCCGTCCTGGTGAAAGTCGTAGGAGGCCCAGATCGTCGCGATGTCGCCGTGGACGCGGACCTGCGGGTCCCACATGCGCTCGAGTTGGACGGTGGTGCCTCCCATGAGCCCGTCGAGATACTCCTGATTCGTGAAGGTGCGCACCGAACGGGTGCCGTCCGGAGCGCTGCGCACGGAGAAGAAGCGGCCCCGGGGATCGAGCACCGAGCGGGCGGCTTCCATGTCTCGGGCGGTCATGGACGCGAAGAAGGTCTCCGCGGTGGCCAGGATGGCCGCCCGGTCCTCATCGCCGGAAGGGGGCTCCTGCGCCGACACGGCGGCAGGGGCCGAACAGGCCAGGAACACGAGGCCTGCGCAGGCCAGGCCGATGCGACTCTTCATGCGGGACCTCCCACGAAGGATGAACCGATGTGGCCCAGGGTCGGGGTTCCGGCGGCCCGCATGGCCATCCCCAACTCACGGTCCAGGATCTCCAGGGTGCGCTCCACGCCGGACTGCCCGAACGCGCCCAGCCCCCAGATGTAGGGGCGGCCGATGGCCACGGCGTCGGCACCGAGCGCAATCGCCTTGAACACGTCGGAGCCGCGCCGCACACCGCTGTCCACGATGACGGGCGCCCGCCCACCCACGCCGCGCACCACCTCGGGAAGCGCGTCCACGGTGGCCTGGCCGCTGGGGTCCGTGCGGCCGCCGTGGTTGGAGACCCACACGCCGTCGGCGCCGTATCGCAGGGCCAGGGCGGCGTCCTCCCCGGTCATGATCCCCTTGAGGACGATCTTCATGTCGGTGGCGTCTCGGAGGCGGGCCACGAAGTCCCAGGTGAGGGCGTCGCGCCCCGCGTCGGTATCGGGCTCGGGGAGTCCCTGGTAGTTGGGCTTGACCGGCGGAGCCTGACCCCCCTCGGCGTGGCAAGACGCACACGCCCGCGGGTCGGCCAGGCGGCCGCGCTCCGCCGTGATGCGGTTGGAGCCCCCGGGGTTGTCCACGGTGAAGACCAGGGCAGGACACCCCGCGCCCTCGACCCGGCGGACGAGGGCCTCGTTCACGTTCCAGCTCCCGGACGCATAGAGTTGGAACCAGACGGGCTCGCCCCGGGCGGCGTTGACCTCCTCCACCGAGGTGGACGCCACGTTGGAGAGGACGAACAGGTGGTCCGTGGCGGCCGCGGCCCGGGCCACGCCCCCCTCCGCGTCGGGGTGGAACGCCTTGTGGCTGCCCGTGGGGGCCAGGATCAAGGGGGTCGGCCACGTCCGGCCGAAGAGCGTGGTGCTGGTATCGATGTCGGCCACGCCCACCAGGCGCCGTGGGCGGATGTAGAGACGCTCGAAGGCCTCGCGGTTACGCCGCAGCGTGATCTCGTCGTCGGTGCCCGTCTGGAGGTAGGCCCAGTGGGCCAGAGGGATCTTCCGGGCCGCTACCCGCTCCAGGTCGAAGACGTCCAGGGCGTCGGCGGGGCGCGTGATGAGGGGGTTGGTGGGCATGACGGATGCCGCGGACGGCAGGGTCCCGCCGGCGGGAGCGCCGGCCCCCGAGCCGGCGGTGCCGTCGGTGTCCATGCATCCCCCCAGCGACAGCGCCAGGGGGCTCGCGGCCAGCCAGCGAAGGAAGCTCCTGCGGTCCACGTCGCTCATCGCGCGACTCGCTCCGGGCTCAAGGGTCATCGCCGCAGAAGCAGGTCCGGCCGCGCCAGGTGCGAAGGGTGCGCCGGGATGCTTCGAGCGCGTCACTCATAACGTGAAGCCCGGATCCAGTGGTCGGCCCGGGCCCACGCGTCTTCGAACTCCACGTGCACAGCGTCCGCCTCGGCGCTCTTCCCCTGGGCCCGGAGCGCCTTCTCCAGTCCGAACAGGGACCACCCGTTGTGGGGGTGGTCCACAAGCGACGCCCGGTAGACGGCCTCGGCGTCGGCGGTGCGCCCCGCCTCGAGAAGGGTGGCTCCCAGCCAGTGGCGCGCCGTGAAGTTCAGGGGCTCGGGCTCATCGTAGGTCAGGCTGTCCTCCAGGAGGACGGCGTGCTCCTGGGCTGCGATGGCACCGGCCAGGTCTCCCGCGGCGTGGAGGATCTCCCCTTCCAGGATGCCCGCCACGGTGCCCAGGAGCCGGGACGCGGGGTGGCCGCGGAACTGGGCGTCGGGGTCGGCGGCCATGGCTTCCTGCACGCGGATCAGATCGACGCGGGCCCGCTCCACGTCTCCGCCGCGCAGGTGCGCGTACCCCCGGCCGAAGTCCCAGAACCCCCGGTAGATGGTCCCTTCCGGGGCTTCGTGGAGTTCCAGGATCTCGTCGAAGCGCCCGAAGCGGAGGAGGGCCAGCACGTGGAAGAACTGCCCGCCGTCCTGGACCTTGCCGTAGTCCTTTCCGGCCTGGATGGCCACGCCCCCCTGGCCGTCCATGGACGCGGCGAACAGGAGCATGTGCAGGTTGTGCGACGGGTAGATGGCGAAGGCTTCACCGATCGACGCCTTCTGGTCCGAGTGCCATGCCTGGATGTTGGCGCGCACCGCGTCGCCCCACCGCCCGACGCGGTTGTAGGTGTGGGACGGCATGTGGTTGATGTGGCTGGCCCCGGGAATGGCGTTGCCCAGGAGGTCGGCGCAGGCTTCGGCGCGCTCGGGCTCCTCGGACATCTCAGTGGCGTGGACATAGAGGTGGCAGGCTCCGGGGTGGGTCAGGTCCCGAACCAGCACCGATTCCAGCACGGACATGATGCGCTGGATCTCCGGGTCGGCCAGATGGTACGGCCCGCGCCGGGGCTGCATGAGCATGAGGGACTCGCCGTACAGCGTGCCCACGTCCAGGTCTTCAGGGAAACTTCGGTACACCTCGGCCATGGCGTCGCTGTACGCCTTGTCCAATTCCTTGCGCCGGTCCGCGTCGTGCTCGGGTTCGTAGCGCACCGCCATGGCCTCGATGAGCGCCCGCTCCACCGGAGTGGTGTTCCCGTCGGCCAGTTCCCGCGCCTTCCGAATGGCGGCGTACGCTCGGGGCGCGTCGGCGGCGCCCATGCCGCCGTTGAGGTACGGTCCCCACGACCAGGCCTCACCGAACCAGCACATGGCGCAGGCGCTGTCACGCTGCTGGGCCTCCCGGAACGAACGGGCGGCGTCGGGCGGCGTGAACGAGTAGAGAAGCTGGATGCCCTGATCGAAGTACGCCTGGGCCTCGGGTGCCGACGTGGTGATGGGCCGTGAGAACGGCCCCAAAGCCTCGGTGGCCAGCGGCATGGGTTCGTCGAAGCCCGCGGGGTATCCCAGCTCGGTGTGCATGTCGTGCTGTGCTGCGACCGGCGCGGCCGAGACGGCGAGCGCCGCCGCCAGGGTCCGGAACGGGGTCGAACACGAACGGGGGAGGGCGCGCGGGGGCATGAGCTGGACTCCGGGAGGGTGGATCGCATGTGGCGCCAATCTGCGTGCCCGGTCGCGCTCCCGTCCAGCGCCGGGGTGCGCTCGCGTTCCTGCCGCGCTATCCTGACGCGTTCTCCGTCACCGGGACCCCTGCGGGATCTTCCATGCGCACCCTCCCTCTCGCCGCCGCCGTCCTCGTCGTGGGTTCTTGGGCCGCCGCGACCTCGACCCTCTCGGGCCAGGTGCCTGCCGCCGACCCTCTCCTCGTCATGGGGGGTCGTCTATGGGACGGTACCGGGGATTCGGCCCGTCCAAACCCGGGAATCCTCCTGGAGAACGGGACGATCCGGTGGATGGGCGCCACCGCCGGGGACCGACCCGCCGCGCTCCCCCCGGGCGCTCGCACCTTGGAGCTCCCCGAGGACGCATTCGTAATGCCGGGGCTGTTCGACCTCCACGCGCACTATGCCGTGGACCTGTTCGGCGAGGGCCGGGTGGATGAGTACACCGTGAATCCGGTCCTCTTCCTGGCCAACGGCGTCACCTCGACGTTCCCTGCCGGAGAGGTGGATCCGGCCGAAGCCCGTCGGGGCCGCGCTCGCATCGCCTCCGGCGAGATCCCGGGGCCCCGCATCTACGGTTCCGGTCCCTACTGGGGTACCGCCCGCCCGGGGTGGAGCCACGACGCCATGACCCCCGACAGCATCCGGAAAGAGGCGACCTGGTGGGCCCTGGACGGTGCGCGGGGCTTCAAGGCCAAAGGGATCCGCCCGGAGCAACTCGAGGTCGTCATCGACGTGGCCCATCAGTTCGGGATCACGGTCACGGGGCACCTGGACTCGGGGTTCCGCAACAGCGTGAATCCCCGGGACGCCATCCTCATGGGAATCGACCGCATCGAGCACTTCATGGGTGGCGACGCCCTGCCGGGCACGCAGTCCGCCTATGCGTCCCTGGAGAATCTCGACCTGGACGACGCCGAAACCGCGGATCGAGTGCGCAATCAGGCGAAGCTCTTTCTGGAACACGGAGCCTACTTCGACGCCACGCTGACGGCGTATGGATACTACGCCGACAGGGAGCCCGCGGTCTTCGACGACTGGGGAGACGAGATGGGGTTCCTCACGCCGTACGCGCGCGCGGTCGTGGAGTCGCACCTCCCGCGCACGCCCCTGGAGCAGTTCCGGAAGATCTACTACGTGAAGCGCCGGACGGTGAAGGTTTTCCACGACGCCGGCGGCGCGGACCACCTCACGCTGGGAACCGATCATCCGAGTTGGGGCGAGTTCTGGAGCGGGTTCGGTGCTCACCGCGAACTGCACGCCATCGTGCTGGCTGGGATCCCCAACGCGGTGGCGCTCCGAGCGGGCACGGTGAACGCCGCGCGCGCCATGGGGGTCGCGGAGCGTCTGGGCACTGTCGAGACGGGAAAATACGCAGATCTGTACATCGTGCGGGGGGACCCCCTGACCCGCATCACCGACACGAAGAAGGGGATGTACGTCATCAGAGCCGGCCGGGTCTACGAACCCTCGGAACTCTTCGCGTCGGTGCAGGGAAGGATGGGTCCCGCCGGCGAGACCGACGCCGATTGGTGGAAAGGCAACACGAGGCTCGGCCGGTGAGGCGTCGCGACTGGATTGCCACGGCCTCGGGCATGGTCGCCGCCGGGCTGGTCAGGACCCGCTTCGACGCGCTGGACCTGTCGGCCCAGGCCCTGGAGCCATCGGGGTCCGTGCCCTCCCCGCAGATCCAAAGCGGCGTGGTGTCGGAGCTGGGACGTCGCGCGCCCGCGGAGGAATTGCGACGCCTCTCCGGGCCGGCCCTCCCCGCGTCGGCGTCTCGCACCCCCATCCATCTCCTGGACGGCATCATCACCCCGGCGGACCTCCATTTCGAACGCCATCACGGGGGGGTACCCGCGGTGTCCGCGGACGCCTACGAGCTTCTCATCCACGGGATGGTGGAGCGTCCCATGGTCTTCCGCCTGGCGGACCTGAAACGGTATCCGGCGATCTCGCGCATCGCCTTCCTGGAGTGTTCGGGCAACGGCGGCGCCGGGTACAACCCCGAGGCCCCGGGTGACCTGACGCCCCAGCAGATCGATGGCCTGTTCAGCACCAGCGAGTGGGTCGGAGCGCCGCTGGCGACGCTGCTCCGCGAGGTGGGTGTCCGGCCCGGCGCATCGTGGCTCTTGGCGGAAGGGAGCGATGCGGCGCACCTCGCCCGCAGCATCCCCCTGGAAAAAGCGTGGGACGACGCCCTGCTCGCGTACGGACAGAACGGGGAGGCCCTGCGGCCGGAACAGGGCTACCCTGTGCGCCTCTTCCTGCCGGGGTGGGAAGGAAACGCCAACGTGAAATGGATCCGCCGGATCGAAGTGAGCGACAGGCCCACCATGACCCGCGAGGAGACGTCCAAGTACACGGACCCCCTGAGCAACGGCACTGCGCGACAGTTCTCCTTCGTCATGGACGCCAAGTCCGTCATCACCTTTCCGGCGTACCCCTACGTGCTCCCCGAACGGGGATGGTGGGAGATCCGTGGCCTCGCCTGGAGCGGGAGGGGTCGCATCGCCCGGGTGGACGTGAGCACCGACGGGGGGCGGAACTGGACGCGCGCCCAGCTTCAGAGTCCCGTCCTGGACAAGTGCACCGTGCGCTTCCGTCATCTCTGGAACTGGGATGGAAGAGAGACGGTGCTCCTGAGCCGAGCCGTGGACGAGACGGGGTACGTGCAGCCGACGTACCGGCAGCTCGTCGAGGCCCGCGGCGCCCGCACCGCATACCACCAGAACAACCTCCGTCCCTGGAAGGTCTCCGCCGACGGCTCGGTCGCGTTCGCCGCGGGGGAGATGGCATGAGGGCGGGGCGTTCGGCGGTCATGGTTCTGCTTCCTCTCATGGTGGGGGCGGCCTCGTGTGCCAGGACGGATTCCAGGCCCGACCGCGATCGCGTCGATGCCGGACCCGTCGCTGCGCCGGTCGCGTCGCCGTCTACGTTCGGCTTCGGCACCCCCGCGGACGAGGCCCGCATCGCGCTTTGGGACAGGGACGTAGGCCCCGACGGCGCGGGGCTCCCGCCGGGGCAGGGGACGGTGGATCAGGGGGCCGAGGTCTTCCGTGCGCGCTGCGCGGCGTGTCACGGCCCGACCGGAACCGAGGGCCCCTTCGACGTGCTCGTCGGCGGGGAACCGTGGGGAGACGCGGAGGCGCCGCGCCGCCGCACCATCGGCAACTACTGGCCCCACGCGACCACGCTCTTCGACTACATCACCCGGGCCATGCCCCAGGACGAACCCGGCTCGCTGACGGCGGACGAGACGTACGCGGTGATCGCGTGGCTTCTTGCCCGGAACGGGGTGGTGACCGACGACGTGGTGCTCGATGCGGCGGCGTTGGCCGGTGTTCACCTGCCGGCCCGGCACCGATTCGTTCCCGACGACCGGAGGGGTGGTCCGGAGGTGCGGTAGCGGGCCCCGCGGCCCATTCGCCTCTCCACCGGATGTCCCCGTGGCGCTATTTTTCGCCTGCACCCGAACCCGGCGCACCCTCATGTCCTTTCCAGCCACCCAGATCCGCCGCGGCATGGCCATCATGTTCGATGGCGAGCCCTGCCGTGTCATCGAGTTCAACCACCACACTCCGGGGAATCTCCGGGCGATGGTGCACGCCAAGATGCGGAAACTGAAGTCGGGAACCACGGTGGAGCATCGTTTCCGAGCTGCGGACTCCATCGATCACGCTGCGCTGGAGACCCACGAGCTGGAGTTCATGTACAAGGCGGGGCCGGTGCTCCATTTCATGAACACCGAGACGTATGATCAGTACGAGCTGGACGAGGAGACGTTGGGCGACGCCGCCCCGTGGGTGAGCGAAGGGATGCGCATCGTGGCCGAGTTCTTCGAGGGAAGCCCCGTGGCCATCGACCTCCCGAACTCCATGGTCCTGGAGATCGCCGAGACCGCGCCGGTGCTTCGTGGGGCCACCAAGACCTCTTCCAACAAGCCCGCGGTGCTCACCAACGGCGTCACGGTGAACGTGCCCGAGTACCTCTCGACGGGGGATCGAGTGCGGGTGAACCCGAACACCGGCGACTACATCGACCGGGCCAAGGACTAGAAAGCGCCGGGCGACGAGGGGGCAGCGCGCCGGGGGGCCGTTCCCCCGCGTTGGGCCCTACCTCATGACCGACGCCCTGTAGTCCAGGGGTGGATCACGATCGCCGAGCAGGGGCCGGTACTGGAAGTCCGCTCCCCGCCGCTCCAGGAACTCGGCGCGAATGGCCGCCACCTTGGCCGGATCCGAGAAAAGGTCCACCGCGCTCAGGGCCAGCGTCTTGGCCGCCACCATCATCCCTTTGGCGCCGATGGAGGTGCCTCCGGCGGCGATGGCCTGCCAGGAGTGCGCTCCCGTACCCGGGACCCAGGTCGCCGCCGACAGGGTGGATGCCGGCACCGTCCAGCTCACGTCGCCCGCGTCGGACGACGCATAGGTGCGCTCCCACTCGAAAGGCTGGATCTCGCTGGCGGCGGAGAGAGCGGGCAGGGCCGGGAGCGTGGCCTTGATGGCCTCGGCGAAGTGTCGCTCTTCTGCGTCGTAGCCGACGCCGCCCACGGTCTTGAGATTTCCGTAGACGACCTCCTGGAGCGAAGCCACCGGGAGGCGCGAATAGGAGCCGCCCATGACCTCGAACTCCATGGTGGTGCCCGTGCCCGCCGCAGCGCCCTCGGCGGCCTTGACCAACCGGTCGAAGATGGAGCGCACGACCTCGGGGTCGGGGTGGCGCACGTAGTAGTACACCTCGGCGAAGTCCGGGACGACGTTGGGCGCGCTCCCCCCGGAGGTGATGACGTAGTGGATGCGGGTCTCCTGGGGAACGTGCTCGCGCATCATGTTCGCCATGAAGTCCATGGCCTCCACGCCGTCCAGGGCGGAACGCGCTCGGTCGGGAGACGCCGCGGCGTGGCTGGAGATGCCGGTGAAGCGGAACTTGGCCGACTTCACCGCCAGGTTGGACCCGGGGCTGGCGTCGTTCCGGTCTCCGGCGTGCCAGGACAACACCACGTCCACGTCGTCGAAGAGACCCGCGCGGACCATGTAGACCTTGCCCGAGCCACCCTCTTCCGCGGGGGTGCCATAGAAGCGGACCGTACCACCGTGGCCGGTCTGCTTGAGCCACTCAGCTGCGCCCATGGCGGCCGCCGAGGACGCCGTACCGAAGAGATGGTGTCCGCACGCGTGACCCGCCTGTTTTCCTTCGATGGGGTGGCGTTCCGGGAGCCGGTCCTGGTTGATGCCGGGGAGGGCGTCGAACTCACCGAGGATGCCGATCACGGGCTTGCCGCTCCCATACTCCGCGACGAAGGCCGTGGGGATTCCCGCCACGCCCCGGGTCACCGTGAATCCGTGAGCCTCCAGTTCCCCGGCCAGGAGTGCCGAACTCTTGTCCTCCATGTACCCGACTTCGGCGAGATCCCAGATCTGCATGGCGATGTCGGTGAAGCGGGCTTCCCGAGCCTCCAGGTACGAGGCCACGTCGGCCTTGGACATCTGCGCTGCGGCGGGATGAGCGGAAAGCAGGGGCAGGAGGACGAAGCCGAGTACGACGCGCGTGCGGGACATGGGTGCTCCCCGGATGCTGTGGTTGGCGTAGATGCCAGCAACATGGGGACGGGCCGGGGTGGATGTCCAACCCCGGCAGGCGCTTGTCAGGCCGTGCCCGCCGCCGCCGTGACCCCCGCCAACAGGTGGGTCACCACGTCCCCGGCGGAGTAGGACGTCCTGCACCCCAGAAACTGGCCCAGCAGGCGTAGGTCGTCTCCGCTGGTCAGGAGCGGAAGCTCCTCGACCCCACCTTCGCGACGCTGACCCAGCCCGATGTTGGCCATGAGCGCGTTGCAGAGGCACTTGCGGCCCACGGTGTCGTCGATGTCGCCGCCCTTCTTCACGAAGGTGCCCACGGGCTCGGAGGCGCACCGGTACTCGATACGCCCGTCGGTGCGGCGGTATGGGCTCCGGAGGTAGCCCAGGTCGCATACCCGCGCGCGCTTCGCGTACACCTCTTCGGCGGAGAGGGACGTGGGCAGGTCCACCACCTTGAAGGGGAAGCCGGTCGGGGAAGCACGTTCGTCGGTGCGCACGTCGACGGGGGCCTTTCGGGACATCTCCAGGACCTCGGCCTTGAGATCCTGGCGCAGGCCCGACTCTTCGCAGTAGGCGAAGAGGGTGCCTACCTGCACTCCGGCGGCGCCGGCGTCGAGGGCGGCCCGGAGATGCTCCGGGCTGCCTGCCCCTCCGGCGATCCAGAAGGGGAGCCCCAGCTCGGCCAGCTTCGAGAGGTCCACCACATCGCGGTCGCCGTACAGCGGCTCGCCGCGCTCGTTGTAGGTCTTGGCGCCACGAGGCGGCGCGTTGTGGCCACCGGCCGTGGGTCCCTCGACGATGAATCCCTCGATGGAGCCGGTGCTCTTCTTGGCCAGCATGGTGGCAAGAGAGTTGGATGCCACGATGGGAAGGAAGCGCGGACGCGTGAGCGGAACGGGTTCGGCTGCGCCCCAGAGGGAGCGTGGGTCGAACCCGGTGGACTCGTCGGGGGCGCCCGTGCCCCCGACGACCTCGAGACGGATCTCGGCAGGTTCGTGATGCGCCAGTCGGTCCAGGCAGCCGGGGATCTCCTTGGGTATGCCCGCGCCCATGAGGACGTAGTCCACACCCGCCAACATGGCCCCGTACAGGGACGAGATATTGGGGATCTGGATCTTGGTCAGGAGGTTCACGCCCACCAGCCCCTCGTGTCCTTCCTTGGCCAGCCACACCTCGGCGAAATTCGCTGCGACGATGGTCTTGAGCTGCTTGAGGTCCAGATTCCGCTTGTGCATGGCAAGAGGCTTGTACCCCTTGTCCTCACCGCGCCCCTCGGGCTGGAAGAACCAGTCCATGATCTCTTTCGCCACTCCCGGGATGGGGAAGGCCTCCAGGGCCCGTCGGTAGTGGCCGCCGGGGTCGCCGTCGCCGAGGCGCCGCACCAGACAGGCATCCATGGCCGTGCCTGACACCACGCCGAGTTGGCCACATCGGGAGACAGCGTGGGCAAGGGCCCAACCAGACACCCCTACGCCCATCCCACCCTGAATGATCATCGGTAACATCGCGAAAGCGCTTTCGCCGGAGGGACGAGATTGTGAGGCGACAGTACCTAAACCTACCGCTCCCCAGGGAAGAACGGCAAACCGATGGGGACGTTCACACGGCCCACGGACCTAGATCGCCCCCACCTCAGCCAGCCATTCCGGGAGTTCATCCACGGTGTTCAGGATCACGGAGTGCGGATGGCTCTCGAGTCGGATTCTGGCGTGTGCGCCGGTCAGCACACCCACGCTCCACCCGACGTGGGCCGCCGCCGCCGCGTCCAGATCCGCCGTGGTGTCTCCGATGGCCACGACCTCGCCGGGGTTCTCGATCCCGGCCAGGCGCATGGCAGCGTGAATGAGGTCCGGCGCCGGCCGCCCTCGCTCCACGTCGTCGCCGGTGACGAGTCCCCGAAGCCCGAGGGCGCTCCATCCGACGCTGTCCACGAGAAGCTCAGCGGTATCGCGATCGAGGCCGGTGTTGAGAACGACGGCGACTCGTCCTCGATGCAGTGCCTCGAAGACGCGGTCCGCACCGGGGATGGCCTCGGCGCCGGAGCGATACGCGGCTCGCAGGGCTTCCTGAAAGCGCCGGTGGACAAGCTCCACCTGACTCCTGTCGGCCATTTTCGTGGCATCGCGGGCGGTCAGGAGCTCCGCGATGGCGTCCTTCTTCGAGCGTCCACGGACTCCCTTGATATCCGCGTCGGTGGCCGTGACGCCGACGCTGAGCAGAGCCTCGCGAAACGACGTGGGCACGTCGTCACCCGATTGGATGGTGGTTCCCACCATGTCGAAGACCGCGAGGCGCGCCCTCATGGCTTGTCGTCCTTCGTTTCGTGCCGCCGGGAGCCCGTCGACCGGAATCTAGCGTTTCCGCTCCAGGGTGTGCCGCGCCAGGTCCCGGGGACCACCCACGGCCCGTGCGGTGTACCGCCCGTGCGATCGACACCCTCCCCTTGGAGCCTCCATGAGGTACGTCCCCAAGCCATGCATGGCGACGGCCGCCATCGTCGTCCTGACGTCCGCCGGACTCCACCCCGAGCCTGCGGCGGCTCAAGCCGGCGCGACCACGCGCCGCGACTCCACGGAGCTCGTCAAGCAGGCCCACGACCGACAGCGCGACTTCGAGTTCTTCCGGCAAAGTCGCATCCCCGTCCAACAGGAACGGACCGATGGAAGCTGCGATGCGCAGATCGGGCGCATCTGCATCTGGTTCGGTGGCGAGGAGGAGGCAGACTTTCCCGAGGAGAGCCCTGAGGTCGGGATGGCCCGTGGCCAGTTGATCCAACTCCTGTCCCAGACCGCGGGGAGGATCGCCGACCCCTGGGTGACGGGCCAGCGGGTCCGGTACCTGGCGGAGAGCGGAAACCTCGCCGAGGCGGAGAGGGTGGCTCGCGCGTGCGGGCTCACCGAGACGTGGTGGTGTTCGGCCCTTCTCGGCTATGCGCTGCACCTCGAAGGGAAGTTCGTCGAGGCGGAGGAGGCTTTTCGCGATGCGGCCCCGAATCTCCCGAAGGACGAACGGGAACGGTGGCTCGCCCCCAGATACATCTTCTCCCGGGACGCGGAGAAGGACTTCAACAAGCTCGATCCCTCCCAGCGCGAACTGCGGTGGGAGCTGTTCTGGCGGCTTTCCGACCCCCTCTTCCTCGTGGACGGCAACGATCGCCTCACCGACCACTTCGCGCGATGGGTCGAGGCGGAGAATGAAGAGGATGCGGAGAACCCCCAGGGGATGTTCTGGGAGGACGACCTGGAGGAGACGCTGGTCCGTTACGGGAGACTCGTCGGGTATAGCCGTACCCACTCCCCCCAATCGGGAATGCGTCCCGGTGGAAGGTTTTCCCTCCAGGACAGTCGGAGGGTGGTAGGGCATCACCAGACGCACAGCCGAGGGTACCTCTTCCCGGAGGAGTTCCTCGCGTCGCCCTCGGAGATCCCGCCGGAGAGCTGGATCACAGCCCCCCGGGAGGCCAGGACGTGGTACGCTCCTCCCTACGCTCCGGACTTCCGCGCCCTGGAGACGCAGGTGGGGCGGTTCCGCAGGGGTGACGAAATGTTGGTGGTGGGAGCGTATCGGCCGGGAGCGGCCATCACGGGAAGCGCCATCGTGGGGGCGCCATCCGATGCGCCGGCCCAGGAAATCCAGGGACCCGTGCAGGCGGGACTCTTCCTGGTTCCCGAAGGTGGAGGTGAGATCTTCGAGGTCCGGGGGACGCGGGCCGATGGCGTCGTCACCCTGCTCGCAGCCCCCGGCAAGTACGTGAGCAGCTTGGAGGTCCTGGACGTCACGGATAGGCGGGCGTGGCGCGCACGGCAGGGGGTGCGGCAGGTGCCGATGGTGCCGGGGCTGGTCGCGGTGTCGGACCTGCTGATCCTCGAGGGGGGCGCCGCGCTTCCGGAGAGCCTGGAGGAGGCGATTCCCCATGTGCGGCCCGGCGTGCGCGTGGCGAAGGGGGAGCGCTTCACGGTGGTCTGGGAGGTCTACGGCCTGAGGGTTGAACAGCCCGCCAAAGTGACGCTGGGCTTCACTCGAGGGCGTCCGGCCTTCCTCCAGCGCGTCGGGGAGTTCCTGGGCGTGATGGAGCCGGATCGTCCGGTGGAGATCACGTTCGAGGATCCAGGTTCCGACGAGGTGCAGTCCACGTTCAGATCCGTCGTCCTGGAGCTTCCCGATCTGGAGCCGGGGGACTACACCCTCCACTTGCGGCTCGACCTACCCGGGCGGGAGCCGGCCATCACCAGTCGGCCCATCGTGGTGGAAGGCTAGACGTAAGGGCGGATCTCGGTATGTCCAGGCTCCGGCCTGACAGGGAGCGGAAGGTGTCAGGGAGTGCGGGGCAGCTCCACTACCGGACTGTC
>DATHZE010000224.1:0-2643 GCA_035458765.1 Longimicrobiales bacterium
CCAGGAGCCGGGACGGACCCTCGATCCCCAGGGCGGCGCCGAGGTGGCCTCGTCCCTGGGCGCAGGACGCTTCATCGCGGGACAGGTGCTGGGGACGGCGGGTCAGGTGAGCATCTCCGCCCGCCTCATGGTCGTCGATTCCCTGGATGCCGGGCCCCCCGCCGTCACCGTGGAGGGCAGCGCCGACAGCCTCTTCGTGCTGGTGGACCGGCTGGCCACCGGGCTCCTGGAGCACCTGGTCACCGGCGCCAACGCCCGCATCCAGCGCACCGCGGCCCAGAGCTCCCGGTCCATCCAGGCCACCAAGGAGTTTCTCCGGGGAGAGCAGTTCCATCGGCGGGGTGAGTTCGACAGCGCATCGGTGGCGTACAACCGCGCCCTGGAGTACGACTCCACGTTCGCGCTGGCGCATCTCATGAAGAGCATGAACAACGCGTACACCTACGACACGGACGACTACGTGGCGGCGGTGAACGCCATGCGCTTCTCCGAGGGACTTCCCGAACGGGACCGTTCGCTGATCCAGGCGTTCCTGCACCAGCAGGGCGGGAAGCTGGAGGACGCCCAGCACGAGTTCCTGTCACACCTGACGCGGTATCCCGACGAGGTGAAGGCCCTGGTCCAGATGGGGTACCTCTTCTGGCGGGCCAATCCCCGCTGGGCCCGCCCCGTGGACGAGGCGCGCCCCTATTTCGAGCGCGTGCTCGCCATCGAGCCCGGGAACGTGCCGGCCCTCCACAACCTCGCCCAGCTCGATGCCGCCACCCGACGGTACGATCTGCTGCCGGCCAGGGCCGCCGCCCTGGAGCGGGTGGCCCCGGGGCTGGAGTGGAGCGTCGATGCGGGGACCATCGCCGCCTTCGCCACCGGAGACAGCGCGGCCATCCAGCGCTACACCACCGACTTCCCGAACCAGTCCCTCCTGGTGCGCCTGTACGCCGTCTACAACGCCCTGCGCTTCTCCGCCGATCCCATGGACGCGGACCGGCTGTGGTTGAAGCTGGGCGGCGGCGCGGTGAACGAGGACACGGGGTTGCCGTCGGAGGTGTCCATCAACGCCGACATCTCCACCTCTCTGCGGATGATCACCACGCTGGCCTTCGGTCGGTACGGGCAGATACGGGCCTTCCTCGCCGATCCCGGACGGAAGCGCACCGCCACCTGGGACGTCTGGGACGCGGAGCTCGTGGTCACGGACCTGGTGTCCGTGGACGACGCCCTTCGGGAACGCCTCCTCCAGCGCCTCCTGGCCCTGGACCCCGAGGACCGGCTCCAGACGAAGTTCGAGCCCATCCACGACATCTTCACCCCCGAGGTGATGGCCCTCGAGCGGGACGTCAACGCGGCCAAGCTCCTCGGGCGGCTGGGCCGCCGCGACGAAGCGTGGGAGATCCAGCGCCGCATCGAAGGGCTCCCGCCCTTCCGGGCCTTCGAGTCGCTGGCCCAGGACGCGGCCGGTGGGCTGGCGGCGGACCTGCACGCGTTGGCGGGAGACCGTGCGCGGGCCCTGGAGATCCTGCGGGGACTCCGTTTCCAGCTCCCCAACACGGCCACGTCGCTCTCCATCACCGGAGCGTCCCACGCGCGGTTCCTCCGGGCGGAGCTGGAGTACGAACTCGGCGACCCGGAACTGGCCCGCCGTCTCTACGAGGGCCTCGTGGGGAGCTTCACGCCTTCGGACAAGCTCTTCCTGGCGTCTTCCCTCGAGCGGCTGGGACAGATCCACGACGCGGCCGGCCGTACCGAGGACGCCATCTTCTATTACGAGAAGCTCGTCCGGATGTGGGCGGACGCGGACGACGAGCTGGTGCCGCGGCGCGAGGCCGCCGCCCGCCGTCTGGAGGCGCTGAGGGCGGGGTAGGGGCGCGGGGATTGTCACACCCCTCCCCCATCTTCCACCCATGGATGTCGACCCTCAAAACCGCGATATTTCATTCGTGCCCCTCGAGGGTGCCCCGGCCATTTGCGACGATTGCAGCCGGGTGACCAACCTGCTAAACCGTCCGGGGGTCCCGTTCGGTTGTTTCGTGCGGGACCCCTTGCTTTTTGAATCGATTTCCAGGTCCGGCCCGGGCCCCTCGACAGTCGAGGTCCCGGGTGGGGATGGGCGCTTTGAACGCGACAGCTTGGCGGGCCCATCCCCTGCGAACGGCATCCGCCTAAAGCGTCGGAGGGCCTCATGCCATTCCGTGGCGTGGGGCCTTTCGGCTTCCTGAACCCTTTTCCGCAGGAGGCTGTGATGAGCATCGAGCTGGACTTCCGCCCCACCTCGTATTCCGACTTCGACGGCCCCGTCGCCCTGGCCGTCAACGGCATCAATGGCCAGATGCGCCGCGCCATGGTGCGCGACATGCTCACCGTCACGGGCGAGCAGCGTGCGCACTACGACACGATCCTGGGCCCCATCGACCCCGGAATCCTCCAAGAGGAGGCCGACCAGTCCAGCGTCGAGAGCCGCAGCAGGAGCTTGGGTCCGAACTGGTTGGGCGGGGAGTTCCTTCCCAGGCGCATGGCGGGCGAGGTCGAGATCGCCCGCGTGGTGCTGCAGTCGGCCACCATGGACGTCTACTCGCTCCGGGCGCGTTGGCGGAGCGGCCGCTATCACTACCGGCTGGTGGACGAGTACGGCGGCACCTATCGGCT
>DATHZE010000225.1:0-25715 GCA_035458765.1 Longimicrobiales bacterium
TGGAGGTGGCACAGGTCACGTCCCGGACCTTCGCGGGCAAGCCCGTGTGGCGCCCCCACCCCAACCTGCGTGGCGTGACGGGGCTGAAGTTCTCCCTCCCCGGAGACATGGAGCCCTGCGACCTCCTCTTCCTGGCGCTCCCCCACGGCGAGGCTTCGCGCCGGTGGGACGAGCTGCAGGGTCTGGCGCCGCGCACCGTGGACATGAGCGCCGACTTCCGCCTGGCCGATCCCGCCGTGCACGCGGTGCACTACGGGGCGCACCCCCGCCCCGAGTTGCTGGGCACCTTCACGTACGGACTGGCCGAGGTGAACCGCGACGCCATCCGGTCGGCGTCCCGCGTGGCCACGGGGGGGTGCAACGCCACCGTCTCCATCCTGGCCCTGGCACCGCTGTTCGAAGCGGGCGTGGTGCACAGGGACCGGACGGTGGTGGACGTGAAGGTGGGGTCCAGCGAGGGGGGAGCCGAGGTGAACGAGGGCTCCCACCACCCGGTGCGCAGCGGCGTGGTGCGGCCCTACAAGGCCACGGGGCACCGCCACACCGCCGAGATCGAGGCGGCTCTCTCCAAGGCAGGGCTGCCTGCGCGCGTGCATCTAAGCATAACCGCGGTGGAGATGGTGCGCGGGGCAGCGGCAGCCGCTCACGTGTTCCTCACCGAGTCTCTCACGGAAAAGGACCTCTGGGGACTGTTCAGAGACCGGTACGGAACGGAGCCGTTCGTGCGCCTCGTGAACGAGCGGACCGGCCCGTATCGACTGCCAGAGCCGAAACTGTTGGCCGGGACCAACTTCGCCGATATCGGATGGGAGTTGGATCCGTTCTCCAACCGGCTCGTCGTGCTCGCCGCCATCGACAACCTGGTGAAGGGGGCCGCTGGGCAAGCGGTTCAGGCCATGAATCTCATGATGGGGTGGGAGGAGGTCGCGGGACTCGGCTTCACCGGCCTCCATCCCGTGTAGGGCCGGAATCCATGTGCCGAATCCTGACCCTTCAGGGGGAGGCGCCCGTGGACGCGACCCCGTTCCTGGGGGCTTTCGCGCTCCGGTGCAGGGCGAGCAAGGAATTCCAGGGAGACGGGTGGGGTGTGTCGTGGCGCGAGGGGAACGAGTGGCGCTCCTTCCACACCCTCCAACCGATCTGGGAAACGGCACCGCCTGTCCTGCCCCCATCCACCCTGTTTCTCGTACACGCCCGCAGCGCCTTCCGGAACGAGCGAATCCTGGTGGAGAACAACATGCCGTTCGTGGAGGACGGGTTGGCGTTCGCGTTCAACGGCGAACTCCGCGGGGTGCGGCTTCAGGCACCCGGCGATACGGGCGCGTGGCGGCTCTTTCACATGTTTCGTCGGTTTCGCGCCGCGGTCGGGGACGGCCTGCCGGCGCTTCGCCGCCTCGACGAAGTTGTCCAGGCGCGCAGCGCGTACGTGCGCGCACTCAACGTCATCGTTTCCGATGGCGAGGAGATCTGGGTGAACAGTCGGTTCTCCGAGGACCCGGACTACTTCACCCTCTGGCGTACGGCGGCGACCAGGCAGGGGACCCGCGTGGACATCGTCTCCTCGGAGCGGTTCGATTTCAGCCTCCCGACCGTACTCGCGTGGCGGCCCCTCCCCAATGGCGTGACCCTGAACCTTCGGAGGGAGGCGGCATGCTGATCGTGAAGATCGGCGGCGGCGAAGGCCTGGACCTGGGCGGCGTGGTCGATGATCTCGCAGGCGTGGGGCGCCCCTTCATCCTGCTTCACGGGGCGAACCACCTGCGCGACGAGATGGCCCGGGCGCTGGGACGCCCGTCCAAGGTGGTGGAGTCGATATCAGGATTCTCCAGCGTCCTCTCGGATGACGACGCGGTGGACGTCCTCCTGGCTTCGTACGCGGGCATCCGTAACAAGAGGCTGGTTGAGCTGCTCCGGAAGGCCGGCGTCAACGCCATCGGTCTCACGGGCCTGGACGGCGGGCTCGTGCAGGGTATGCGCAATCAGGGGATCCGGGTGATGCAGGATGGGCGGAAGCTCCTGCTGCGGGACAACTCGGGAAAGCCCAAGGCGGTGAACGGGGCGCTCCTGAAGAGCCTGATGGCCGATGGGTACACGCCGGTCCTGACGGTGCCCATCGCCGGGGAGGACGGCTCTGCGCTGAACACGGAAAACGATGAGGTCCTCGCGCTGCTGGCTGCGGAGGTGGGCGCCACCGAGGTCGTGTCGCTCATCGAAGCGCCCGGCCTTTTGGCGGACCGCGGGGACGACGCCTCGGTGGTGCGGGAGCTGGACGCCGCGGACCTCCCCGGCTGGGAGGAGCGGGTAGGGGGGCGCATGAAGCGGAAGATACGGGCGCTGAGGTCGCTCTTCGCCGCCTGCCCGGGGATGGGCGTGCGGGTCACCCTCGCCGACGGCCGCCTGGATCGGCCGGTTTCCCGGGCGCTCGCGGGGCAGGGGACGGTCATCCTGGCGCGGGCGGCGGTCGGCTCGGGTGACGAGGGGCCGAAGCGCGTCGTCGTCGGAGCGTCGCGGTCGTGGCTCGACCGGCAGGCCCCGGTGGAACTGGACGTGTACGGGAAGCGGGGCCTGGCCTTGGTGTGGGGTGAAGGCGCACGGGTGCGGGACGCCGAAGGCCGCGAGTACATCGACTGCGTGGCAGGGCACGGAGCCCTCAATCTGGGGCACCGGCACCCTCGACTCGCGGAGGCGCTGCGGGTCCAGAGCGAGGCGCTCTGGTTCTGCCCCGGGTCGTACGCCAACCCCGCGCGGGCGACGTTCCTCGAGAAGCTCGTGGCCGCGCTGCCGCCGGAGCTCGACCGCGCCTTCCTGTGCAACTCGGGCACCGAGTCCGTGGAAGCGGGGCTGAAGATAGCGCGGGCGGTGACCCGCCGCGCGGCATTCGTGGCGGCGGTTCGGGGCTTCCACGGAAGGACCATGGGTGCGTTGTCCGTCACCGCCGAGGCGCGTTATCGGGAGCCTTTCGAACCGCTCCTGGGAGACGTCCGTCGGGTACCCTTCAACAAGGGGGAGGCCTTCATCGACACCGTGGACGAATCGGTGGCGGCGGTGGTGCTGGAGCCGGTCCAGGGAGAGGGCGGCGTGCACCAGGCAGACCCCGCCTTCCTGAAGGCCGCCAGGGAGGCATGCGACCGTGCGGGGGCGCTCCTGATCTTCGATGAGGTCCAGACCGGATTCGGACGCACGGGGTCGCTTTTCGCCTTCGAGCGGTCGGGCGTCCTTCCCGACGTTCTCTGCCTGGCCAAGAGCATCGCCGGCGGACTGCCCCTGGGGGCCACCGTGGTACGGACGGGCATCGACCTGCCGGCGGGTGCCCACGGCTCCACCTTCGGAGGCAACCCTCTGGCGTGCGCCGTGGGTTCCGCGACGCTGGACGTGCTCACGGAGGGTACGTTGGTGGAGGACGCCAACCGGAAGGGTGCCCGCCTCGCCGACCGCGTTCGGGAAGCGGAGTTGGACGTCGTCCGGGAGGTGCGCCAGGTGGGCCTCATGATCGGTATCCAACTCAAGGCGCCGGTGCGCCCGTACCTGGCCGCGCTGCAGGATGCGGGGGTTCTGGCGCTGGCGGCCGGGACCACGGTGCTCCGGTTGCTCCCACCCCTGGTCATCTCCGACGAACAGGTGACGCAGGTGGCGGAAGCCGTGGTACGGGTGCTGGCGGGAGCCATCGCCCTGGAGCCTGCCGGGGCCTGAGGCGGCGGCTCTCGCCCGGAGGGGTGTGTGGGAGGGTCGCTCGGGATACGTTGGCCGGCAGGATCGGACCCCGCCCACACCACAGGATCCCCATCATGGGCAGACGCTGGATCAACGGAGGGCGGAAGCTCATCGCTGCGGGTTTGTGGATGGGCGCTCCCCTGTACGCCCAGGTGTCCCCGTCTCCGGGCCGCATCGAGCTGCGCTCCAGCTTCGCTCCCCTTCAGGACGGGTTCGCGTGGGCCAAGACCCAGTCCCTGGCCTATGCCTTCGACCGGGGCGATCCGGTGGGCCCGTGGTACGAAGCGGCGTTGCCTGGCCGCGAGGCATTCTGCATGCGGGACGTCTCCCACCAGCTCACCGGGGGGCTGGCCCTCGGGCTCATGCCACACACCAGGAACATGCTGGCCAAGTTCGCGGCCAGCATAGCCGAGTCCCGCCAGTGGGCCGGATACTGGGAGATCGACCGCCTGGATCGCCCGGCACCTGTGGACTATCGCTCCGACGCGGACTTCTGGTACAACCTTCCCGCCAACTTCGACGTGGTGGACGCTGCGGAGAGGGCCTATGCGTGGACGGGGGACCGGACGTACGTGGACGACCCGGCATTCCGGGAGTTCTACCGGCGTAGCCTGAGCGACTACGTCGCTGCGTGGGATCCAGATGGAGACGGTGTCCAGGAGAGCGGCGCCGAAGCGGGTTACCGCGGCATTCCCACCTACTGGGAGGGGGAGGGCCCACGGGCGCTCACCGGTGGCGACCTGGTGGCGGCGCAGTATGCGGCGAATCGAGCGTACGCCGCGATCCTGCGGGCCGGCCGTCACGCCGCCGGTGGGGACGGCGATCCCGACCTCGGGGAGGCGGATCGCGTTGAGGCCGAGGCCGCGCGACTACGGCGCCTCTACAACGACGGATGGTGGAACGAGACTCTGGGTCGTTTCCAGACCGCGGAGATCGCGGGGGAGGCCTTCGATACGACCCTGATCCCTCTGCTGCAGATCCTTCCGGTCTACTACGGCATCGTGGAGCCGGGCCCACGACGCGAACGACTCCTGGATGCCATGCCCCGGGGGAAGATCGTGGAGGTGAACGTCTATCTGGCCGAGGCGTTCTACCGCGCGGGGAGGAACGAGTCGGCCTTCGCCGCTCTCATGGAACAGATGGATCCTGCGCTTCCCCGGAGGGAGTATCCCGAGAATCCCTTCACGGCGGTCGGCACTTCGGTGCGGTGGCTGGCGGGGGTCGAGCCCCGCGCGTCGGAGGGCGTGGTGGAGACGCTGCCGCGCCTGCCTTCGGAGGTGGGATGGGTGGAGCTGGAACACGTTCCCACCTTCGCAGGCGAGATCGGCGTCCGCCACGACGGCAACGGGTCGTCGCGCTTCACCAACGAAGGTGAGACGCCGGTGCGATGGCGTGCGGCCTTCCATGGGCGCCACGCACAGCTGAGCGTCGACGGCGCCACGACCAGGGCCGCGGTGCGCGTGCGGGAAGACGGAGGGGCGGAGTCCTTCGTCGAGCTGCTTGTGGCGCCGGGGCAGGGGGTTGCCGTCACGGTGCCCCCACAGCCGCGCACCTTCCGCCTGGGCGGCCACGAACTGGAGGTGGTGGGAGACCTCAACGGTTTCGACCTGTCCGTGGAGACCCGGCGGCCGGAGGAGGGCGTGGAGATCGCCCATGTGCTGCTCCGTCGGGCAACTCCGGCGCCGCCCCCGCCGTTCTCGCTGCGCTGGTCGCTTCCGTCGGCGGACATCCGCGGGCAATGGAACCCGGCCGCGGGCTTGGACAAGACCATCAGCCCGGACTGGGCTCCGTCGGAGGTGCGCTCGGCGCTGGCGCGGCACGCCCCCGTCATGGCCCTCTTCGGCACCGACGACGGCAATCGCCTCACCTGGGCCGTGGCCGACGCGCTGGAGGGGGTGACGCTCCAGTCGTCGGTCCGCGAGGAGGACGCCCGCATCCATGGCGCGGTCCATTTCTTCACGGAACGGCACCGCGACGTGGACTCCCTGGCGCTGGAGTTGCGCTTCGATACGAGGCGCGTGCCCTACTTCCAGGCGCTCGGCGACGTGGCCCGGTGGTGGGAGGAACACCCGGGGTACACTCCGGCAAGCGTGCCCGACGAGGGGCGGATGCCCATGTATTCGTCGTGGTACAGCTACCACCAGGACGTCTCTCCGCAGGCGCTCCTCCCGGAGGTCGAAGCCGCCAAGGCGCTGGGGTACGAGTCCATCATCGTGGACGACGGGTGGCAGACCCTGGATTCCCGGCGCGGGTACGCCTACACCGGCGATTGGGAGCCGGAACGCATTCCCGACATGAAGGGCTTCGTGGACGCGGTCCACGAGCGGGGGATGAAGTTCATTCTCTGGTACGCGGTGCCCCTGGTGGGGGAGAAGTCCGACGTGTATCCGCGTTTCCGCGGCAAGTACCTGCGGTACTGGGACGGACAGGGTGCCTGGGAACTGGATCCCCGCTATCCGGACGTGCGCGCCCACGTCATCGAGACGTACCGGACGGCCATCCGCGCCTGGGGCGTGGACGGCTTCAAGCTCGACTTTCTGGGCCGCTTCGTCGCCAACGAGCAGACCGTCCTGGAAGTCGGGGACGGGCGGGACTACGCCTCGGTGAACGAGGCGACGGACCGCCTCATGACCGACATCCTGAACGAGCTCCGGGCCGTGAAGCCCGACGTCATGATCGAGTTCCGCCAACCCTACGCCGGACCCAAGATGCGGACGTACGGGAACCTGCTCCGCGCCACCGACTCGCCCAACTCCGCGGTGGCCAACCGCGTGCGTACCCTGGACCTCCGTCTGGTGAGTCGGGCGACACCCGTGCATTCGGACATGCTCATGTGGAGCGTCGAGGAGCCCGTGGAGGCGGCGGCGCTCCAGTTCCTCAACGTGATCTTCTCCGTTCCCCAGATCTCGGTGCGCCTGGCGGAGATCCCCGGAGGGCACGTGGAGATGGTGCGCCACTACACGGCGTGGTGGAGGGAGAACCGCGACGTGCTCCTGGCGGGCGTACTCGAGCCCCACGACCCGCTGGCCAATTATCCCCTCGTGATGGCCCGGTCGGGCCGCAAGCTCATCGCAGCCACCTTCTCCCGCGTGGTCGTTCCGTTGTCGCCGGGACCCTGGCAAGGGGCGGTGGACGTGCTCAACGCCACCGCAACGGACCGGGTGATCCTGGACGTCGGCTCGGACATGGGGCCGTACATTTTCCGGGTACTGGACTCCCGGGGCCACGAGATGGAGACCGGTGCCGTGGGCCTGGATGAAGGCGCCCACACCTTCACGGTGCCACCAGGAGGGATGCTGACGCTGGAAGCGGAGGCCGAGGTTCGCTGAGTGATGGTGTCGAGGAGCGCCCGGATGCGATAGAATGCCGCGTCCCCCAGCACGCGCCTCGAAGCCTCCACAACCCCCGCGTGATGCCCGCAACCGACACCCTCCCGGCCACGGCGCCCTTCAAGTGGGCCAAGGTCATCGACCACACCCGCTGCATCGGGTGCCACGCGTGCACCACGGCCTGCAAATCCGAGAACGACGTTCCTCTCTCGGTGACGCGCACGTACGTGAAGTACGTGGACACGGGGTACTTTCCCCAGGCGCGCCGCTCGTTCCAGGTGACCCGGTGCAACCAGTGCGACGCCGCGCCTTGCGTGACCGCGTGCCCCACGGCCGCCATGCATCGGCGCCCCGACGGCATCGTTGACTTCGACAAGTCCATCTGCATCGGGTGCAAGGCCTGCATCGCGGCGTGCCCCTACGACGCCATCTTCATCAACCCCAACGACCATTCGGCGGAGAAGTGCAACTTCTGCGCCCACCGTCTGGACATCGGACTGGAGCCGGCGTGCTCGGTGGTATGCCCCACCCAGGCCATCCTGGTGGGGGACATGAACGACCCGCTGTCGGCGGTGAGCGAGATCATCCACCGCGACGCGGTGGCGGTGCGTCGCCCCGAGAAGGAGACCCGGCCCAAGCTCTTCTACAAGGGCGCGGACCAGGTCACGCTGGATCCCTTGGCGGCCCGGCGTCCCGACGGCGGCATCTTCATGTGGAGCGAGCAGGGCGACGTCTCGCACCAGGTGCCGTCGGGGCACCCCGGGCGGTGGAACAACTCGGCGGCGGCGGTGCTGGCCTACGACATCCCCCACCGGGCGCCCTGGGACTGGCGGGTGAGCCTCTACACCTTCACCAAGTCCGTGGCGGCGGGGGCCTACCTCATGCCGCTCCTTCTGGCAGCCCTGGGGCTCCTGCCCTGGACGACGGTGGAGTGGGGCGTGCGGGGACCGCTGGTGGCCATGATCGGGCTGATGCTCACCGGTGGCCTCCTGGTCTGGGACCTGGAGCACCCCGAGCGCTTCTGGATGGTGCTCCTCAAGCCTCAGTGGAAGAGCTGGCTGGTGCGCGGCGGCTTCATCATCACGGCCTACGGCGCCCTCCTGGCCGCCCACCTCGGCTTGGCGTTCATGGGGCGCGCCGACCTGACGCCGTCGCTGGCCTGGGTGGGCGGGCCGCTGGCCGTCCTGTCCGCGGTCTATACGGCGTACCTGTTCGCCCAGGCCAAGGGGCGGGATCTCTGGCAGAGTCCGCTGCTGCCCGCCCATCTGCTGGTGCAGGCGTTCATGGCGGGCGGAGCGGTACTGCTGATTCTGGTGCAGGATCCCCGGCTCGTGGGCCCGGTGGTGGGATTCTCCGGAATGTCCGTGGTGCTCCACCTGGGGCTCGTGGCCGGTGAGGTGACCATGGCCCACCCCACGGCCCACGCCACGCTGGCGGCCAGGAACATGGTGTGGGGCCGATACGCCCCCTGGTTCTGGGCGGGCGTCCTCCTGCCGGCGGCCGCGCTCCTGGTCGTGGCCTCCGTTCCTGCGGCCGCCGGCCTGCTGGTGCTCGCGGGCCTCTTCGCTTACGAGCACGCCTACGTCCAGGCGGGCCAGTCCGTACCCCTGGCCTGAGGACGCCCGCCATGACGAACAGAGATATGGATTTCAATGAACTGAATCGCCGGGTGTCCGCCGCCCGGGCCGAAACCGAGGCACGGGGGGAGACTTTCTATCCTGGACCCAGCCGCGTCCACCTGGCGTCGTTCCCCCCGAAGGAGCGTTGGAACGACTGGGTGGAGCTGGACTCCAAGGCGTGGCCAAAGCGCGTGGAGCACCGCTCGATGCTGGTGCCCACCACCTGCTTCAACTGCGAGTCGGCGTGTGGCCTGCTGGCCTACGTGGACAGGGATACGCTTCAGGTCCGGAAATTCGAGGGGAACCCCGAGCACCCCGGCTCCCGTGGGCGCAACTGCGCCAAAGGTCCCGCGACAGTCACCCAAATCACCGACCCCGACCGCATCCTCCATCCCCTCAAGCGAGTGGGCGACCGGGGCGAGGGAAAGTGGGCTCAGGTGAGCTGGGACGAGGCGCTGGACGACATCGCCGGGCGGATCCGACGTGCTCTGGAAGAGAAGCGCCACCACGAGATCATGTACCATGTTGGCCGCCCGGGCGAGGATGGATTCACCGAGCGGGTGATGGCGGCGTGGGGCGTGGACGGCCACAACTCCCACACCAACATCTGCTCCAGTGGCGCCCGGGCTGGGTTTCACTTCTGGATGGGCATGGACCGGCCCAGCCCGGACCACGCCAACGCCAAGCTGATGCTCCTGGTCAGCAGTCACTTGGAGGCGGGCCACTACTTCAACCCCCATGCGCAGCGCATCATGGAGGCGAAAAAGAACGGGGCCAAGCTGGTGGTCCTGGACACGCGCCTCTCCAACACCGCGACCCACGCCGACCACTGGCTGTCACCCTATCCGGGCTCCGAGGCCGCCATCTTCCTGGCCATCGCGTCCTGGATGATCAAGGAGCGCCGCCACGACCGGGCTTTCGTACGGCGCTGGTGGAACTGGCAGGAGTACATGGAGGCGGTGAAGGGGCGGACCGGAGCGTCCTTCGAGGACTTCGAGCGGGTCCTGGAGGAGGAGTACCGCGAATACACCTTCGAGTACGCCGCCGCGGAGTCGGGCGTGGATGCGCGTACGCTGCGTGAGGTCGCCGAGCTGGTGGCGTCCGCCGGGACGCGCCTGGCCACGCACAGTTGGCGCAGCGCCGCGGCGGGCAATCTCGGGGGATGGCAGGTGGCGCGAACCCTCTTCCTGCTGAACGCCCTTACCGGTTCGGTGGCCACCGAGGGCGGGACGTTCCCCAACTCCTGGAACAAGTTCGTCCCCAAGCCCATCAGGCTTCCCCATCAGCATCCGAAGCACTGGAACGAGATGACGTGGCCGCGGGAGTACCCGCTGGTCCTCATGGAGATGTCCTTCCTGCTCCCTCACCTCATGAAGGAGCGCGACGGGTATCTGGATGTGTACTTCACCCGGGTCTACAACCCGGTCTGGACGAACCCCGACGGGTTCAGCTGGATGGAGATGCTCACCGACGCCAAGCGCATCGGACTCCACGTGGCGCTCACGCCGACGTGGAACGAGAGCGCGTTCTTCGCCGACTACGTGCTTCCCATGGGGCACAGCTCCGAGCGCCACGACCTTACCTCGTACGAGCAGTACGACGGCCAGTGGGTGGGCTTCCGTCAGCCGGTGCTGCGCGCCGCGAGGGAACGTCTGGGTGAGACCATCTCCGACACCCGCCAGGTGAACCCGGGCGAGGTATGGGAGGAGAACGAATTCTGGATGGACCTCACCTGGCGCATCGACCCCGACGGGTCGCTGGGCATCCGGGAATTCTTCGAGTCCCGGAAGCACCCCGGGAAGAAGATGACGCTGGACGAGTACTACGGGTGGATCTTCGACCATTCGGTCCCGGGCCTGCCCGATGCCGCGGCTGCCGAGGGCGTCACGCCGCTGGAGTTCATGCGGCGCTACGGAGCCTTCGAGGTGGCCGAGAAGATCGGGCGGGTCTATGAGGAGCGGGTACCCGACCCCGAACTCGAGGACGTCCACATGGACGAGGCGGGCAGGGTGTTCAGTCGCGCGGATAATCCTGCGTCGCCCAACGTCGTGCCGCTTCCGCCGCTGGAGCCGGACGCCGAAGGGCGGCGCAGGGTAGGGGTGCAGGTTGAGGGGGAGATCCTGCGCGGCTTCCCCACACCGTCGGGCAAGCTCGAGTTCTGGTCCAGGACGCTGCACGACTGGGGATGGCCGGAACTGGCCACGCCCACCTATGTAAAGAGCCACATCCATCGGCAGAACCTGGATCAGGACCAGATGTGCCTGATCTCCACGTTCCGTCTGCCGGTTCAGATCCACACGCGTAGCGCCAACGCCAAGTGGCTCGACGAGATCGCCCACACGAATCCACTATGGATCCACCCCGCCGACGCGGCTCGTCTCGGTGTGGCGCGCACCGGGGACCTGGTTCGTGTGCAGACGGAGATCGGGTACTTCGTGGTGAAATCATGGATCACCGAGGGGATCAGGCCCGGCGTGGTCGCCTGCTCCCACCACATGGGCCGGTGGAAGCCCGAGGGCCACGAGGGGCAGCGCCTGGGGATGGCCACGGTGGCGCTGGACCATCAGGGGTCCACCTGGGGTCTGAGTCGGAAAAAGGGCGTCGGGCCGTTCGAGTCGTCGGACCCCGACACCATGCGGGTGTGGTGGACCGACGTGGGCGTGCACCAGAACCTCACCCATGCGGTACATCCGGACCCCATATCCGGGGCTCACTGCTGGCATCAAGCGGTGCGGGTCCTGAGGGCCGAGCCAGGCGACAAGTACGGCGACATCTCCGTCGATATCGCCCGATCTCACGCCGCCTACAAGAAGTGGCTCGAATTCACCCGGTCCGCTGACGACCATTCTCCCGACGGGACCCGGCGACCCTATTGGCTGCTCCGCCCCGTGCGACCTGAACGGTCGGCGTACCGTCTTCCTGACCGGGGGACGGGGGGAGGCGACTAGGCGTGGCCTCCTCGGGCGCGACGGTTCCAACGGAGCTGATCCGGGCGCTCGCCGTCTTGGCCGAGCCTCCCGACGCGAGCCACGCGGCGGTCGCCGATGCGCTTGGATTGGGCGTGGCGCCGGACGGGGCGGCCTACGCCGACGTCTTCCTCTTCCAGCTCCACCCGTACGCCTCGGTCTACCTGGGACCCGAGGGCATGCTGGGCGGCGACGTGCGCGAGCGGGTCGCCGGATTCTGGCGCGCCGTGGGCCGCCCGCCGCCCGCGGAGCCCGACCACATCAGCGCGCTCCTGGCCCTGTATGCCGCGCTTCTGGACGAGGCGGCCGACGCCGTCGCCACGCCCGAAGGGGCGCTGGCGCGTCAAAGCGCCACGGCCCTCGTCCAGGAGCACCTGGCGCCATGGGTCCTGACCTATCTGGATCGGATGGCGGAGGCGACGTCGGGCTGCTACGGGGCCTGGGCGACTCTGACGGCCTCCGTGCTGACGCAGACGTGGGGTGCCTCGTCCTTGGAGAGGCTCCCCGTTCATCTGGGGGTGGCCCCGCCCCTTCCGGACCCGAGGGTGGACGGGGGCGCCGGCTTCGCCGCTGCCCTCTTGGCGCCCGTGCGCTCGGGGATGATCGTGACACGCGCGGATCTTGGGGAGCTGGGTCGGTCCCTTGGCTTGGGACTCAGGGTGGGCGAGCGGCGCTTCATCCTGGAGCATCTCCTGGCACAGGACGCGCCGGGCGTTCTGGGTGGGTTGGCGGGATTGGCGGCCTCCGCAGAGGCGCGCCATGCCGACCGACGTGCGACGCTCGGACCGGTGGCCGATTTCTGGGCGGCGAGAGCCCGGACGGCGGCGGTGCTGCTCACCGCGTTGGCCCGGGAGGGGGCGGCGGCCCTCCGGGTCGTGGAGGCGGGGGCGTCATGACACCGGTCGGCGCCGTGCCGAAGCACCGCTTCTCTCGGAGGGACGTTCTCGCCGGGGTGAGCGTTGCCCTCGTGGCCATTCCCCAGGCGCTGGCGTACGCCGAACTGGCAGGGATCCCGGGTGCCCACGGCCTCTACGCGGTGGCGCTGCCCCTCGTCGCGGCCGCGTTCTTCGCGTCCTCGCCCCATCTCCAGACCGGCCCCGTGGCCACGACGGCTCTGCTGACGTTCGGAGCCCTGGTCCCCATGGCCGCGCCCCGCTCAGGGGAGTACGTGGCACTGGCGGCCCTTCTGGCCCTTGTGGTGGGCGTTGTGCGCATCGCGGTGGGTGCGTTGCGGGCGGGGTGGATCTCGTACCTCATGTCCCGCCCCGTTCTCGACGGCTTCATGTCCGGGGCGGCGATTCTCATCGTCGCGTCCCAGATTCCCGGAGCTGCCGGGGTGGCCGCACCGGGTACCGGGGTGATGGGTCGGGCCGCGTGGACCATGGGCAATCCGGGGACGTGGGAGCCCACGGCCGTGGTCGTGGCTCTGCTGACGGTGGCCGTGATCCTGGGAAGCCGGCGGGTCGATCCTCGTATCCCCGGGGTGCTGGTGGCCGCGGTAGGCGGCTTGGTGTTCTCAATCCTCACGGGGTACGCCGGGCCTCGATTGGGAGCGATTCCAGCAGGCCTGCCGCCCCTCACGCTTGATCTTCCGTGGCAGCGCCTGCCCAGCCTGGTGCTCCCCGGCGTGGTCATCGCCATGGTGGGTTTCGCGGAGGCGGCGTCCATCTGCCGGACCTTCGCGTCGGAGGACCGCGAACGCTGGGATGCCAACCGGGAGTTCGTGAGCCAGGGGGCCGCCAACGTGGTGGCTGGCCTCACCGGGGGCTTCCCCGTCGGTGGATCCTTCGCCAGGAGCTCGCTGAACCGCCTCACCGGAGCGTCGAGTCGGTGGGCCGGACTGGTCACAGGTGTGTCGGTTCTCCTGTTCCTTCCCCTGGCGAACGTATTGGCCGAGCTCCCCCGCGCGGTCCTGGCCGGCGTGGTCATCGCAGCCGTCGTCAACCTGTTCCGCCCCCAGGCGTTCATGCGACTCTGGGCGTTCAGCAAACCGCAGGCCGTGGTGGGATGGTCGACGTTCGTCCTGACCATCTTCCTGGCGCCCCACGTGGAGCACGCGGTCCTCATCGGCATCCTCATGGCCGGAGCAGTCCACCTCTGGCGGGAGTTGGCGCCCGAGGTCGAGACCCGCCGGCACGGCGACACGCTCGTACTGGAACCGAGGGGAGTGCTGTGGTTCGGATCGGCGCCGGTGCTTGACGACCGCATCCTGGCGAGTCTCGACGGACAGAGGGATGTGGAGCGGGTCGTGATCCGCTGCGGGGGGTTGGGTCGCATCGACTTCACGGGGGCCCAGGCTCTGGCCGAAATGCTGGATCAACTTCGGGGAGCCGGGCTCACGGTCGAACTCTCGGAGGTGCCCGAGCATGCGTACCGGGTGCTGGATGCGGTGGGCGTCCTCTCCGCACCGGGCCCCTCCCGGGGGTCTTCGTAGGGACTTTCCCGACTCCCGCCGCGACCCGGACCGACGCAACTTCCGAGCAGGGACCCTCCCTCCATGCCAGCTCGGAGGCCCATGTGGAGAAGTACGTCTACCTCTTCTCGGAACTCGATGTAGCCGAAACGGCCGTTGGAGGAGATTGGGACGCGGTCCGGGGGCTTCTGGGGGGCAAGGGCGCGAATCTGGCGGACATGACGCGCTTGGGGGTTCCGGTGCCGCCGGGCTTCACCGGCACGACCCTGGCGTGCAACGCGTATCTCGCCCACGGAGGCGAGTTCCCCGAGGGCTTCTGGGAACAGGAGCTCACGGCGTTGGCTGCCCTGGAGAAGGCGACGGGCAAGGTCTTCGGTGACCCCGGGCGTCCCCTGCTCCTGTCGTGCCGCTCCGGAGCGAAGCGCTCCATGCCGGGGATGATGGACACGATCCTGAACCTCGGCCTCAACGACGAAATCACGGAAGGGATCGCTCGGGCGACCGGCGACGCCGCGTTTGCCTACGACCTCTATCGGCGGCTGCTCCACATGTTCGGGAGTGTCGTCCTCAACATTCCGGACCATCCCTTCGAGCAGGTGTTGGAGCGCAGGCGCACCCAAGCGGGCGTCAAGGTCGACGCCGACCTCGGGGTAGCCGACTGGCAGGCCGTGGTGGAGGCCTACAAGGGCGTGGTGCGCACGTTTTCGGGCAGCGATTTCCCCTCGGATCCGAGGGAGCAGCTTCGACGGGCCACGGAAGCCGTCTTCCGCTCCTGGAACGGCAAGCGTGCCGTGGACTACCGGAAGGCCACCGGAATTCCCCACGACCTCGGTACGGCCGTCAACATCCAGACCATGGTCTTCGGGAACATCGGCGAGGGGTCGGCCACCGGCGTCTGCATGTCCCGTGACGGCAACACGGGAGAGCCCAACCTGGAGGGCGACTACCTGGAGAACGCCCAGGGGGAGGACGTCGTCGCGGGAATCAGGGCCACGGAGCCGATCTCGGTGCTGAAGGTCCGCATGCCGGGCGTCTACGCGCAACTCGAGGAGATCGCCCGGAAGCTCGAGGCTCACTACCGCAACATGCAGGACATGGAGTTCACCATCGAGCGCGGCACCCTCTGGCTGCTGCAGACCCGAGACGGGAAGCGGACGGCCGAGGCGGAGGTCCGCATCGCGGTGGACATGGCCGACGAAGGCCTCATCACGCGGAAGGAGGCGGTGCGCCGCGTATCACCCGAGCAGGTGGACGTCTTCCTCCATCCCAAGCTGGATCCCGCGGCAGCCGGGGGGCTGAGCCCGCTGTGCCGCGGCCTCCCGGTTTCGCCCGGGGCCGCCGTGGGTCAGCTGGTATTCGACGCGGACACGGCGGAGCGCCTCGGCAAGGAGGAGGGCCGGCCCGTGGTGCTGGTCCGTCCCGACACCAAGCCCGACGACGTGCACGGAATGCTCGCCGCCAAGGGGATCCTCACCAGCCGGGGGGGACGCACCAGCCACGCGGCCCTGGTGGCGCGCCAGTTCGGCAAGCCCGCCGTGGTCGGCGTGACCGAGATGGAGATCGATCTGGTGGCCCGTGAATTCCGCGTTGGGGACAAGGTGCTGCGGGAGGGCGACTGGGTGAGTCTGGACGGAACCCGGGGCGTCGTGTTCGAAGGCGAAGTGCCCACCGTCGTGGCGGATCTGGACAATGCCTACGTGGCCTCGTTGCTGTCGTGGGCCGACGGGTTCCGCCGCCTGGGCGTGAGAGCCAACGCAGACTACCCGAGGGACGCGGAGCGCGCACGCCAATACGGCGCCGAGGGGATCGGCCTGTGCCGCACGGAGCATATGTTCTTCGAGGCGGATCGGCTTCCGCTGATCCAGAAGATGATCATGGCCAAGGACCACGGCGAGCAGGATACGGCCCTCGCGGCGCTCCTTCCCCTCCAGCGTGGGGACTTCGACGGGCTCTTCAGGGCCATGGACGGCCTTCCCGTCATCATAAGGCTCATCGACCCGCCGTTGCACGAATTCCTGCCGGGGCACGACGAGCTCATCAGGGACCTCACCGACCTGAAGGTGCAGCTGCAGCACTTTCGCACGCTATCGGAGATCGACGGCGCGCTGGACGAGATCCGCATCAAGCAGCGCTATCTGGAACGCGTGGAAGCCCTCAGGGAAGAGAATCCCATGCTGGGGACGCGGGGCGTGCGTTTGGGGATGCTCATCCCTGGGCTCGTGCGCATGCAGGTGCGCGCCATCTTCGAAGCGGCATGCCGCTGCGCCAACGACGGTGTGGACGTCCAGCCCGAGGTGATGATTCCGTTGGTGACCCACGTGGCCGAGCTTCGCGAAATGCGCGCCGCCTTGGAGGAAGAGGCGCACGCGGTCATGGTCGAGTTCGATCGCGAGCTCCCCTATCACTTCGGGACCATGATCGAGATTCCCAGAGCCGCGGTGACCGCCGGCGAGTTGGCCACCGTGGCCGAGTTCTTCTCCTTCGGAACCAACGACCTGACCCAGACCACCTTCGGCATCTCGAGGGACGACGCCGAACAGGGCTTCCTGGTGGAGTATCTGCGCCGGGGCATCCTGGCCCGCAACCCCTTCGAGAGCATCGACGCCGAGGGCGTGGGCAAGCTCATGGAGTGGGCGGTGGAGCAGGGTCGTGCCGCTCGCCCGGGACTCGAGGTGGGCATCTGCGGCGAGCACGGCGGCGATCCGGCCAGCATCGCACTGTGTCACAACCTGGGGTTGGACTACGTGTCGTGTTCGCCGTTCCGGGTGCCCATCGCCAGGCTCGCGGCGGCCCACGCGGCACTGGACGAGGCCAACGGGGGATAGCTTCGGCAGTTCGCCTTACGGAACAAGGAGCGGCCCAGTTCCGTAGGTATGTATGGGAGCGCCCCTCCCAGCGGTATTCGTATGACACTCCACCCCACGAAGGGGGCTACCGTGTTCGAACTCATCGCCGCCGGAATCGCCGGTGTGGCCGGCGTCTACGGCCACATCAGCTCCAGAAGGTTCGTGGGGCGCCGCCTCCGCTACACCGCCCTCGTCGAGAAGCCGCTCCTCGGGCTGTGGGCCGGCGTGGCGACCACCGTGGTGGCCGCCCCCCTCGTCGCCATCCTGCCCCTGGTGGGGGCAGGCACCGCCATCGCTGTGGGTCTGGGCGTGGGGACCGGTGTGGCACTCGGTGTGGGCGACACGAAGGAACCGCCGCTCCTGGAGGACTGACGGCGTCGCGGCCCCGTGTTGCGGCTGCCCGCGGAGGACGCCGAGCACCTCTCCGGCATCTGACGGGCCCCGGTGCATGAGGCCGAACGCGGAACCCGGTACCCGATGCCGGGTCTTTGAGGCCGCCGCCCCCTCACTCCGCATTCACATGCTCCGTCACTGGTCCGGGATCCCGGCCGCAATGGCCGTTCTCGTCTCCATATCCCCGTTGTCGGCCCAGGACGCGGTGCTCCAGGGCCGCGTGGTGGACGCGGCCACCCGTGCGCCCCTGGCCGGGGCCGATGTCGCGGTGGTGGGGCGCACGGCGCGCACCCTCACAGACGGTGAGGGGCGTTTCACCGTGGAGGGGTTGGCGCCGGGCATGGTGGCCGTGGAGGTGCGGTTCCTCGGCTACGCTCCGGCCTTGCTCGCCGAGTTGGTTCTTCAGACCAGTCGCCCCACCTACGTCGAAGCCTTCCTGCAGCGCCAGGCCATCGAGTTGGAGGGGCTCGTGGTGGACGCCGGAGCGTTCCGCGTGCCCGACGCGGCGCCGGCCTCGGTCCAGATCCTGGCCGCCGAGGAACTGCGCCGCACGCCTGGGGGACTCCAGGACGTCTCCCGAACGCTGTTGTCCCTGCCGGGGGTGCTGGGTGGCGTGGACAACCGCAACGACATCCTGGTCCGCGGCGGCGGTCCCGGCGAGAACGCCTACTACCTGGACGGGATCCGCATTCCCCAGATCAACCACTTCGCGACCCAGGGGGCGACGGGCGGCGCGCTGGGGCTGGTTAACGTGGACTTCATCCGGGAGACGGAGTTCTACACCGGGGCCTTTCCGGTGAAGTACGGCGATGCCCTCAGCTCGGTGCTGGCCATCCAGAACCGTCCAGGCAGTCCCGACGGCGTCAAAGGCGACGTCACGTTGGGCGCCACCGAGGCCGCCCTCACGCTGGACGGCCCCGCCGGCGACAGGGCCAATTGGCTCTTCTCGGTTCGCCGCTCCTATCTCCAGTACCTGTTCCAGGTGCTGGACATCCCCATCCGTCCGGACTACTGGGACGCGCAGCTCCGGTTCGAGGCCGAGCCCACCCGTCGGGACCGGTTCCTGGTGGTGGGGTTGGGCGCCATCGACAACTTCGCGCTGGTGGCGCCGTCCGCCGAGGACGACTTCGAGAACCGCGAGATCTTCGAGCGCGTCCTGGACAATGACCAGCGCAGCTACACCCTGGGCGCTTCGTGGCGCCGGCTCTTCGACGGGGGGTACGTGCGGACGTCGGTGAGCCGCTCGTCGGGTGACTTCCGGTTCTCCGACCGGGACCGCGGCGACGTCGCCGTCCTGAGCAACCGATCGGTGGAGACGGACACGCGCATCGGCGTGGATGCGGAGATGGTCTCCGGGGCTCGCTGGACCATGGGGCTCGGGGGAGGCGCCTCCCGGTCCGGGCTCGACGCGGCCTTCTTCCAGCGCGCGACGCCCGGAGGCACCCTCACCGACGACCTGTCCTGGGACGACGCGCTGGGACTCTGGAAGAGCTTCGCGTACGCCCAGGCCACCCGGAAGACCGGACGTGCGGCCCTCACCGCCGGACTCAGGGCCGACGGCGTGAGCATCCTGGAGACGCCGTGGTCGGTGTCGCCCCGGGGCGCCGTCAAGGTCGACGTCGCGGACGGCGTGACCCTGAACGCCTCCGCCGGGCTGTTCCATCAGGCGCCGACGCTGCTGTCGCTGAGCGTGCTTCAGGATGGGCGCCGGGCCAACCTGGACCTTCCCCAGACGAGGAACCGGCAGGTGGCCGGGGGAGGGGCGTGGCAGGTCTCTTCCGGGCTGCGGGTGACCATGGAGGGCTTCTACAAGTCCTACCAGCGCGTGCCCGTGGTGGCCGCGGACCCCCGCATCGCACTTCCGAACCTGGGGGGCGACTACGGCTTCGTCGGCGCCGAGCCTCTCCGTGCCACGGGCACCGGGAGGGCGTACGGCATGGAGCTGTTCGTTCAACAGAAGCTTCTGGAGAAGTCGTACTTCCTGGGCGCCTACACCCTCTCCCGGAGCGACTTCGCAGGAGAGGACGGCGTGCTCGAACCCTCGTCGTGGGACCGTCGCCACGCGCTGGATCTGACCTGGGGCTACCGCCCCAGCGACAGCTGGGAGTTCGGGGCCAAGCTCCGGGTGCTTTCGGGGTTGGCCTACACGCCCTTCGACTTGGCGCGATCGGAGGAGGAGTACGCCATCACGTCACGGGGCGTCCTGGACTGGTCCAGGACAGGTGCCGAGCGCACGCCGGGGTACGCCCGCCTGGACGCCCGGGTGGAGCGCATGTTCTCGTTCAGCCGGTGGAACGGCGTCGTCTACCTCGACGTCCAGAACGTCCTCAACCGGGAGAACGTGGTGGGCTACTCGTACACCGAGGACCCGGCGTTCCCCGATCGCGTCCGCCCCTTCTCGGGCTCCACGCTCCTGCCGTCTTTCGGCTTCAGCGTCGAGTTCTGATCCGCGCGGGCGGCTAGCGCCGGAAGACCACCCGTCCCTGGAAGACCGTGAGGTCCACCCGGGTCTCGGAGATCTGCTGGGCGGGGATGGCGAAGATGTCCCGGTCCACCACGATGAGGTCGGCGTTCTTCCCAACGGTGAGGGTGCCCGTCTCCGCCTCCATGTCCCCGGCCATGGCGCCGCCCAGCGTGTAGGCCTGGACGATGTCGGCGAGGTCCACACGCTCCTCGGGAATCCACGCCGGGCCGGCTTCGGCCTCGGGGTCCCTGCGGGTGACGGCCACCTCCATGGCGGGGAAGGGGTTCATGGTGCTCACGGACCAGTCGCTCCCTCCCGCCACCGTGGCGCCGCTGTCCAGCACGCTCTTGATGGGGTACATCCATCGGGACCGCTCCGGCCCCAGCCGCGGCTCGGTGAGGTCGGTGATGTACGTGTCGGCGAACGCCCACAGGGGCTGGAAGCTGGCCACCAGGCCCAACTCGGCGAAGCGGCCGATGTCCTCGGGGTCGAAGAGCTGGATGTGGGCCATGATATGACGGGGGCCCGCGCCGCCGTCCCGCTGATGTTGCCGTTCGAAGGCGTCGAAGGTGACGCGGATGGCCCGGTCCCCGATGGCGTGCACGTGCACCTTGAAGCCCGCCGCGTCCAGGGTCGCCACCAGGGCCGCCATGGCGTCGGGAGGAAAGTTGAGCTCCCCCCGGAACCCTGGGCGGTCCAGGTAGTCCGCCAGCAGTGCCGCGGTCTGACCCTCGATGACGCCGTCGGCGAAGATCTTCGCCTCGACGGGCCGCACCAGGTCGCTTTCGTACCGGTCCCGGAGCGCGGCAAGGCGGGCCACCTGCTCCACCCCCTCGTCCGGGCTGACTTGGAGGGATGCGAAGACGCGGGCCGTGAGGGTGCCCTCTGCAGCCGCGGCCGCGTACGCCTTCAGGAAGTCTTCGCCGGCGCTTGCCTCGTGGAGGGTCGTGATGCCGAAGCCCGCCGCCAAGGACAGCGCCCGCTTCAGCCCCGCCAGCACTTCGGCGTCGGTACGTTCGGGAAGGAGCCTGCCCACCAGGCCCATGGCGCTCTCCCGAAGAGTACCCGCGGGCGATCCGTCCGCCCGGCGCACGATGACGCCGTCGGGCAGGGGATCCGGAGTGGCCGCCGTGACGCCCGCCAGCTCCAGGGCCCGTGAGTTCACCCACGCAGAGTGCCCGTCCGCCGACGACAGGTAGGCGGGACGATCGGGCACCAGGGAATCCAGGAGTTCCCGCGTCGGCGAGCCTCCCGGGAACAGGGGCAGCTGGAAGCCTCCGCCGCGCACCCACGGGGCGTCGGAATCACGGCGGGCGCAGTCTGCCACCACCTGCACCACCTCCTCCCGCGACGCCGCTTCGTTGAGATCGCACTCCCCGAGTTCCACGCCCCCGGATACGGGGTGCACGTGGCTGTCGTGAAGCCCCGGAAGGACCATGCGTCCGTCCAACTCCACCACCTCGGTGCTGCGCCCGACCAGGGCCGACGCACCTTCGTCGTCTCCCACGTAGACGATGCGGCCGTCCTTCAGGGCCACGGCCTCGGCCCACGGGTTGGCTTCGTCCACCGTGTAGACCGTACCTCCGCGCAGAACCATGTCCGCGCCGCCGGCGTCGGCCGCCTGGCCGCAGGCGGCGGCCCCGAGGAGGGCCATGCCCCCCAGGAGCCCAACGGCATCCCTGGTCCTTCTCCGGCGTCTCACCTGGGCCCCGGTCACGGCTGCTGCCCGTCGGAGATCACCGGGAACTGTCGCTCCGCGAGTCGGGCGTTCAGGGCCGGAAGGTCGTTGGCCAGAAGTGCGTCCATGAGGCGCTGGGCCTCCTCCAGGCGCTCCAGGAGGATCACGTGGACCTCGCCCTGCTGGTCCGTTGGGCGGAAGTCGGAACTGCTGGCTCCCACGTCGCTGGCCAGGGCGCTCATGCGTCCGTACAGCTTCATGGGGTTCCGGAACGCATCCTCCCGGGCTCCGGAGAGATTCACGTCGAAAAGACGTCCTTCCACGTCCAGCAGCTGGGCTCGGAAGTCCGCGGCCGCCTGCGCCGTCCCGGCGGCCGACGAATCCTTCGCGAAGAACGCCTGCGCATCCTCCACCTGCTCCCGGATCCACTCGAGGCGGTCGATCATGGCGCCGATGCGCTCCAGGTCGCCGCGCATCTGGAGCGACATGGCGACCTGGGCCTCGATGTCGGCCAGGGTTCCCTCGCTGTGGGGGTCCTTGAGCACGTCGAAGGCTCCCTCGAGGACGTGGTCGCCCACGGTGACGCGGGCGGTGAACCGTCCGGGCACGACCTGCGGGCCCTGTTGGCCTCCATTGAGGTCCAGGTCCCATGTGCGCAGCCGGCGGCTGCCGTCCTCGCCCATCTCGACCCAGGGCATCTCCGGCGGAGGCGTGCGCAGACGCGGGGCGTCGGGGGAGGTGTGGCGCAGGTCCCACTGGATGCGGTTGATGCCCGCGCTTCCGCGCTGGTTCAGGGTGCGCACCACGGTGCCGCTCTGGTCCACCAGTTCCACCTTCATGGGGCCGGCCGCATCGTCGGACAGCCATACGTTGATGTCCGCTCCATAGGGCGGGTTCTGGCCGAAGACGTGGGACGGCGCCGACACCACGTTGTGGATGCGCTGGAAGCGGTACGCCGGCCGGATGTCGAAGAGGTGCGCGTCGGACGCCATGACCTCCTGCCCGAGCGCCCGCAGCGGCGTGATGTCGTCCAGGATCCAGATTCCCCGGCCGTAGGTGGCCACCACCAGGTCGTTGAAGTGGGGCTGGATGGTGAGCCAGTAGACCGGAGCCGCGGGCAGGTTGTTGCGGATGCGCTGCCAGTGGGTTCCGTCGTCCAGCGTGAACCAGACACCGTTGTCGGTGCCGGCGAAGAGCATACCCTTCCGCACCGGATCCTCCCGGACCACGTGGACGAAGGAGAACATCGAGCGTTCGATGCCGCCGTCGATCCGGGTCCAGCGAGCGCCGAAGTCCGTGGTCTTGTAGATGTGCGGGTCGAACGAACCCATCTGGTGGAAGTCCACGGCCACGTAGGCAGTGCCCGCGTCCCACTTCGACGGCTCGATGTTGGAGATCTGCCCGTACTCGGGGAGGTCGCGGATGTTGCCCGACACCTTCTCCCACGAGTCGCCGCCGTCTCGGCTCACGTGGATCTGGCCGTCGTTGCTGCCGGCCCACAGGACGCCTTCCTGCACCGGCGACTCGGCCAGGGCGTAGAGCAAAGAGCCGTCGAACGTCATGAGGTTGTCGGTGGTCTTGCCGCCGGAATTCTGCTGCTTGGACTTGTCGTTGAGGGTCAGGTCCGGGGAGATCACGTCCCAGCTCTGGCCCTTGTCCCGCGTGCGGTGCACGTATTGGCTGCCCACGTAGACCGTGTTGTGGTCGTGGGTGGAGATGACGATGGGGAAGGTCCAGTGCCAGCGGTACCGGAGGTCGGCGGGGGGCCACCCATACGACGCCTCGGGCCAGATGCGGACGTTGCGGGCCTGCTGTGTGCGGGGATCGTACAGCTCCAGGCCTCCGTCGTAGCAGCCCGACCAGACCTCGTTCACGCCGGCGGTGTCGGGAATGGCGAAGCCCGATTCGCACCCGCCGACGGAATGCCAATTGCCCTCCACGATACCGAAGGACCGGGAGTTGGACGGCGCCGAATAGGAGTACCCGTCCTGGCGATTGCCGTAGACGTTGTATGGGATCTCCATGTCCGTGTGGACGTGGTACATCTGGGCGATGGGGAGCACGATGCGCTCGAAGCTCCTGCCCCGGTTCAGCGTGATGGTGGCGCCGCCGTCGTCGGCCACCATGAAGCGGTCGGGGTTCGTGGGGTCGATCCACACGTCATGGGTGTCTCCGCCGCCCCTGGGGGGATCGGGTGCCAGGGTGGCGCCGCCGTCGCGGCTCATGCCGAAGCGCACCGAAGCGAAGTAGACCCGGTCTGGATCCCGGGTGTCGATGCCGAAGCGGGTGTAATACGAGGCGCGCTCGGCCATGTCGTGGTTCCGGCTCACGAGGCGCCACCGGCGCCCGCCGTCGTCGGAGCGGTAGAACGAGGGGTGGTCGTCCTCGATGAGGGCGTACACCCGGTCCGGGTCGGAGTAGGCGATGCCCACGGCGACCTTGCCCACGGCGTGGTCGGCGGCGGGAAGGCCGTTGCCGCTGATCCTGTTCCAGGTGTCCCCGCCGTCACGCGACACGTACACGCCGCCGCCGGTACCCTCCGATGCGAGTTTCCACGGGTCCACCCGCAGCGACCACATGCCGGCGAAGAGGATCTCGGGGCGTCTCGGATCGATGGCCAGGTCCGCGCACCCCGTGCCGGGGTCCACGAACAGGACCTGCTCCCAGGTCTGCCCACCGTCCTCGGTGCGGTAGATGCCGCGCTCCTGCTGGTCGTCGTAGGCGTGGCCCAGGGCGCACGCGTAGACGACGTCCGCATCGCGGGGGTGGATCACGATGCGCCCGATGCGCCCGACGCCCTCCAACCCCATGTGGGTCCAGGTGTCGCCCTGGTCCAGGGACTTGTAGATCCCGTTCCCCATGGCCAGGGCCGGACGGATGATGAACGTCTCACCGGTGCCGGCCCACACCTCGTTGGGGGCCGTGGGCGCCATGGCCAGCGACCCGATGGACTGGGCGTCCATGTCGTCGAAGGTGGGGCGCCAGTTCACGCCCCCGTCCTCGGTCTTCCAGACGCCACCCGACGCCGCGCCCACCAGGACCACCATGGGATTGCCGGGCTCGCCGATGACGGCGATGGCGCGGTTGCCCTCAGGGCCGATGGTCCGGAAACGGAGACCGGCATAGCCGGCGGGGTCCACCTGCTGCGCGGATATGGCGGAGGCGGATAGCACGAGAAAAGAAAGGGTGCGGAGCCAGGAACCGATGGGAGCTGAGGACATCGTGACCTCGTTGTGCTTTCGCGGGAACGAACAGAGGGCCAACGTGCTCCGGCGGCGCCTTTGCGGCAAGGAGAAGGTGGTCGCCGGGGGAGTCCGGGCCCGCGGTCCAAGACCCGGGCAGACGTTTGCGATCCGTGGGGAACAGCCGTGGGGCAGGCGGTTAGATTGTAGTCATGAAATCGTCCAACCGAGCGACCCACGTCGCACTGCTCGCCTTCGGCGCTCTCGTCTCCGCGATTTTCACCCCCGCCGTCGTCGTGGCCCAGGAGTCCGACGTCCTGGGCGCCGCCATCGCCCAGACGTGCGGCGTATCCATGGACCCGGAGACCCAGGGCGTGCTCGCCGGGGTCGTGGCCGACTCCCTCACCATGGATCCGCTCCCCAACGCCCGTGTGAAGATCGCGTGGCAGGGGGAGGACGACCTGTCGGCCAATTCGGCTACGGTGGACACCGACGCCCAGGGCTTCTACGCATTCTGCGGCGTTCCCGGAAACGTCATGGTGCTGCTCACCGCGACGCTGCGGGTCTCGTCTCCGGCGCGGACGGTCTTCGTCGAGCCGGGGATGCTCACGGTGGAACCCATCTACCTGGCGGTCTCGGATCCCACCAAGCCGGGGTTGGTGGTGGGCCGGGTCATCGACGACGCCACCCGTGCGCCCGTCGACGGCGCGTCGGTACAGGTGGGGAACGCCGAGGGCGGCGTTCTCACGAACAGCAGGGGCTACTTCGTCATCGGCGAGCGGCCGGCCGGGACGTATCGGCTCCGGATCTCCCACCTGGCGTACGAGGACCGCGAAGTGGCCTTCCACGTCGCGGGCAACCTCACCCAGAGCCTGGAGATCCCCCTCACCACGCGACCCATCGAGTTGCCGGGCATCACGGTGACGGCCGCTCCCACGCGCTATCGGAAGGACCTGGAGGGGCTCATCCGGCGCATGGACATGGGCTTCGGGAACTTCATCACCCGGGAGACCCTGGAGCGGCGACCCGAGGCCCGCCTCTCCGACTTCATCCGGGAGATCCCCGGGGTCCTGGTGTTCATGCAGGGCCAGCGAGCCGCGGTGGAGGTGCGGGG
>DATHZE010000226.1:0-3705 GCA_035458765.1 Longimicrobiales bacterium
CGGCCGAGACCCTCGCCCACACCTTCGCCCGGAGAAGGCCCTCTCCATGGATCACCGGCCTGCTGGCGGTGGGCATGGTGGCATGGGGCTGGCTACCTCTGTCGGGGCGCTTCTACCTCAGGATGGAGCTTCCGACCCGCGCGGGGTTCGGAGTCACTCCGTCGTTTTTCCCCCACGGCCTCCCCACCTTCCTCGAGGACATCGGCTTCCGCGGAAACGTGCTCAATTCCAACACCCTGGGCGGGTTCCTGACGTTCCACCGCCATCCGGAGAGCTTTCCCCTCACCGACGGCCGATGGGAGATCTACGATCCCGGGCTCGTCCAGGGCCTCCTAGCCGCAACGCGCACGGAAGGCATGTGGCGCGGCGTCGCTCGGGAGTTCGACGTCCAGGGAATTCTCTTGGCGCACACGTCGCCCGAGGCGAGAGCGATGCTCCCCGACCTGGCGCGGGACGAGAACTGGAGGCTGGCCTATCTGGACCGAGCCGCCTCCTTCTGGCTCCCGGCGGCTGCGAGCAAGGCAGCGGCGGTGGACCCGGGAGGCGTCCTGGGCACGCCGCCCGGGCGGTACGAGGATGCCGTCCTCCTGGCGGTTTTCTTCGAGGCCACGGGGGACTCCGACTTGAGAGTTGCTGCGCTCCGACAGGCGCTGCCGTTCGCGTGGCGAACCACGTGGATCCTCGAGCAGATCGGACCGCTGCTCATCGAGCTTCAGCGGTATGCTGAGGCAGAGGAGACCTACCATCGGCTCGTCGAGCTGGAGCCCGCCAACGCGGGGGCTCTCAACGAGCTGGCGTTCCTGTCGTACGTTCGAGGGGACCTGGACCGAGCGCTCGGCTACATCGAGGAAGCGGTTCGACTGCGGCCGGAGGATCAGGAGTTCCGCGAGAATCTCAGGCGTGTTACCGCCGCCCGAAGCCCCTCAGGAGGAGATCCCCGCCCATGATTCACGGCAAGCGTGTCTGTGTCGTTCTCCCGGCCTACAACGCCGAGCAGACCCTGGAACAGACCGTGGCCGAGGTGCCCCACGACATCGTCGACGATCTCGTGCTGGTGGACGACGCCAGCTCCGACCGGACGGCCGGCCTCTCCCGACGCCTCGGCCTGCACACGGTGGTCCATCCCCGAAACCTCGGGTACGGCGGCAACCAGAAGACGTGCTACCGCCACGCGCTCGCCCGCGACGCCGACGTCGTGGTGATGCTGCACCCGGACTACCAATACAGCCCCAAGCTGCTGACGGCCCTTGCCTCGATGGTGGCAGTAGGCCAGTACGACATCGTGCTGGGTTCGCGGATCCTCTCCGAGAGCGCCCGCAAGCGCGGCATGCCGCTATACAAGTACGTGGCGAATCGGATCCTGACCCTGGTGCAGAACCTCCTTATCGGCAGCAAGCTCTCCGAGTTCCACACCGGATACCGGGCCTTTTCCCGGGAGGTCCTGGAGACGCTTCCGCTGGAGGAGAACTCCGACGACTTCGTTTTCGACAACCAGGTCCTGGCCCAGGCCATCTACCTCGGGTTCCGCATCGGCGAAGTGTCCTGTCCGGCCCGCTACTTCCCCGAGGCGTCGTCCATCGACCTTCGGCGCAGCATCGTCTACGGTTTCGGCGTCCTCAAGACGTCGCTGCTCTTCCGACTCGCGAAGCTGGGGCTGGCCCGACCCGCCTTCTTCGCCCCTGACGGACGGACGCTGCGCCCACTCGATGAACAGCCAGAGAGTTCCTGACCGGCGTCAGCGCTTCTCCAACTGCCCGACCCGGACCCGGGCCCGCGCCGCGTACTCCGCGAGGGGAGGAGGAGCCGCCTCGATGAAGGCACGGTAGTTTCTCACGGCCTCCTCGTTCAACCCCAGCTGATCCGCTAGCGCGGCAAGGTTGTACCTCGCTTCCATGTTCTCGGGGGTGAGGCGGACGGCCTTCCGATAGGCCTCCAGAGCCTGCTGCGCTTTGCCGGACAGGAGATAGATGTTGCCCAGCTGGTTGTTCACTTCCGAGTGTTCGGGATCCAGCTGCGCCGCCCGCTCGAGGGGCCCACGCGCCTCCTCGATACGGCCCTCGCGTCCGAGGAACGTCCCGAGGTTGTACCAGGGTCGAAACTTGTTGGGCGCCTTGATGGCCGTGTCCCGGAAGAACGCCTCTTCGTCCGCCCAGACGCGATTCCGCTCCCAGGTCGCGCGCGCCATGGGAAGCGTGAGAGCCAGGGCAATGAAGGGCAGGTGCCGGAGCCTGCCTCCCCCCACATCCGCCAGCACCACGCCGGCCAGGAGGGCCACCATGGTCATGGGCAGGTACATGCGGTGCTCGAACACCAGCTCGAGGTTCACCGGTCCGCTTTCCAGGCTGTGCCAGATGAGGTAGGCGGCCAACGGGAACCCGTACCGGGGCCAGCGCGCACAGAGCACGAGGACGCCGCCGAGCGCCACGACCCAGAGGAGGCCGGCGACTAGGGTCGAAACAGGATCCAGGAGACTCCGGGAGACCGCGACGTCATGCTCGAGGGTGAGTCGCCCAGGACTCGGCCAGATCAGGAGCCCCAGATACAGCCACTGTACACGGAGCTGGGTGAGTATCCGCTCCCACCCGTTGAAGTCACGGATGTCCCACGTATGCGTGAACCGGAAGGAGCTCCCGAAAACGGACACCAGTACCGCGGCTGCCGTCACACACGCCGCGAACAGGGCGAGCCGCCCTCGGTTCCCGAGCGCGTTCCACCTGGCCCGCCAGAAGTCCCGGTGGAAGCACGCCTCGTACGCGATCAAGACGAACGGGAGAAGCGCGGCGTTCTCCTTGCAGCCCATGCCCAGCAGCCAGATCGGCACGGCGGTGGCGCCAAGATACCATGCCGACCGCCCGGATCGATGCTCCCGGGCCAGCAGGTAGATCGTGAACGCGACGATGCAGAAGAGGGCCGCCAGGGAGGCCATGCGTTGGACCACATAGGTGACGGCCTGGGTGTTCAGCGGGTGGACCAGGAACAGCGCGGCGGCCAAGGCGGCTGCCGGCCCGGCGGCCTGGGGCCACGTCCCGCCGCCGGGTGCCCCTGAGCGGGTCCCGCCTTCATACGCCCGAATCAGGACGAAGACGGCCAACCCCACCAGCAGATGGATGACAACGTTGACGGCGTGGTAACCCATGGGCCTGAGTCCGGCGGCGGCATGGTTCAGCGCCAACGTCAGGTTCGCGACGAATCGCGTCGGCAGGTGGGCGTTCGTCCAGAGGTCGCGAGCCGCCCGGAGCGAGACCTCGGACCAGTGGAGGGCCGGCGCGCGGACGAGATTGGTGTTGTCATCGAAGTAGAATCCCGAGTCCAGTGCCGGCCGGTACGCCGACACGGTCAGAATCAGAGCCAGGACACCCACCAGGACTGCGGGTCCCTGCCTCTTCAGGAGCGTCTCGCTCCCACCGTCATCCCGACGACTCGTCACACCCCTGGCTCTCTCCGATCCGACAGGTCCGTTCGTCCGAGGTCCCCCCCTGGGAGGATCGGTGTCGTAGCATCCTGGGACTCCCACCGGGTTAGGTCAACCTGGCACAGCCTCGCCAAGGGCATGGCCGAACCACACATTGGATCAAGGTTCCCCGTGGCATTCCCATCGAGCCCTGACCTGGAGACGGTCCATGCAGGAGTCCGCCGAGGCCGGCGTCCGTCGCGCGCCCGACGGCTTGGAACGACTCGAACGGTGGGCCTTCACCCTGGCCGCCG
>DATHZE010000227.1:0-3613 GCA_035458765.1 Longimicrobiales bacterium
CACGGCCCGCCACTTGTCGGTGGCTTTAGCGCAGAGGTCACACCCGTTCCCATCCCGAACACGGCCGTTAAGCTCTGCAGCGCGGATGGTACTGCCGGGGCAGCTCGGTGGGAGAGTACGTCGCCGCCGACTCCATAGGAAACGCCCGCCCGGACCTTGCCGAGCGGGCGTTTCGCATTTGCGCCCTCTTCCAAACTCCCCGAACTTCCGCGCCATGTCCCAAGAGTCCGCCGACACCCGCACCGGATACGTCACCCTCGTGGGGCGACCCAATGCGGGCAAGTCCACGCTCATGAACCAACTCGTGGGCCAACACCTGTCCATCGTCACGCCAAAGGCCCAGACCACCTGGCAGCGGGTGACGGGCATTCTCACCACGGGCGCGAACCAACTCATCTTTCTGGACACGCCTGGACTTCTGGAGGCCAGGGACCTCTTCCAGCGTTCCATGCTGGGGGCTGCCCTGGAGGCCTTGAACGAGGCGGACGTGGTCCTGGTGGTGGTCGATACCCTCCGCCCCCCCTCCTCCACGGACATCGAGCGCCTGGAGTCGGCGTTGTCGCAGACCCGAGCGCCCGTCCACATCGCCTTGAACAAGGTGGACGCGGCCCTGGAGGAAAGCGTCGAGGCATGGACGGACTGGTGCTCGACCCGTCCGGCCACGGTCCACCGCCTCTCGGCCCTCACGGGGGCGGGAACGGACTCCCTCCTCCAGGGACTGATCGGCGACCTTCCGCCGGGTCCCTTCCTGTACCCCGAGGACGATGTCGCGTCGGACCCGGTGCGCTTCTTCGCCGCGGAGCTGGTAAGGGAAACCGTGTTCGAGCAGTATGACGAGGAGATCCCCTATTCGGTGTTCTGCCAGGTGGGGGAATTCAGGGAAGAGCAGGATCCCATCTACATCCAGGTCAATGTGTTCGTGGAGCGATCCTCGCAGAAGGGGATTCTCATCGGCGCCGGGGGCCACGCCATCCGGCAGTTGGGTCAGACGGCCCGGGAAAAGATCGAACACTTTCTTGGCCAGCGGGTGTATCTGGATCTCTGGGTCAAACCCCTCAAGTCTTGGCGGAAGAACCGCGCCCGCCTGGGATCCTTTGGATTCCGAGTTCCGGAGGACGATGAAACAGGCCGGTCGTAGATTCCTCGCCGTCGCCGTGGGGCTGCTGCTTTGCGCGCACGGCCTGGCGGGCCAGAGCGGAAACTCCTCGTCCAACGAGGGGGCCCTGTTCCTTCTGCTCCCCGTGGGCGCCCAGGGGGTGTCCCTCGGGCGGGCCATGACGGCGATGACGGGAATGGAATCGGCCTTCTGGAACCCGGCAGGCCTGGCGGACGTGGCCGAGTCCCGCGTCGTGCTCCTGCGGGGCGATCACGCAGTCGGCACGGCCACGGCGGTGTCCTTGATCGGCGCCCGGCCCGGCCTGGGCACCCTGGGGTTCTCCTACCTACTCCTGGATGTGGGCGACCAGGACCTCACCGATGGGGATGGGAACGTCCTCGGCACGGTCTCCGTGAGAAACCATCTGGGGGTCGCCTCGGCCGCCGCTCGGATCCTGGATCGGCTCGACGCGGGGGTGAACTTCAAGGTGGTCCAGTTCCGGCTTTCGTGCCGGGGCATCTGCCAGGATGCGGGCACCACCGCCACCACCTACGCCGTCGACGCGGGCCTCCAGCTCAAGCCCTCTGGCGATCTTCCCCTGCGCTTCGGGGCCATGTTGGCCCACCTCGGACCCCGCTTGCAGGTCTTCAACGCTGAGCAGGCGGACCCGCTCCCCGCCCGTTTCCGGGTCGCGGCGGCCTATGACGTGATCCGAGGCCTGGTCCACAGTGAAGGCGTCAGCGGGTGGCTGTCGCTGGAGGTTCAGGACCGGCTCAGGGAGCCGGGATCCCCCTCCGTCTTCCTCGGGTCCGAACTCATTGCCGGGCAGGATGACGCCCTCGTCCTGCGCGCGGGATACGTCATGGGGGACCTGGACCAGGAAAACGGAGCCAGGGTGGGGCTGGGCCTGCGATACGAGCGCTTCGATCTCGCCATCGCGAAATCGCTGGCCGTATCGACGCTCACGGGGGAGACCGAACCGGTGCACGTCACCTTCTCCATCCTGTTCTGATGCGACCTGGGACGTCGACGACCCCCCCCTGTCGATTCCCTGGAGTCGTCTGTCTGACCGCAGGACTCCTCCTCCTCACCACCTCCCCGGACCCCGTCGCGGCGCAGGCCCCCCGGGACGTGCCCTCGGCAGCCGCCGGGGCCGCGGCACGGTCGCTCATCGTGCCCGGATGGGGTCAGCAAAGCCTGGGGCAGCGCCGCAGCCTCGTCTACGCGATGGCCGAAGCCACGCTGTGGGCGGTGTGGGCCGAGCGGCGGCACAAGGGGAATACGCTCCGAACGGCCTATCGGGACCTGGCCTGGCGTGAGGGCAGGGTCCAGAGCGGATCCCGAGCGGACCCATCCTGGGCCTACTACGAGGCCCTCTCGAAGTGGATGCGCTCCGGCGCCTTCGACCGAGACCCGCAGGTCGCCGGCGTCCAGCCTGAACTGGACGAGCGGACCTTCAACGGCTCCGCCTGGAGCCTGGCCGTCGATATCCACTTCCCGCGGGGGGTCGAGCCCGACCCGGCGGATCCCGCCTACGCGGCGGCTCTCGCCTGGTATTCGACCCACGCGTACGGTGAGGCCTTCCTCTGGGACTGGTCCGGAAAAGAGGGGGAACTGGAGGAGTACAAGGACCTGATTCACCGGAGCGACCGCCGCTTCAGCCAGGCCACCGCTGCGCTGGGAGCGGTGCTCGCGAACCACGTGCTCAGTGCCACAGACGCGTTCGTGTCCGCCCGCGTCCCTGGCGAAGCGCGGCTTCGTGCTCACCCGCCGACGCTCGCCGACGGATCCCGCGTCGGATTCATCCTCTCCTGGAACCCGCCATGGTGAAGAAGGACAAGGAAGCCCTGGAGCCCCGCATCCTCAAGGCGTTGGCGGCTTCGCGGCAGGGGCCCATGAAGCCCAAGGATCTGGCCCGTACGCTCAACCTGCCTACCGAGGAATACCGCACTCTGAAGCGCCTCCTGGCGGGAATGGTCACCTCCGGCACGATCTACCGCGTCAAGGGAAACCGCTTCGCACTGCCCAATTCCCTCGATCTGGTGGTGGGGACCATTTCACTGACCCGGAGCGGAGACGGGTTCCTTCGCCCCGAGGCCGGCGGCACCGACGTCTACGTGCCGTCGGTGAACCTGGCCACGGCGTTGGACGGGGACCGGCTGGTGACCCGGATCGAGAGCCGGCCCAGGGGCCGGAGTCCGGTGGGGCGTGTCATCAAGATCCTCGAGCGGGCCCGCACCCGAGTCGTGGGAACGCTGCACCGCGGTCGCCGTTTCTCCTTCGTGGTCCCCCTGGACCGTCGCATGACGCGCGACGTTCTCGTCCCGCCTGGAGACGAGGGAAAGGCGGAGGAGGGCGACGTGGTGGTGGTGGACCTCGTCTCGTTCGGCGAGGGGAGCCACGGACCTTCAGGTGTGGTCGTCGAGGTCCTGGGCAACCTGTCGGACCCCGGCGTGGATGTCCTCGCCGTGGCCCACAGCTACGGACTGGCTCTGGATTTCCCCGCTGCGGTCATGG
>DATHZE010000228.1:0-3039 GCA_035458765.1 Longimicrobiales bacterium
AGGGGGGTAACCGCGACCCCCGCGCTACCTACCTGGTCTTCGGCCGCTCCACCTGCAACTGCGTGATGTCCGCATTCCACTGGTCGTCACCCAGAAGGTGCTTCACGAAGTACTCCGCCCTGAGCCAGTACCAGTAGTCGCTCATGTTCCCGTACCCGTGCCGCTGTCCCGGGAAGATGAAGAAGTCGAACCGCTTGTTCGCCTTGATGAGGGCTTCCGCCATGCGCAGGGTGTTGGCGTGGTGGACGTTGTTGTCCACGTCTCCGGTGGTAAGCAGCAGGTGACCTTTCAGGTTGGCGGCCAGGTCGGGGTTCTTCTCGATGTCGTAGGTGAACGATACCTCTCCCGAATCACTGACCACTTCCTTCACGCCGTGGTGGGTCTCGGACCACCAGCGGTTGTAGACGTCGTTGGTGTGATTGCCCGCCGAGCTCACGGCCACCTTGAAGAAGTCGGGATAGACCAGCATGGCCGCGGTGGACATGAAGCCGCCCCCGGAATGTCCGTAGATGCCCACCCGGTCGATATCCACGAAGGAGAAGCGGTCCGCGAGTTGCTCGGCAGCGACCTTCTTGTCCGCCAGGCCGTAGTCCCGCAGGTCTCCATATCCGTAGTTGTGGTACCACTTGGAGCGGTCGGGATTGCCGCCCCGGTTGCCGACGGTGACCACGATGATGCCGAACTGTGCCAGGCCCGTTTCGAAGGGTGACAACGAAAACGACTTGGCCACCGACTCGGTCTGGGGTCCAGGATAGACGTATTCCACGATGGGGTACTTCTTGTCGGGATCGAAGTCGTACGGCTTGTACATGACTCCGTAGAGGTTCGTCACGCCATCGGCGGCCTTCACGGAGTAGGGCTCGGGGAACTGGTATCCCGCGGCCATGAGCAGGGAGAGATCCGCCGCCTGCAGATCCATGACCTTCCGGCCCGTGGACTCGAAGAGCGCCGCGGTGGGGGCGGTGTTCACCCGGGAGTAGTTGTCCACGAAGTAGCGGTTCGACTCCGAGGATGTCGATGCATGATCGAAGTTCCCCGGCGTCAGGAGAGAGAGCCCGGTGCCGTTGAGCCCGACGCGGTAGGTGTGGCGATAGTAGGGGTCCTCCCCCTCCTCGCGTCCGTTGGCATCGAAGAGAACGAAGCCCCCGGTCTCGTCCACGCCCTCGATGGCGTCCACGTGCCAGGGGCCCTCGGTGAGGCGGTTCTTCAGCGTGCCGTCGGCGCCGAAGCGGTACAGGTGGGCCCACCCGTCGCGCTCGGACCACCAGATCAGGTCCCCGTTGGAGAGCCGGTGCGGAGCCTGCTGCTCCTGGTAGGTGTTCAGGCGCTCCTCGATGACCGTGCGGACGGCTCCGGTCTCGGGGTTCGCCACCATGACGTCGATGCGGTGCAAGTCACGGCTGGCGCGAAAGAAGTAGAGCTCGTTCGAGTCGTCCGACAGCCACTTGGTGATACGGGGCTCTGAGGCGTCACCGCCGCCGCCGCCGAACCCGCCGAAGCCTCGCGGTCCCGTCGGGTCGTCGTAGACGCCCATGCTCTGATCCTTCCACGGGGCGTCGTCGATCCTTTTCATGGCCCGCGCCTGCACGTCGTAGACCAGGAGTTCGGTCTGGGTGACGTCCTCTTCGCCGGGCATGTCGTACTTGTAGCTCTCGAGTTGAGGACGCTTGTTGCCCACGGCGTGGACGACCCAAAGGTCACCCACTTTCCGGCGGTCCGAACGGGTGAGGGCGAAGTACCGGGAGTCGTGGCTCCAGCTGACTCCGGACCGCTGGCGCTTCTTGAACTCCTTTTCCGTCTCCTCGTCGTTCTGGCCTCGGCCCTGGTTGCCGTAGCTGTAGTCCTTCTCTCCGTCGGTGGTGAGTTGGATCTCCTCCAGCTCCAACTTCATGTCGGCGCTGTCGGCCTCCGCGCCGGACTTGCCGCGGCGGGCATCAAGGACCTTCCCGTACTCGTCCCACGTCATGGCCCACAGGTTGAACCCACGGCTGAAGACCACCCACGAGGAGTCGGGGGCGACGCTCGCCCAGGAGGGGTGGCTGTCGGGAGCCTCGTAGTCTTCCAGGAGCCGCACGGCTCGGGTGGCCACGTCGTACTCGAAGTGGAAGACCTTCTTCTTGGCCTTCTTCTTGGCCGGTTCGCGGTCCCGCTCCTGCTGCTGGAGGGTGTCCGTGGCCTCCCCCTCGACCTTCTCGTCCTGGGACGATTCGACCTCGAACTGCAGGGTGTTGTCCGTGAGGAAGCGGATGTTGCGGATGGGCAGGTGCTGCCCGTCCCAGGGGTCCTGGGTGAGTCGGGTCAGCTCGGCGGCGATACGGTCGTTGTCGAAGATCTGACGCTGGGTGCCCCGGGCCGGGTCCACCTGATAGAAGAATTTGCCTTCCGTGGTCTCCCACTCGTACCAGAAGCGGTCCCCGTGGTTGATCCAGCGGGGGCTGACCGAGGTGCTCTTCACCATCTGCCGGATCTTGTACGGCGCGAATCTCGCCGCCAGTCGATAGTTGGCCGACCCGGGCCCCTGCACGGCTGCTACCGATTGGGCCAGAGCGGGCGTCGAGACGGGTCCAGCGATCAGGAGTGCGAGCAAGGGAAGAAGACGACGCCGGCGAGCGCGCGACGCGCTGGGCGTGGAAGCCATGGAATCCTCTCGAATGTGGGATCTGGGGACGCTACGGAGGGAGGCGATCCAAAGGGACGGCGCGAAACGCGTACCTGCAAGAGGGAAATTCCCGCCTCGGGTTGCCCGCCTTCGTGCGCGCGGGCCGGGTGCGCATCATCTCATGGGGGGTGTGGAGGCTGCATTTCTTCATTCGCTTCGCTTAGCGGGCACCAGCCCGAGGGCGCTCCGCGAATGAAGAATGCAGCCCCTGGCACCATGGTGGGCGCGGCTGGCTCGCCCGCCCCAGGCGGGCATCGCCTGGCGCCAGAAAACAGGGAGGGCCCGGGGGCATCGAGCCCCCGGGCCCTCTTCCTATGCAGTTCTGTAGAAAGGAGGGTGATGAAGAGTGGAATGCCCGGAGGGGGTCGCGGTGGCCCCCC
>DATHZE010000229.1:0-4901 GCA_035458765.1 Longimicrobiales bacterium
CCGTGGTCGTTCAACGGCCGTCCGTGTTCCACCAGAAGCGCCCGGCAGGCCGCCCGCAGCGGCACCTCGGCATCGTCTGCCGCGGCGGCGGCAAGGGCGCCGTGCACCGCGCTCCCCCACGAGTACCCGCGGAACCGCTCGGCGCCGGGAGCTGGGGGTTCCGCGGCCGGGACCGGAGGCGGGTCGGGATCACGCCCTCCCTTCGCCACGTCGGTCACGGAAACGTGTCGGAACGAGGGGACGCCGAGCCCCTCCAGGGTGTCTGCCGCGGTGGCGATACGCTCCGCCACCGCCTCGGGTGCCAACTCCAGCTCCTGGCGAGGCGGCGGGGGGACGGCGTCCAGGGCCAGCTCCTGTCCGTGCTCCACGAGCCAGGGGTCAAGGCTGGCCCACGCCGAACCTCCGGCCTTGGCCGGCCAGCGCGACACCACCAGTTCGTCGCGGGCCCGGGTCACGGCCACGTAGAGCAGGCGAACCTGTTCGGCGGCCTCGAAGCGCGTCTCGGCGGCTTCCTTGTCGCTCCACTCCGAAGGCCGGGCCAGCAGGTTGTTCCGCTTGAAGCCTTCGCTCTGCTCGGCCACCCGCAGCCACCCCGTGGCGGTCCCGTCGGGACGACGCTCCACGTGGAGGCTCTGGCCGTGGCTGGGCGGGCTCGAGGGATCGGCAAGGACCACCACCGGCGCCTCGAGACCCTTGGCCTGGTGGAGGTTCATGAGGCGAACGACGTCGTCCCGCCCGGGCTGAAGGGGTGCCTCGGCTTCCCTGGCCTCCAACGCTGTGCGCAGCGCCTCGAGTGCCCCCGGCAGGGACGCATCCCCGGCCAGAGCTGTGCCGCGTACGGCATCCAGCACGTAGACCAGAGCCCCGGCCCGCAGCGCCCCCAGGTCGCCTGCCGCCGCAAACGGGAGGAGCCCCAGCTCCGGTACCACCCGGCCGATGAAGACGTCGGCTGGCTCACGGCTCGCTGAACGCCACCACCCGTGGAGGACTTCCAGCGCGGCCCGGACCTCAGGGTCGCCTTCGCCGCGGACCCGGACGACGTCGAAGGTGCCCCCTGCCAAGCGATGCGCCAGAAGCCGCTCGTGGTCCAGGCCGAAGAACAGTCCCACGAGCACCGCGACGACCTTCACGGGGTCGGTGGGGTCGATCATGCACTCCAGGAGCGAGAGGAGTTCTTCCAGTTCGTGCTCCACGCCCACGCCGGCACCAGTGACCTGAACGGGGATGCCGTACTCCTCCATGGCCCGGGCGTATGCCGAGAGACTCCTCGTCACCCGGGTGAGGATGAGGAAGTCGCCGGGACCACGTTCACCCCGGTCCAGCCGGGCACGAATCCACGACGCCAATCGACGCGCGTCGTCCGCCGCCACCGCGGACCAGGCGTCCCGGGCCGGCTCCACGGCATGCCAGAAGACACCCTCGGCGGGGACCGGGCGCTCCGAGGGCCTCGTGTTCAGCGGTTCGAATCGAGCCTGCTCGGACGTGGCCTGGCTCGGAAAGAACCCGGGGTGGTCGAAGACCCGGTTCACCAGGTCTCCGATGGCGGGACGCGACCGGAAGTTGGACGTGAGCTCGAGTACGCCGCCGAAGTCGGCGAAGCGACGCTTCACGAACTCGTAGAGCTGGATGTCGGCACGCCGGAAGCGATAGATGCTCTGCTTCGGGTCACCCACCACGAACAGTGCGCCAGGGCGCGGAACCGCCGTGCGCCAGTCCTCGACTCCCGCCGACGAGGTTTCGTCCTCGTCATCAGCCGCACCCGCCCCTGGGCCGCGGTCGGGCTCCGACGCCAATAGAAGCATGATCTCGGCCTGGAGTGGGTCCGTGTCCTGGAACTCGTCCACCAGCAAGTGGCGGTATCGTCGGCCCAGTTCACCACGGGCCTCGGCATTGCCCCGCAGAAGGCGCGCCGTGAGCAGCAGCAGGTCCTGGAAGTCCAACCGCCCGGAGCGGCGCCGAAATTCAGCGAAATCCTCCGCGGCCTTGGCCGACACTCGGAGCGCCAGGGCATAACGGTGAGCGTACCACCGATCCAGAAGACGCGTGGCAGCCGTGTCTCCGTGACCGAACTCGTTGGCCGCCTCCAGCAGCGACTTGGCCATGGCCTTGTCCCGCCAGCGGTTCTGCGTCGTCGTGTGCCCCTTCCCGTCATGGCACATCAGCGCCAGAGCCTCGAAGAAATCGGCAGGACGCTTCCACCCCGTGACCTCCAGGGTGAACGCGGCCGTTCGGACCTTCTTCTGGAAGGAGTCCCATCCCTTCTCCGGCTCCCGGGCGGGCATGAGCTCTCGTCCGCGCCGCACGAGGACCTCCAGTTCCCGGCTGACGGCAGCGATTTCCTGGGCGGAGGGCGGCAGGACTGCGCCTGCGGGAAAGTCCACGTCGGGGTTCTCCACCAGGCTCCCGAAGAGGTCGAAGAGATGGTGGGTGCGGAGCCCCGCTTCGTTGAGATCCTCCAGGACGGGATCCCCGTCCCGCACCAGCCGCTCGAGATATGCGTCCCAGAACCGGCGGTGAAAGCCCAGGCGCTCCTCGGGAGCCAACTCCTGAAACGCGGGGTCGAGCCCCACTTCAAGGGGCCGCTCCCGGAGAAGGCGGGAGCAGAACGCATGGATCGTCCCCACGAAGGCCCGATCCATGTCCTCCAGGGCCTTCCGGATACGAGCCGTCTCCTCAGGATCGCGCTCAACGGAGTCCCGGACTTCGCGCTCGAGCCGGGCCTGGAAGCGCTCGCGCAGCTCCCCCGCCGCCTTCCGCGTGAACGTCACCGCCGCGACGTGATCCACCGTGGTGATCCCGGTGGCCACCAGCGCCACCATGCGGTTGACCAGCTCCGTGGTCTTTCCCGACCCCGCACCGGCCTCCACCAGGAGGTTGGTTTCGAGATCTCCCTGAATGAGGCGCCGAGCCGCGGCATCGGGAAGGGGAAGGGCCATGACCTGGGATTCACTCATCCCGAGAATGTCGTGCAGGGGGGAAAGGCTCGAAAGCCGACTCGACTTCCCGTACGCGACCATCCGCATCCACCCGCACTCGGACGCCCGATTCCAGATGGTCCAGATCCGCCATGGGGATCTGGAGGACCGGGATGGACGCATACCCCAGCTCACGCCCGACCACGACCCCCAGCGCCAGAATGGCGTCCGCCGTTCCCATGAGCACCGCCGCGGGCGCCACACCGTTGCGGAGCAACTCCAACATGATGGCGCTGGACGACGACGAGCCCACGGCGGAAGGCACGGCGAGGACCGTCCCGGCGACGGAACGCCCATGGTCCGGATGGCGGGGGTCGGCGATGCGCCCGGAGAGGGGATCCACTCCGCCCCAGAAGCTGATGGGTGCGGACAGGCGCAGAAGGGGGCCCTCCCCTGCTCCCGCCACCAACACGCGGCCCGTCACCACGACCACAACGCCTCGTCGCGGCTGACGCGCCCCGTTCGCGCGGACGCGACGCACTCGGCCAGACTCCCGTACACCACCTCGTATCCCGTGTTGGCGGGACCGTAGTGGGCGAATTTTCCGGAGCAGGTCATGAGGACACCGCCCGCCGCCGGCAGGATCGGCGTGACCACCACGCACGTATCCACGACGATGCTCACGCCGGCCGACGCCAGGATGGCGGCTTCACCCGTCGCCTGGAGTCGGGCCAGCACGTCCCGACCCGTGCAGGCGAAGAAGGGCACCGTCAGTCGTGTTCCCCGCACCAACGGCACGAGGGCCGCGAACTCCTCCAGTGAGAAATGAGGGCTTCCCACGGCGACGGCGTCCACGGTGTCTGCGTCGGTCGTGCTGAGACGGCGCAGCGCTGGCCGCAGCTTGTCCGCCGTCAGCGTGATGCGGCGCACGTTCTGGTTGTTCGCTGTGGCGGCCCCGACGGTCGGCGCCTCGGGCGTGACCCCCACCACGTGGAAGAGGGCCACGGCTCCGGAAGACGCCGCCGCGGCGCCCAAGGCCTTGAGTTGGTCCTCGGTGACGTCGCTGGGAAGCCCTTCCAGCGCGGCGACGTTCTGGCCGACGTCCAAGCCGAGCCAGGTCCCGAGGACCGGGTAGAACACGTCGGCGCGCTTCAGCGCCTCGGGTACCCCGGAGGCATCCACGACCACCGTGGCGACCCTGTTCTCGTCCATGTGGAGGCCGTGCAGCGGCGCACGGCCGGTCACCGCGCAGCAAGCGTCGAGAAAGTCCCCGTAGCGCTCCGTGCGGGCGCCCAGGACCGAATTGGCGAAGGCGATGGCGTTGCTCTCCCCCCAAGCCACCTGGGTCCCGAACGCCGGACGGTGCCCGGCCTGATAAGGCGCGCACGTCCAGGTCGGCGCACAACCCAGTGCCAAGTATGCGTCCATCTGGCGACGCGCCATGGCGCCATGGTGGGCATCGCCCCGCACCGTTCCGGGGTGGAGCAGATCCAGGGCCCCGACGTTCAGCGTGGTGGGGACCGCGACCTTGGCTCCGCCCGCGGCCAGGCGCTCGGCGAACTCCACGCCCCCATCGCCGTGGTAGAGGCACCCGTCGACGTGCGCCGACTCGATGGCCACCAGCCTTCGAGCACCCAGAAGTTCGGCGGCAGCGACCACCACGCGCATGGCCATGGCCGCGGCCTCGCCGTGTGCGCCCTCCAGGAAGGCGCGCTCATGGGGGGTGAGGTCCACGCGCATGCCCTAGGCCCCCAGCATTCCCCGAACCATCATTGCGACACCCAGCCCGATGTAGTTTCCCACAGCGTATCCGAGGAGCCCCACCGCCACGCCCGGCAGCAGGCGATCCGCGTACCCGCGTGCCGTGGCCAGCGCCATGGCGGAGGCGGGGCCCCCGACGTTGGCCTGCGACGCCACGGCCAGGGTGCGCAGATCCAATCCCACCAGCGACCCCAGGCCGAAGATCACCACGCCGTGCAACGCGAC
>DATHZE010000230.1:0-6588 GCA_035458765.1 Longimicrobiales bacterium
AAGAGGCGGGCTGCGTCGGCGTTGGCGAGGCACAGTGCGTCCAGGGCATCGCGGAATCGGTTCTGGCTCATGGCGTAAACGTAATGTTGACGGGCGGTGTCGTGCCACCCAACTTGTATACGTCAGGGTGACACGCACGATCACCAGAGAGGGAGGGACGACATGGCACGAAAGAAACACTGGTCAAAAGTCGTTGAGGAGAGCGGCGTGACGCTGCGCCTCTACGAACGTGAAAACTCATCAGCCGTGTGGTACGCCTACTCGGAGGGGGGGCGGAAGCTGCGGAAGTCCTTGAAGACATCCGACCGCGCCCTGGCAGAGGAGCGGGCACGGGACATCGCCAGGAGGACGGCGCGGGACGTCCTAGTTGGAGACCGCCCTCCCACTGAACGGCTGACCGTTGGACAACTCGCCGACTTCTACCTCGCACACCGTGGCCCCCTCTTGTCCCTAAGCCGACGACGCTTCATGGAGGCCACGCTGGCGCTGTTCCGCATCCATCTGGGCGCCAGCTTCGTGATGGCGGACTTCGGCCAGCACGATGCCGATACCTACGTCGCGGCCCGGCAGTCAGGGCGCGTGCGCACCGCTGATCGCCGGGGGAGCAACGCGCCGGAGCCGGCCACGGTCAAGAACGAACTCGACGCACTATCGACCGTCTGCAATTGGGCGTGCGGGTTCCGGCGGGACGGTCACGTCCTCCTGGCCTCCAACCCCGTTCGCGGCCTGACCAAGCCTCGGCAGGACAACCCGAGCAGGCCGAGGGCGACAGAGGCGCGCTACCTCGCACTCCTGGCCGTCGCCGACGAAGCCGATCCTAACGGGCGACTGCGTGCGCTCTTGGTCCTCGCGTGGGAAACGGGCCGGCGCATCAACTCCATCCTGCACCTTCGCGCGTCCGACGTGCTTCTTTCGACCAATCAGATCCGAGGCGCGCTGGCAGGGATCGGCGAGGACGAGGACGCTGCTGACGACTGGCCCCAGGCGCTGCGGTGGAGGCCCGAGTGGGACAAGATGGGCTACTCGGACGTGTCCCCCATTTCGGGCGCCGCGAGAAACGCCCTCGAGGTCTACCTGCGGCGCCACCCGGTCGTGGGCGAGGGCTTCCTCTTCCCGGGCAACCGAGATCCGTCCCAGGCGCTGCACAAGCTCATGGCCGGCTACTACCTCACCCGTGCGGAAGACCTAGCTGGACTCCCGCACCAGAAGAGAGGCGGATGGCACGCGTTCCGACGCGGATGGGCCACCCGCCGCAAGCACCTGCCCGTTCAGGACGTCATGGCGCAGGGCGGGTGGCGGGACGTGAAGGCGCTCCAGACCGCCTACCAAGGCGCCGACGCGAAGACCCGTCTCATGGTCGCTGAAAGCGCATAACGGGGCACAGTCGGGGCACAGTGCCGCCGAGAGTTGTTGTCCCCCAAGGCGTTCGGGGCTTCCCTAGACGTTGAAGCGGAAAAGCATGATGTCCGCGTCCTGCACCAGGTACTCCTTCCCCTCGGAACGCAGCAGGCCACGGTCCCGAGCCACCTTCCAGGAGCCCGCCGCCGAGAAGGCTTCGTGACCAATGGTCTCGGCGCGGATGAAGCCCCGTTCGAAGTCCGAGTGGATGGCGCCGGCCGCCTGGGGAGCCCGGGAGCCTCGCGCCACCGTCCAGGCCCGTGACTCCTTCTCGCCGGTCGTGAAGAAGGTGATGAGGCCCAGGAGGTCATAGGCGCCCCGGATGAGGCGGTTCAGCCCTCGCTCCTGGAGTCCCAATTCCGCGAGGAACTCTCCGACGTGGTCTTCGTCCAACTGCGCCAATTCGGCCTCCATCGCCGAGCAGACGGTGACCATCTCCGCGTCGCCCTCATCCTGGATCGACGATGCCACGGCGTCCGTGTAACGGTTCGTCCCCCCTGGGAGGTCCCCCTCCCCGACGTTCGCCACATAGAGCACGGGTTTCAGCGTGAGGAGTGGATACGGGCGCAGAACCTGGCGTTCCTCCTCGGTCAGGTCCGCCTTCCTGGCTGGCTTCCCTTCGCAGAGGGGGACCAGAACCTTCCTCAGGGCCGCCACCTCCCGGATGGCTTCCTTCTCGCCCGACTTCGCCTTCTTCTCCTGTTTCTCGAGCCGGCGCTCCACGACCTCCAGGTCGGCCAGGGCGAGCTCCGTCTCGACGATCTCCCGGTCGCGCACCGGATCGACCGATCCCGAGACGTGCACCACGTCGGGATCCTCGAAGCACCGCAGGACGTGGGCGATGGCGTCCACTTCCCTGATGTTGGCGAGGAACCGGTTCCCCAGCCCCTCCCCCTCGGAGGCGCCCTCCACCAGGCCGGCGATATCCACGAACTGAACGACCGTGGGGACCTTGGCCTTGGACTCGGCCAGGCGATGCACCACGTCCAGACGGGGGTCGGGGACCAGGACCGTGCCGACGTTGGGATCCACCGTGCAGAAGGGGTAGTTCTCCGATGGAGCCGCCGCGGAGGTCAATGCGTTGAACAGCGACGACTTGCCCACGTTGGGGAGCCCGACGATACCGACGCGGAGCATTACGACCGCGCCTCCTGAAGGGATTGCTGGACTGCGCTGATGAGCGCGGGGTAGCGCTCGAAGGCCCAGCGGGCCTCCTCCACGTCCAGACGCTCGCGGTTCGTGTGTGCGAAGCGCTCTTCCCCGGGAGCGAAGCCGATGGTGGGGATTCCGAACACCCCGGACGACCATCCGCCGTCGGTGGCGAAAGCCCACGGGCGAACGACGGCAGGAACCGTCGCGTCCTCCCGACGACCCACGGCGGCAGCGGCGGCCAGCACCACCGGGTGGCCCGGATCCATGAGGAAGCCTGGGGTCATCAGGTTCTTGTCCTCCTCCATCCCCGTGTAGGTGCGTTGGAGCTCCGTCGCCATGCGGACGGCCAGAGAGAGCCCCGGAGGCAGCGACGGCAAATGCTCCGACAGGACCTCACGCACCCATTCCTGGAGCTTCTCCTCCGGGTACCCGGGCAGGATTCTCCAGTCCAGGGTGACGACCACCTTGTCCGGAATCACGTTCCGGCTCTCCGGAAGCACGTCCACCATGGTCGTCGTCACCGAGGCCCTGCCCAGGACCTCGTCGGCGGGCTGGCGCTGGGCCAGGGACTGAACGGCGGCCAGGACTCCCCCGAGGGCATCGAGGGCGTTGTGCGCGCGCTCGGGGGCGCTGGCGTGCCCTGCGGTCCCGGCGATGACCACCTCGACCTCGGCGCGACCCCGGTGGCCGATGCACACGTCCCCGTGGGTAGACTCGCCGATGATCACGACGCCGGGCTTCACGCTCCCGGACTCGAGCAGGTGCTTCATCCCGAGCCCTCCTCGCTCCTCCAGCACGGTATGAGCGACGATGACATCCCCCGGAGCCCTGGAAAGGAGAGCGGCCGCCGCATAGGTCTGAAGCGCGAGTGGGCCCTTGATGTCCATGGCCCCCCGGCCGTGCAGAAAGCCGTCTCGCACGTCGCCGGAGAAGGGAGGAACCTCCCATTCGCCATGATCACCCTCGGCTACGACGTCCAGATGGCAGTTGAGCAGCGCTGGAGGCGCGTTTCCCCGTCCGCGAGCGACGCCGATGACATTGCCCGCCTCGTCCACGCGGATGTCCTCGAGGCCAAGTGCCTCCATCTCCTGCCACACCCGGCGGGCCACATCCTCTTCGTGTCCCGACAGACCCGGGATACGGATCAGGTCGGCGGCGAAGGCCAGGGCGTTCTCGAACGTCGCTTCTCTCTCGGTGCTATCCATGCTTCCTCCATGTGACGCGGGGCCGGCCCTCCTCGGAGGTCCGGCCCCGCCGCTGTGCTTGACTACGCTGCAGACTGTCCCGGCACAGCCGGGCTCTAGCCGAAGATCCCGCGCACCAAATCCGTCACCCAGTTCAGCGCGGTGCTTCCCTCGACGTCGAGGCCGTGGATCTTCACGAACCAGGGCGCCAACACCAGGGAGACCACGCTCATCAGCTTGATGAGGATGTTGAGCGAGGGCCCTGACGTGTCTTTGAAGGGATCGCCCACCGTGTCACCGACCACGGCGGCCTTGTGCGGATCCGAACCCTTCCCGCCGTGCGCGCCACCCTCGATGTACTTCTTGGCGTTGTCCCAGGCCCCACCGGCGTTGGCCATGAAAAGGGCCATGAGAACGCCCGTGACCGTCGCCCCAGCGAGCAGCCCGCCAAGGGCCTCGACGCCGAGAAGCCCGCCCACGACCACCGGCGCCAGCACCGCCGTGACGCCGGGGAGGATCATCTCACGGAGGGCGGCCTTGGTCGAGATGTCCACGCAGCGGGCGGAGTCCGGCTTGCCGGTCCCGTCCATGATCCCCGGGATCTCCCGGAACTGGCGGCGCACTTCATCCACCATGCCCTGCGCGGCGCGGCCCACTGCGGTCATGGTGAGCGCCGCGACGAAGAACGGCAGGATGCCGCCCAGGAACAGCCCGATGACCACCTTGGGATCGACCAGGTCGATCCCCGTCTGCTGGAGCCCCACCTTTGACGAATAGGCGCTGAAAAGCGCCAGGGCGGTGAGCGCCGCGGAGCCGATGGCGAAACCCTTCCCGATGGCGGCGGTGGTGTTTCCGATGGCGTCCAGGGAGTCCGTGATCTTCCGTGTCTCCGGACCCAGGTGGGCCATTTCACTGATGCCGCCGGCGTTGTCGGCGATGGGGCCGTATGCGTCCACCGACATGGTCACGCCCACCGTGGCGAGCATGCCCACCGCAGCAATGCCGATCCCGTAGAGACCGGCGAAAAAGAACGACGTACCGATGGCCACGCAGATCAGAATCACCGGAATGGCCGTGGACTCCATGCCCACCGCGAGTCCGGCGATGATGTTCGTCGCCGCCCCCGTTTGGCTGGCATCGGCGATCCTGCGCACCGGACCGGCCGCGGTGTAGTACTCGGTGACCAACCCGATGGAGATACCGACCAAGGTCCCGGTCAAGATGGCGATCCAGGGGCCATACACCGGGTAGCTCCGCGCTCCATCCGTGAACACGATGCCCAGGTTCTGCACCACGAACCACATCGCTGCCAGGAACAGCCCGGCGGCGATGAAGGTGACGTTGCGCAGGGCCGCCGCGGGGTTGGTACGCTCCAGGACCTTCATCATCCCGATACCGATGAGCGACGCGACCAGACCCACCATCACAGTGAGGATGGGCAGCGCCACCGCGGCGCCGCGGTAGGCCGCCAGGGCCGGAGCCGTAGCCGCGATGGCGATCGTGGCTACGATGGACCCGACGTAGGATTCGAAAATGTCGGCGCCCATCCCCGCGACGTCACCCACGTTGTCGCCGACGTTGTCGGCGATGGTCGCAGGGTTGCGTGGATCGTCTTCGGGAATGCCCGCCTCGACCTTCCCCACGAGGTCCGCACCCACGTCGGCCGCCTTCGTGTAGATGCCACCGCCCACACGGGCGAAAAGGGCGATGGAGCTCGCCCCCATGGCGAAGCCGGAAACGATCTCGGCAAACCGCGGAAACTCACCCGTGCCGGGCACTGCGTCCGCCGCGAAGATGAAATAGAGGATTCCAAGGCCCAGAAGGCCGAGGGCTGCCACGGCCAACCCCATGACCGCACCACCGAAGAACGCGATGCGCAGCGCCTTGCCCTGGCCTCCGTCCTTGGCGGCGGCGGAGGTGCGGGTGTTGGCACGCGTGGCGGCCTTCATACCGAAGAACCCGGCCGCCACCGAGCTGGCGGCGCCGAACACGTAGGCGACCGCAGGCATGGTGCCGATGGCGAGGCTCAAAAGCACGGCAACCACCGCGACGAACACGGCCAGCACCATGTACTCACGACGAAGGAAGGCCATGGCGCCGTCATGGATCTGCTCGCCAAGGTCGATCATGAGTTCGTTGCCGGGCGGCTGCTTCTTGACGTATCCGTACGTGAAGGCGGCGGCCATGAGGCCAACCAGCCCCAGGGCCCAGGCCCAATCGGTAAATACAACGAGGTCGGTCATCGGGTCGGCTTCCTCTGTGTTCCTCGTGGCTCTCGTTTCGCTAGCGATTGAAGCGGTTCATGACCGCCTCCGTTCCTTCTTCAATCCAGGCCTCCACGGCCCTCGTGAGGTCGGGCAACAGCCCAACCACAACCTCTTCGTCCTCAGCCGGCATGGGGGAAAGGACCCACTCAGCGAGGTCCATCCCTTCCGGTTTCCGCCCCACGCCGATTCTCAGACGGGGATACTCGTCGGAGCGAAGCGCCCCTGAGATCGACTTGAGACCGTTGTGTCCACCCGGACTCCCCGAAGGCCTGAATCGGACTCGGCCCACGTCCAGCGCGGCGTCGTCCACGACCACGAGGAGGTCCCGGGAAACGTCGAACTCCTCCATCTCGTGCATGAACCGGAGGGCCTGGCCACTCCGGTTCATGTACGTGGTGGGCTTGCAGACCCGAATGGCCTGCTCACGCACCGTTCCTTCGCTGATCAGGGCCCGTCCATCCTTCCGGAACGGGCCGAATCTCCAATCGTAGGCCAACCGGTCCGCCACCCACCACCCCACGTTGTGTCGGGTGGAGTCGTATTCAGGGCCCGGATTTCCGAGCCCGACCACGACCTTCATGGCGTGC
>DATHZE010000231.1:0-4215 GCA_035458765.1 Longimicrobiales bacterium
CCGAGACGCTCCTGGTCAGCCCCGACGGCGCGGTCCAACTGCTCTCCCAGGCCAAGGCGCCGCGGAGACGCCAGGTTGCCCCGGGCGGCACGAGGTGGATTGCCGCAGAGCGTCCGGACACCCTGCTCCAACCCTCGGAGCTGCAGCAGCTCAGGGACGTGGTCGCCACCTGGAAGTCCCTGAAGGCCGGGACACCCGACGAGGGGCAGACCTGGGACATGGAGTTCGCCTTCGTTGATGGTCAACTCTGGCTCCTGCAGATCCGACCGTTCATCCGTTATCGCAACAGTGACCTGTACGCCCGCCTGGAACGCCTGGACGCCGACGCGGTGCGAAACGGCAACCGCGTGGTGCGCCTCGACCGACCCCTGGAGGGAAGGTGAAACCGATTGCCCGAGCCCGTTGGATGGGCATGGCATTGCTCTCCGGCGCAGTTCTCCTGGTTCCCGCGGCGGCGTGGGTGGGCGCCTACCCCCTCGACGGATACGAGAGGACGGGGATCCGTCGGCTCAAGGCATACCGCATGATGCAGGAAGGGACCATGCCGGGGAACGTCCGCCTCAAGCCCGGCGCCAGGCTCCCGACGACGGCTGTCAAGCTCCGCCTGAAGGGCGTGAACGACACCCTGGACATCCCGGCCAACCGGCCGGTGGACCCCCAGCTGCAGGCGGGGATCGAGAGAATCATCAACGCCCGCAGCTCTTCGTATCGCATCGCCGTCCTGGACATCACCGACCCGAACGCAACGCGCTACGCCTCCATCCGGCAGGACCAGGGCTACATTCCCGGAAGCGTCGGAAAGCTGCTGGTGCTGACAGGTCTCTTCAACGAGTTGAAGAGGCTCTATCCCGACGACGTGGATGCCCGCGCGAGGGTCCTGCGCGAAACCATGGTCGTGGCCGACGAATTCGCCATGCCGAACAGCCACACGGTGCCGGTGGTGGAGCCGGACTGGTCCAAGGTGGTGCACCGTTCGATCCGCCTCGGAGACGAGTTCGCGCTGTGGGAGTGGGTGGACCACATGTTGTCCCCGAGCTCCAACGCCGCCGGAGCCGTGGTGTGGAAGGAGGCGCTCCTCCTGAACGAGTTCGGCCGGCGCTACCCCCCGTCCAAAGCGGAGGCCGCGGCGTTCTTCAAGAACACGCCCAAGGCCGAGCTCACGGACCGATCCATCCGCATCCTGGAGGACCCCCTCCTGGCCATGGGGCTGGACACGTCGCTCCTCCGCCTGCGGACGTTTTTCACCCGGGGGGCCTCCCAAATCATCCCGGGAAGAGGTAGTTTCGCATCGCCCAGAACGCTGGTGCGGTGGCTGGTGAAGATGGAGCAGGGCAAGGTGGTGGACGAGTGGAGCAGCCTCGAGGCGAAGCGGCTGCTCTATTTCACCCGCAACCGGTATCGGTACGCGGCATCCCCCGCTTTGAACGACGCCGCGGTATACTTCAAATCCGGGTCCCTCTACCGGTGTGAACCGGAAGAGGGTTTTCAGTGTGGACAGTACATGGGGAACGCCGAGAACCTCATGCACTCGGTCACGATCGTGGAGGTGCCGGCCGGGGGGGAACATCCCCGTGTATACCTTGTCTCGGTGATGTCCAACGTGCTCAAGGTCAATTCGGCTGCGGAGCACATGGAGATCGGGACGCAGATCGAGCGCCTCATGGCTTCGCTGCACCCCGAACTCCCGAAACCTTAGGTTCGCCCAGGAGAGTACCACTCGAGTGCACCGCATCGCGTTCGGGTACTTCAGGCCGGCGTGTCTGGCCATGATGGTCTTTGCCCTGTCCGCGCCCCTCGGCGCCCAGGACTCGTCCACCTTCGTCCTACCGGACAAGGACGCACGGCTCCAGGCGGAGTTGATGAACGTCCTCGACCTGCCGTCCTACCGGCGCCTGGTGCAGCAGGGACGACTTTCGGTGGCGCTCGTGGACATCACGGACCCGGACAGCCTCCGCTACGCGGGGCTCGACGACGACCGGGAACGCTACGCCGCCAGCCTCCCGAAGATCGGAATCCTCCTGGGGGTCTTCGCCCAGGTCGACAAGGGAAAGCTCAAGTACACGCCGCAGCTCAAGGCGAAACTGGAGTTGATGATCCGCCGCTCGGACAACTCAAAGGCCAGCGAGATGATACGGCTGGTCGGCTTTCCGGCCATCGCCGCGGCTCTTCGGGATCCTCACCACGCCCTGTACGACCCCGAGCGGGGCGGCGGCATCTGGGTGGGACGCGGGTACGGGGGCGCCCTGGGTCTCTGGCGCCGAGATCCCATCGGGAACCAGTCCCATGGGGCCACAGCCCGCCAGACCGCCCGCTTCCTGATCATGATGGATCGAGGTGAGTTGGTCAGCCCCTGGGCGTCCTCGGAGATGAAGGACATCATGAGCCGCCCTGCGATCCATCACAAATTCGTGAAGGGGCTGGACGCCCGCCCGAACTCGGTGATCTACCGCAAGTCCGGAACCTGGAAACAGTGGCACGCCGACGCGGCGCTGGTGGAGCGGGACGGCAGAAAATACGTGGCCGTCGCCCTGCTCGACTCTCCGAACACCGCCGGAGGAACGGTCCTCTCCAACCTCATCGTCCGGTTGGACGATCTGATCTTCCAGCCGAGCGCGGTGGTACAAAGCGGCATCGCCCGATAAGGTATCCCCTGGGCCAGCCCTCGTGGCGGGACCCTCGAAGCGAGTCCCGACACCTCGGAAGCTCAGGAAGCCCAGCCCATGCCTGACCGGGTAACCGGCCAGTCGCCACCTCCGTCCGCCTCCGTTCTGTCGCCCAAGCCGGGGGGGCTGAGCACCTTTGGAGGGGTCTTCACGCCGTCGATCCTCACGATCCTCGGCGTGATCATGTACCTGAGGTTCGGGTGGGTGGTCGGTCAGGTGGGGCTGGGGGGCACCCTGGTCATCGTCACGCTGGCGACGTCCATCACCCTCATCACCGCCCTCTCGGTGGCGGCCATCGCCACCGACCAGCGCGTTCGCACCGGCGGCGCGTACTACATGATCAGCCGGTCCCTGGGGGTCGAGACGGGCGGTGCCGTCGGGATCCCCCTGTTCCTCGCCCAGGGCCTCTCCGTGGCCCTGTACACCGTGGGGTTCGCGGAATCGGTGAACAGGGCGTTCCCCGCAGTGGATGCGCGAACGGTCGGTCTGGTGACCACCGTGCTCGTGGCGGCGCTCGCCATCAAGTCGGCCCGTGCGGCCATCAAGGCCCAATATTTCATCATGGGGGCCATCGGGCTTTCCCTGCTCTCGCTGCTCTTCGGTCCAACCCTGGAAGGTGTCGTCCCCCAGGGGGCGGGCCTCCCCCTCATCGAGCCCACGGAGTCGTTCTGGGCCGTCTTCGCGGTGTTCTTCCCCGCCGTCACGGGCATCATGGCCGGGGTGAACATGTCAGGCGACCTGGCCGACCCTGGACGTTCCATCCCGAGGGGGACCTTCGCGGCCATCGCAGTGGGCTACGTCATCTACATGGGTCTTCCCCTCATTCTGGCCTTCCGGGCGGATACCGCGACGCTGTTGGCGGACCCGCTGGTCATGCGCCGGATCTCCATCTGGGGGGATGCCATCCTCCTGGGCGTATGGGGGGCCACGCTGTCCAGCGCAGTGGGGAGTATCCTGGGCGCGCCCAGGGTCCTTCAGGCCCTGGCCCGGGACGGCATCCTCCCTCGGCCCCTCCGTTGGCTTGGCGCCGGCAGCGGGCCCGACGATACGCCCCGGGCCGGCACGGTGCTGACCCTGGGCATCGCCCTCGTCGCAGTCTGGGTCGGGGACCTGAACGTGATCGCGCCCGTCCTCACCATGTTCTTCCTCACCACATACGGCGTGGTGAACGTGGCGGCAGGGCTGGAGAAGTTCCTGGGAAGCCCCTCGTTCCGGCCCCTCTTCAAGGTGCCTTGGCCGGTCTCCCTGCTGGGCGCCGCCGGCTGCGCCGCGGTCATGTTCCTCATCAATCCCGCGGCCACGGTCATCGCCGCCGTGTTCGTGCTGTCGATCTTCCTGTGGCTCGAACGACGGGGCCTGGAGGCGGCGTGGGGCGACGTCCGTCGGGGTGTCTGGATGGCCCTCACCCGCGCGGGGCTCCTGCAGCTTCGTCATGCCCAGGAGGACCCGCGGAACTGGCGGCCCCACTTTCTGGTGCTGTCCGGGTCACCCATGAAGCGGTGGCACCTCATCGAACTGGCCGCGGATTTCTCGCACCACAACAAGGGGCTCC
>DATHZE010000232.1:0-7793 GCA_035458765.1 Longimicrobiales bacterium
GGAGCGGGGAAGGACCCGCGCCGCCGTGGTGCACAGCACCATGGATCTCCCCCCCACCGACGTGCTCTTGTGGACCAGGTAGTCCCCGAGCCACTCGATGTCGGTGCCCATGAGCCGCTCCTTCTGCGCGTGGGTGCAGCCTACGTTCATGAGCGAGCGCTGCGGATAGCCCTCCAGGCGCAGGTCGGCGAGGCGCTTCATCTCCCCCTCCCTCCGGCGCACGGAGCGCTCGTATTCCTTCTTCCGCTCCGCCCGGATCTGGACGCTGACGCGCTCGACGTCCACGGTCTCCCGGACCTGTTCGTACCACCGGTCGCCCCATAGGGACCGCAGCTCCGTCTCGCGGGCGTCCAGCTCCTGATCGAGGACGTCGAGGCGGGCCGTCTGCACGGCGGGCGTGCCGTAGCCGCCGGCCAGAAAGGCACTCAGGGGCCCCGGCGAGGGCAGGTACCCTGCCAGCAGCCCCACCAGGCCCCGGAAGTCCTGGGCGCCCCCGTACTCGTCGAGGTTCGCGTCGATGCTCCGCAGGTGGATCCGATCGTCGGGCGCCACCGTGGCGTTGAAGCCGCGGACGGCCTGGATGATGTCGTAGTAGAACCAGCCCGGCGGCTCCCAGCCGAGGTTCGTGGCACCCGACACGTACTCCTCCACCACCCAGTCCACCATGTGGGGCGACTCCAGGAGGAGCTGACGGAAGCCCCGGTCGTAGAGGCTGTCCAGGAGGGTGATCACGAAGTCGTCGTGCGCCTGCAGGTGGTGCGTCTCCCCGATGACGACGAGCCGATTCGCGGCGAAGCGATCGACCACCGCGCCCGGGATCTCTCCGGCCGGGAACGCGATCCCTTCGCGGTCCACCACCTCGGCGAGTTCGGTCCGGGACACCGCGGTGATGGAGCATCCCGTCCCCACCGTCAGGAGTCCCGCGAACCCGATCCACGTGGCCTTCATCCTGCTCATCTTCCCCTCCCCTCCCCACCCTCGGGCGCTTGCGCGGCGGCGACCCGTCCGGCCTCCGGACGTACGCTCGCCCCTGGATCCACCCGCTATCACGCCGGAGCGCAGGGGACCCTACCAACCGGGCCGCTCCGGACCTGCCGCCGCCGGCAGGTGCGGTTTGACGTCGGCTTGGCCGCAGCTTACCCTCGATCCGTTCCATCCCTTGCAGTGCGCTGATGCTTCGGTCTCCCCGCGGGGGCCAACGAGAACCGAGGTGGTGATGCGTGCATACCCCGTTCTGAGGCCGGCATGAACGACGTGCCCGTGGGCATCCTCGGCCTCGGGGCCTACCTGCCCGAGCGCATCATGACCAACGAGGAGTGGTCGGAGCACGTCGACACCTCCAACGAGTGGATCGTGGCCAGGACGGGCATCGAACGGCGGCGCCTGGCCGCCGACGACGAGAGCACCGCCGACCTCGCCGTGGCCGCCGCCCGGTCCGCGCTGGCCGACAGCGGCCTGGAGGCCAAGGACCTGGACGAGATCATCGTCGCCACCGACACCCCCGAGGTCTACTCACCGGATACGGCGTCCTTCGTCCAGGCCCGGCTGGGGGCGCGGGAGATCGCGGCCTACGACCTGGGGAGCAGCGGATGCGCGGGCTTCGTGCTGGCCCTGGACGTCGCGCGATCCAGGGCCGCGGAGGGGCGGCGGGTGCTGGTGGTGGGCGTCGAGCTCCTGACCCGCCTCATGGATTGGGGGGACCGGAACACCTGCGTGCTCTTCGGGGACGCCGCGGGCGCCGCGGTGGTCGGCAAAGCTCCGGGAGCCGCCCGGATCCTGGCGACCAGCGCCGGCACCGACGGCACCCGCAGCCACATCCTGGGCCTGGAGGTGGGAGGCACGCGCATGCCCTTCACCGAAGAGCGTGCGCGGCAGGGGCTCCACAAGGCGCTGATCATGGAGGGCCGGGAGGTCTTCCGGGAGGCGGTGGCCCGGATGACGGCTTCATCCCTCGACGTGCTCGCCAGAGCGGGCCACACCGTCGACGACGTGGCCCTGGTCGTGCCCCACCAGGCCAACCTCCGCATCCTCAACGCCGTGGGCGAGCGCCTGGGCGTGGGTGCGGACCGGCTCTTCGTGAACGTCCACGAGTACGGGAACACGGGCTCCGCGTCGGTCCCGGTGGCCCTGTGGGAGGCGCGCAGCCAGGGGCGGGTGAAGGAGGGCGACCTCGTGCTCCTCACCGCCTTCGGCGCGGGCTTCCACTGGGCGTCGCTGCTGGTCCGCTTCTAGGCGAGCGGAGGCCGGCGGCGGCGCGGTCCCGCCGGGCGCGATCCCTACGCGCCCCCTCCGCGCACCGGGCTGAAGCCGATGCCGTCCGGGCCGACGCCCGCCTCCAGGAATCGCACCACGCGCCAGCCCGCGAGGTCCACCACCGCCACGCGGTTGATGGCCTTGGCGGAGACGAAGGCCCACCGGCCATCCCGTGACAGCACGAAGCCCTGGGGCGAGGGCTCTCCGCCGAGGCCGGCTTCGGCCGACGCGGCGGCCACGTCGACGCGCGCGGAGAGCGTACCCGACGCACGGTCGATGAGCACGAGCTCATGGGCCTCGGGGTCGCTGACCACGACCGTGGCGCCGTCGGGGGTGACCGCCAGGCGGTAGGGCACCTGGAGTCCTTCGATGGTGGCCACCACCTCCCCGTCCTCTCCCCGCACGCCCACCACCGTCCCGCCGTCCATGCTTCCGGTCCATCCTTCCAGCCCGTCGGGGGTCGCCGCCACACCCTCGGTGCGCGTCCCCGCCGGCCAGGCGCGCGCGGCGCTCCGGCCCGAAAGATCGATGCGGCTCACCGTGCCGCTGGTGATGTTGGCCGCGTAGACCCACTCGCCGCCAAGGGCGAGCATGTGCGTCGCCTGGCCGCCGGTGGGGAGCGTGCGTCGGATGCCGCCGTCGTGGAGGCCCACGACGAGCAGCTCGCCGGTGCGCTCCGAGGTGAGGATGAGCAGCGAGTCCCCGGGCAGAAAGGCGGCCCCGTGCAGGCGCTGGTATCCCTCGACCTCGAACTCCCCGATGACGTCGCCGCTGGTCACGTCGAATACCTGGACGAGGTTTCCGGGCCCGCGCTCATCGCCGTAGTTCGTCACCGCCGCGGTTCGCCCGTCGGCGGAGACCGCCACCTCGTGCGGCGCGATGCGCGTCGGCACGGTGGCGCGACGGAGCCCCGTCTCGATGTCGACGAGCCAGACGGAGTCGTCGTCCATGTTGGCCACCAGCAGCGTCCCCACCGGCCCGTCCTGGGCGGCCAGGCTCTGGGCCCACACCATGGCGGCCAAGGCCGCCCCTGCGCAGCGCATCCTCATCCTCTCAGCCCTCCCCGCCCGTTTCCTTGCGATGGCCGGTGAAGGTCCCCGAGCCGTACGACCCGAAGTCCACCGTGCCGTCCTCGAGCTCGCCGTCCACCCAGGTCGCCCGGTACGTCACGTCGAAGGTGCCGGACTCCATGAAGACCGTGGCCACGAAGGTCACCACGTCGCCCTCGATGGTGCCCGTGAGTGGGCCGGCGGCCATGGAGCTGGCGATCTCTCCGGTGAGCGCGTTCCCGTCCTGGACGAACGTGACGTCGCGCGTGCCCGCTCCGTTGGGCGACAGCACGTTGAGGACCCAGGCCCCGGTGAGGTCGAACGCCGGCTTCGGGGCCTCCTTCTCCTGGGCGGCCACCGTGCCGGCGGCGGCGAGGGCCACGGCCATGAGCAGAGCGGCGAGGCCGGTGGCGCGGCGTGTCAGGGGCGAGCGATCGGACATGGTGGGGCTCCGGAGGTCGTCGGGGGCTGAACGGGCTGCACGTGGGAAGCTGGCGACATCACCGTGTGAGGCGCTACCCCGCCAACCACACCCCGCGCACATACGCCGGCTCCACCCAGTCTCTCCCCCGTCGGGTGGCCCATTCCAGCACCACGGGGTCCCGGGCCGCGTCGGTGCAGAGGTACCGGGGGTCGGGCGTGATGCCCACGCGGGCCAGGTCCAGGCGGTCGGCGTCGAAGCACGCCCGCACCGTGGCATCGGCGTGGGTGAGCTCGTGGGTATGGTGCTCGCACGCGGCGCACAGCTGATCGAGCTGCGCGTCGGTGAGCGCGGGGAGCAGGTGCCGCACCGTGCGCGCCAACTCGGCCCCCCTGGGCCCGTGCTTGGGGTCGTGGTTCTCGTTGAGGCGCCGCGCGTCGTGGAAGACGGCGAAGAGCTCCACCACCGCCACGTCGGCGCCCGCCGGCCCGGCGATGCGCCGGCCGTTCTCCAGCACCCGGGCCCAGTGAGCCACGCCATGGGTTCCCAGCACGGGGAGGCGGTACCCGTCCAGGATGATCTTCCATACCTCGGGGGGGACGGGGAGGGTGGGGACTCGGTCGCTCATTTGCACAGCGTGTCCCGTCATGATGCCTCAGGCCAGCACCACCCGCCCGCCCTTGGGCTCGGGGACGGGAGGAAGCGGGGGCACTGCCATCCGGTGACGAAGCGGGACTTGGAGAGGCGATGGGTCATGGTGGGAAGATAGGGCGGGGGTGTGACAGGCGCGCGCATGGCCCGGAGGAGGGCCATCTGTTACCTTCTGCGATAACAGATCGCAGAGCTCCAGAAGGAAGGACTCCTGTGAAGATCGACTCCGTGACGGTGAACGGGCGACGCCGATGCTTCGAGATCGGGCTGGCCCGGAGGAGTCCGCTGGACTTCCCGTTCGCCCGAGCCGAGCCCGCTCCCTGTCCCGATGACCCGGTGGTCGATGCCTGGGTGGATCCCGAGTTGGCCCGGGAGGGCGTCGCGTATCGCCTGGAGTCCGGTGCCGAGGGCGTGATCCTCGCCGACCAGGTGCTCGACTATCACAAAGACCCCGACTACCTGCGAGACCTCATCCTCCACCAGCTCACGGTGGAGGCGATCCGCCGCATGGACGCGAGCGCGCTCGGCGTCCGCGAGATCGGCCGGCGTCTCCGGACGTCACCGGCCCAGATCTACCGCCTCCTCGACCCCACCAACTACCGCAAGTCGGTGGATCGGATGCTGGCCCTCCTCCAGGTGTTGGACGCGCGGGTCGAGCTCAGGGTGTACTGAGCCCCTCCCGCTGCGTCCTTATCGGAGCCGGTCTCACGCGCCCAGAAGCAGATCCGAGACGGTCATGCCGAGGCCGGCGGCCACCTTCCGGAGCGTGTCGATGCGGGGTAGATGCTGGCCTCGCTCCATGCGCGAGATCGCGGCCTGGTCGAGACCCGTGCGCTCACTCAGTTGCAGCTGGGTGATGCCCACTCTGCTCCTCGCCGCTCTGAGGCGGTCGCCCACCTCTGCCTCGCTGGAGTCCGAGCCTCCGATGGCCTCACCGAAGCTCGCGTCCAACAAACCGCGCGCGGATGCCGCGTCGATCTCAAATAGGTCGCCGGACGTCGTGGCCATTTCCACGGTGCTCCCCAGGGGGCCCACCGTGGCAGACTCGGCGACCAGGGTCCCGCGGAGGTCGGCGATCCCCAAATCGCCCCAGGACAGGGTCCCCGCCATTCCGTCGCTGAACTGAACCAGGAGCGCGTCCCGGTCCGCCACGAACCGAACCTCGAGCAGGGCCTCGGGTCGCAGGGCGGACACGGCGCCTCGCAGACAGCTGGAGATCTCCCGCCAATCCGAGGCGTCGTTGCACACGTTCAGGCGCATATCGCTCGCCCTCAACAGGTCATCCACCAGGGCAGCGCAGCTCCGATCGCGTTCAGTCCTGACGAAGGCCAGGAAGAAGGGCCGGATCCTTCGGACCCGAGTCGTCCAAGCGTGAACGTCGCACCGGCGAAACGCCCGGACGAGTTCCGACAGGTCGCCCACGACGAGGGTGCCACCGGAGGCCGCCCGCTGGCCGGCTTTTCCAAAATCAGCCCAAAAACTGTCGGACTCCTGCACGTGTCCTTCCAACTCGCTCATGACCCCGCGGAGCCGATCCCGAAAATCGCGGTGCCCGACGGCCGTGAAGTCCACGGAGGTGGACCGGGGTGCCGCCTGTCTCATCATTCTCCGGCCCTCCCTTGCGGGCGCCCGGGCTGCCGCCGGGCGGACTCACGCGTACGTCCTCCCATGCCTCGAGCAGATCTTCCGATGCCTTCCTCAGCCCCGGACGCACCTTGGGAGAAAGCTCGTGCGGGGGCGAATTCAGCACGGCCAGCGTGTACAGATGCACGCGCAGGTCCCTACCATCCACCATGACATGGCAGTGAGGCGGCAGGTGGTGGACGTTGTGAATCTTCACGTCACAACCCGCGACCTTTCTCTTCAAGACCGCGATATGATAACTATGTCATATTGAGAATGGGTGCAAGAGGAGCGCGGTGCCGGAGCCGCTCTGCAGACTCGCGCCCCGAGACGGGCGGACCCATGGATGTTTGGAGCGCCTTCAGGGAGAGGGCGCGGATGCTGCGTCGCTCACCTCGAGCCCACAGCTCCGCTCTGGGCGGTTACCCGGAGCCACGCGCTCAGGGACTTCCCCTCGCGGTCGGCCTGCCGCAGGTACCGTGCCTTCTCGGTGTCGTCCAGGACGAGGTCGCAGGGGGGCGCGCGAACATCACGCCCGGTCCACCGCGGGAACGCCACGTTCCGGCGCGGCGTTTGCCCCTCGGGCCTCGGCCAGGCGAGCGATTACGAAGGTGTTGAGGGAAACCCCCTCGCGCTGGGCTTCGCGCACGAGCCAGGCATGAAGCGATCGGGGGAGGCGGACCCGGAATTGCCCGCTGAACGAGTGATGCACCGCCGGCTCAGGGAGGGGCCATCCCTCCGCTTCGTAGGTTTCGGCGGCCAGAGCCGCCGCGGCTTCGAGCTCCTCCACCGCGGCCTGGCGGGTGTCGCCCAGCGTCGAGAGCCCCCCCAACTCTGGGCACACGGCCACATAGGCCTCGTCTTCGTCGCTCCAGCGAACGTCCGCGCTGTACCTAGAAGTCCCCATGGGTCCCCTCCTCCCGGAGGATAGAATCGATGGCATCGAGCAATTGACGCACCTGATAGGCGTGGGCCTCTCCGCGTCTTGACTGAAAATTCAGCAGCCCGACGCTGCCTGGACGCTTGAAAAGATGGTGACTGCCCCGGGTCCGCACATGCTCGAAGCCGAAGCACTCAGCCAAGGCATGGAGCTCAGCGAAGGTCAGGCCCGATGGGTTCCTGCGGCCCTTCAGGAGGAGTTTCTGACATCGGCCCACCGGGGCTCCTCCACGAAAGATGGTACCATGGGTGGAACCAGTCGGCAAGTGGTGGATGCGCCGCGTGCGGCACCGACATCGGGTCCCACGTCGATGGCGGAGCTTCGTCACGGGGGTCGGGCGGCCACATGGCCGGATGGGCCGAGAGGGGCCCTCGGCCGGCCCTTCAGGCTACCCGGGGGGTGAAGCGACGCGGCGGGTGGACTCCGCTACCCGTCGAAGACCGCCGCCAGGGCCCGATCGAAGGTCTTCACGTCCCGGACGTCGCGACGACTGCAGCACGCCACATGGAGCAGGTCCCGGGCACCGAGGCCGGGATGGCTCCCGGCCAAGCCTCGGGCCATGCGCACGTCGTCGGGCTCCACGGGCCAGATGGTGCCGATGCACCCCTCCACCAGGGACGCATCCAGGCTCGGCGCCAGTCGACGGATTCCCCCGCTACGCGCGCCTGGCGACTTTGGCCGCCCTGGACCGAACGGCGCTTGGCGTCACGCGAAGCGTCGACTCTCGGTCGGCAGGCGTCGGCCTGACCACGATATCCACGTCTCGTCCCAGGGCGTTGAGATATCGATAGAGGCGTTCCATGGAAAAGCCGTCCAACTTCCCTCGCACCAGGGCGGACACCTTTGGCTGATCCAC
>DATHZE010000233.1:0-5543 GCA_035458765.1 Longimicrobiales bacterium
ATAGCGATACTCATCGCAGGAGGCATGCCCGTGAAACCAGCGACTCCCCCGGCTTCCACGCCCGTCGTGATCGACACCAACGTGTTCGTCGGCGCAGCGTTCAGGCCGGACAGCGGAGCGGGACACGTGGTCCAGGCGGTGCGCGAGGGACGCGCGCGGATGCCGTGGAGCGATGCCACCCGGAGAGAGATCGAAGCCGTCGTCACCAAGATCCCGCCCATCTCCTGGAGCGCCATCGAAGATCTGTTTCGTGCGGAGGACCATGTTCCGGGAAGCCCCGACGAGAGCGAGTTGGATTGGGTGGGCGACCCGAATGACCGGAAGTTCGCTGCACTCGCCCGGGTCACCGGCGCGATCCTGGTGTCCAACGACGACCATCTGCTGGCGCGCCGCGAAGAGGCGGCCATCACCGTGCTGACGTCTGGGGAGTACGTGAGGCGGACGGGGTCCTGAGTCCTCGCAGTAGAGACGCCCCCGTGCCCACTTCCTCGTCGTTGCGTCAGACGTTCCGCGGCAGGCGGCGGCGGGTCGGACCAGGCCCCTTCGTCACCCTCGACACCAGATCGCGGTATCTTCATGAAGGTGTTCAACCGACCCGGGCGTGCGCGCGCACGATATGACGGACGCTCCTGGGCTTCAATCCTGCTTACGCGGAGGTGGCATGGGGAGACGAGTGAACTACGGCTTCGAGAAGCGGCAGAGAGAGATCAAGAAGCAGAAGAAGAACGAAGAGAAGGCCGAAAAGAAGCGGCAGGAGGCTTTGGGCCGGTCCGAGCAGCAGGGTGAGGACGCTCCCGGCGAGGATGCGCCCGATCGTGACTGACGAGGCCTGCGTGGCATCCGCTTGGTTCTGCTGTAACGACCGCAACGTGGCAAGGAGTGGGACATGAACACGATGGGCGAAGCGAAGTGGTTGGCCGCCGCTGAGGCTTTCGGCCTCGTGTCGAGCCGCAACCGCCCGCTTGGAGAAGAAGTGCGCGAGGTCGGGGCCTGATGGCGAAGCTCGGAGCGTTTACGTTCGAGGAGGGTGGTCGCACGTACGAGTGCACCCCTGAAGAGCGCGGGGATCCGTCCCGAGGTTCATGGTGGTGGTTTACGGTGTCGGGCGACTCGCAGCGGTATGCGCGGTTCGAGACGGCCGCCGGGGACACACGGAAGTCCGTTCGCGCACGCATCGTCGAGTACTACGAGCATCGCTTGTGGGTACGTGCGCAACCTGTCGTGCCTCGCCAACGCTTCGGCCATCCGGCCAAGCCAGCCGCACCACCGCCGGCACCCTAGACCGGCCCGCCTTCCGCCCGTCCCCGAGGGGACCGGTCGTGAAGCCGGGGCGAAGGGGGCGCCGGCGGTGGTCGAGGGTCCGCCTTACTCCGATCTGAGGGCGGTGCTGGGGTCCACGCGCGAGGCACGGTGCGCCGGAAGCCAACTGGCCACCGTAGCCACCGAAACCAGGGCGAGGGCCACCACCCCGTAGGTGACGGGATCCGTGGCGCTGACACCGAAGAGCATGGACTGCATGACCGAGCTCATGGCCCCGGCGCCTGCCAGGCCCAAGACCACGCCCACGCCCGCCAGGACCAGGCCCTGGCGTACCACCATGCCCCGCACCGACACCATCGAGGCGCCCAGGGCCATACGCACGCCGATCTCCCTGGTCCGCTGGGAGACGACGTACGAGATGACGCCGTAGATCCCCACCAGCCCCAGGAGAAGGGCGATCCCCGAGGCGGCGCCCAGCACGGCCATGGTGAACGAGGTGCGCGCGGTCGCGCCCCTGAAGACGTCGTGCATCGTGCGGGGGTTGGACAGGGCGATCCGCGGGTTGAGGTCCCGCAGCTCGCGGCGGAGGACGCCCACGAACTGGATGGGGTCTCCGTTCGCCTTCACGACCAGGTCCAGGGTGCGGCTCGCGATGGGGGCCTCCACGGCGCCGATCACGGGCGGGAAGTACACCGCCTCGCGGGGATCGTCCACCAGGTTCCACTGCCGGACGTCGCCCACGACGCCCACGATGTCCCACCACTCCTCGTCGGGTCCTCCGTCACGCAGGCGTCGACCCAAAGCGCTCCCGTCGGGCCACCAGTGCTTCGCGAACGCGGCACTCACGACCACGGCCCGCGTCCCTGTGGCCCCGTCGCCGGCCTGGATGCCGCGGCCCGCGACGAGGGGGATCCCCATGGCGTCGAAGTACCCTTCGCCCGCCCTCCCCTGATGGGCAAAGGGAGGCAGGTCGCCTTCGGCCGTGGGGTGGTCCTCGATCTCGACCGTGCCGAAGGTGCCACCGCCGCTCAGGGGCGCCCGGGACACGTACCCAGCCGCGGCCACGCCGGGCTGACTGGCGACCCGCGCACGGAGCTGGTCGAAGAAGTCGCTGGTGCCCTGCCAGTCCGGAATCTCCGCCGAGGGGACGGAAATGCGCGCCGTGAGGATGCCCTCGGTCTGGAAGCCCGGGTTCACTCCACGAAGCGCCACGAAGGAGCGCAGCATCAGTCCCGACCCCACGAGGAGGACCAGCGCCATGGCCACCTGGAGCACCACCAGGCCGTTGCGCAGGCGGTGTCGCTCCCGGCCACCCGTGGAGCCCCGGTTTCCGCCGTCCCGCAACTGCGCGGCCAGGTCGCCGGCGCCGTAGCGGACCATGGGGAAGAGGCCGAAGAAGAGGGCGCAGCCCAGGGCCACCGCGGCCGTGAAGGCCAGTACCCGTCCATCGACGCCGATCTCGTCGAGACGCGGCACGTCCGTGGGGATGAACCCGATGGACACGCGCACCGCCAGGGCCGCGAAGACGGTGCCGAGGGCCCCGCCCAGCGCGGCCAGCATGACGCTCTCGCTCAGGAAGTTCCGCAGGATGCCCCCACGCCCGGCGCCCACGGCGACCCGAAGCGCCATCTCACGGTGCCGTCCTTCCGCCCGCACCAGGAGCAGATTCGCGACGTTGGCGCACGCGATGAGGAGCACGAAGCCCACGGTGCCCAGAATGATCCAGAGGGTGCCCTGGATGTCGCCCACCACGTCGTCCTTCAGCGGCACGACGATGGGCTGGAGCTTCACCTGGCGCAGGAAGGCGGCTTCCTCGTCGGGGGCGAACTCCTCCAACCGATCGATGAGGCCCTGGATCTCCGTTTGCGCACTCTGTGCCGTGGCCCCAGGCCCGAGCCGCGCCACGCCTCCCGCGCCGAACGAAGCGAAGAACGCCTGGGTCGGGTCGATCTCCATGGGGAGCCAGAGCCGGGCGTCGCGATCGGGGTGGCCGAATCCCGCCGGCATGATGCCGACCACGCGTCGGAGCACGCCGTTCATGTCCACCGTCTGGCCCACGATGGTCGGATCAGCGCCGAAGTTGCTCCGCCACAATCCGTCGCTGAGAATCGTCACGGGCTCCGCCCCGGGAAGACCTTCCTCGGGGGTGAACGTCCGGCCGAGCTGCGCGGGGACGCGCAGGGCGTCGAAGAACGAGGGCGTCGCGACCTGCGCCGTCACGCGCTCCGGTTCTCCGTTGGCCACCAGGTTCACCACCGTACCGACGTAGAGCCCCACGCTCTCCAGGGACGACGCTTCATCCTGATAGAGCTGGTAGAACCCCTCGGACATGGGGAGCTGGTCCTGGCCGTCCCGGCCCTCATGGCGCAACGCCAGCAGCCGGTCCGACTCGGGGAAGGACAGCGGGCGCAGGAGCACGCCGTCCACGAGGGTGAACACCGCGGTGTTGGCGCCGATTCCCAGCGCCAGGGTCAGCACCGCCACCGCCGTGAAGGCCGGATAGCGCATCAGGCTGCGCGCCGCGAAGCGCAGATCGTTGAAAAGCCCCGTCATCATCATCCTCTCCTTCCCCTCCCAGAGGGCATCGATCAAACACGTGGAGATCCTGGCCCGGAGGCGCAGGCGTTGGAGGGCTCCGGCCCTCCCGTTCCGTTGGAGCACCATCCAGCCATAGGCGGTCTCCGCCTCCCACTCCCGTCGCCATTCGGCTCGACGGGCCGGGGGCACCAGTCGGGATGCCCATGCGATGAAGCCGAAGCCGGGGGCAGCCATCAGGCGCTCTCCATTACTCCGGCGAAGGCCCTCACCAGGGCGGGGAAGCGCTCCACCACCTCATCCAACGCGCCTTCACCCACCCGGGTCAGGCGGTAGTATCGCCGGGCCGGACGCTGCTCGGCCCGGGCCTCGGCCTCGTCCTCCCAGGCGCCTTCCAGCACCCCACGCCGCTCCAGGCGGCGCAGGATGGGATACACGGTGCCGTCGGGCAGCCCAGTGGCGTCCATCAGGTCGAACCCGTAGCGGTGGCCATGGCGGATGGCCAGGAGCACCGCAGCGGTGGGATAGGTCAGGCTGAAGAGCTTGCGCATGATGTCCGGTCCGGTTTTCCTCTATACCAAGAATTCTAGATAGGGTACACTAATCAGACGCGGTGGGGATGGAAAGGGTTGCTCCAGGAGGGCGCGTCACGTATCCCCATCATCACGACCTTGCCCATGCGAGTGGCTGGACATCCCTCCTCCGACCCGGAGTTGGCGATAGGTGCGCGCACGGAGCCGCTGCAGGGTCGGGCGTATGCCACTCAGGTCGCGGCAGTCGCGCTCTTCGTCGGTCCCAACGGGGCAGGCGATCCCGTCTTGCATGCCAAAGAAGGTCGATCATATCTTGCGATTCGTACCTGAAAGCCGTGCGTTACCCGCCTATCCCACTGGTCAAGTGAGTCCACCCGAGTCATGCCGCATCGGAATCATGGACAACATGATACGCACGCCAGGCGGGAACAGATGGCGCCCACCTCGGCGGTTTCCCGCCTCTCCACCGGCCACTCGATCAATCGGTACGAGGTCAAATACTTCGTCCCCACCAAGATCCTACCTACTCTGGTAGAGGAAATGGGGCCGTACACTCGCCCCGATCCTAACGCCGATCCTGTGAGTGGGTATCCCATCTTTTCGGTCTACTGGGATACTCCGAAGCTCTCTTTCTATTGGGAAAAGGTTGAGGGAGTAAAGAACCGGCGGAAGGTCCGTTTTCGCCGCTATGTCGACAACGATACTGTGTTTATTGAGGTCAAGGAGCGCATCGATCGCACGCTTCACAAACGGCGAGTCAAGTGGCCTCTGCGCAGAGTAATGCAGGTCTTCGGGACGGGACGGGGAGTCGATTGGGAGGGTCTCGGGGATGATCCGGTCGCCGTAGAGGTTGCACTCATGGTAGACCGGTGGGCACTCCAGCCGACCATGGGGATAAGCTACCGGCGACGCCCGTTGTTGGGAGTTTTCAATCGGGAACTGCGCGTGACTTTTGACACGCGACTGATGTACCGACCCGCACCGGTTGACGTGGGCAATCCCTTCACGTCCGGCGCCTACATCCTCGATCCTCGACTGTCCGTGATGGAGGTCAAGTACGATGATCGGGTGCCCAAGTGGCTCATGAAGCTAGTCTGCTGCCACGGCCTCAAGATCGTGCGAATGTCCAAGTACTGCTCGGCTGTCGATCGTCACCGTTTTGGAGGTCAGAACCAATGATCGGAGAACTGTAATGACCCAGTTTCTTAGCCAACC
>DATHZE010000234.1:0-12007 GCA_035458765.1 Longimicrobiales bacterium
GAGGCGACTCGCTGCCACCCGACAGCACGGGCGCACCGCCCGACACGTCGGGCGTGGCGCCGGACACTACCGGCATCGGACCTGACACCACGAGAATGGTGCCGGACACGATCCGTGCCCGGCCCGATACGGTACCCAGGGTGGGAGGGGAGCGGAGCTCCACAGGATCGAGGGGTCCGGGGCCGTCGGGAGACGGTGGATCGGGCATGAAGGACGCAGCGCTGCCCGCGGCAGCGTTCCGGGGACGTGGACGAGAACGCAGGAGCGGACGGTGACGACGCGTAAGGCAATGGGGACCTTCTTGGAGAAGCTGACGGCCCACGATCTGACCATGACCGTGGGGCTTCAGGAACTCGTACACCGCGCCGACGGCGAGGGGCGCGCCGAGCGAGGCGTGTGGATCGCATCCCTGCGTGATGAGCTCCAGGAGCTGGCCCACGAACTCGGAAGCCATGGCGCGTCCATGCTGGGCGCCGAGGGAGAAGCCCTGGTCCACTTCGTGGAGGCGAGGGTCATCCCTCCCCTCGAGGCGGCCGGCCTGGCGCGCCGCGACGGACCGGGGGAAGCGTGGACCGCCATGGAGATCGACGCGGAACTGTGGAGTGAACTGTCGACCGATCGCGAGGGCGTCGCGGAAGAGCTGGCCCGAACCGTGCGACGCGTCGAGGGGGAGCGAGCAGGCGCATTCCGGACCGAGTCCACCGTGGCGCCCCACATGGGGGAGGGCAGCCGACTCTACGCTGAAGGGCTCACCAAGATCTATCGTCGCCGGAAGGTCGTGAGCGAGGTGGACATCTCGGTGAACCAGGGTGAGATCGTGGGCCTCCTGGGACCCAACGGAGCGGGTAAGACCACCACGTTCTATATGATGGTGGGGCTGATCCCACCCAACGCGGGGGAAGTGTATCTCGACGGCGAGGACCTCACGGACGTGCCCATGTTCAAGAGGGCCCGGAAGGGCATGGGCTATCTGGCTCAGGAGCCGTCCATCTTCCGGAAGCTCTCGGTGGAAGAGAATGTCCTGGCCATCCTCGAGACGCTGAACCTCTCCAGGGCCGAGGAGAAGGAACTCCTCGAGCACCTGCTCAACGAGTTGGGGCTTCAGACCCTCAGGAGCAACAAGGCCTACTCCCTCTCCGGCGGAGAGCGGCGTCGTCTGGAGATCACCCGGGCCCTGGTGCAGCGCCCCAAGTTCATGCTCCTGGACGAGCCGTTCGCCGGTATCGACCCCATCGCGGTGAACGACATCCAGCAGATCGTCCGCGGCCTCAAGTCGCGGGGCATCGGCGTGATCATCTCGGATCACAACGTGGAGCAGACCCTGGAGATCGTGGACCGGGCCTACATCATGTACGAGGGGCGGATCCGCGTGAGCGGGACCGTGTCCGAACTCGTCTGGAACGAGGAGGTTGCCGAGATCTACCTGGGGCCTTCCCTGACGCAGCGCATGCGAAACCGGTATCCCCGGCCCACTTCGACGGAGGCCGCCTCAGCCGTGCAGGGCTGAGGCGGGCATGCCCAAGACCTCATGAGCGCCTTCAACGCGAAACTCTATCAGAGCACGCAGCTCCGGCAGGAGATGCGGATCAACCCTCGCCTGTACCAGGCGATGGAGTTGCTCTATATGCCTCTGCTGGATCTCGAACAGCACCTGAAGGCCGAGGTCGAGGAGAACCCCTTCCTGGAGATGGCGGAAGCCGACGTCGAGCAGGAGGTGGAGCTCAAGGAGGACGTGAAGGACGAGCCCTTGGGCGACGAAGTCGATTGGGAGGACATCCTCTTGAACGGCTTCGACGTGGGTGGTCGGCGGGAGCAGTACGAAGCCCATGAGTACGTAGAGCCGACGCCCGTCGATACGCGGGACATCCACGACCACCTCACGGATCAGCTCCGCATGCTGTCCCTGACCGAGCGGGAGTTCCGCCTCGGCGAGGAGATCATCGGCGACATCGACCACCAGGGTACCGTCACCTGTCCCATGGAGGACGTGGTGGCCGGCGTGAACGTCTGGTTGGCCGAGGTTCGGCCCGTGGCTGAGGCCAACGCAATCTCCATCGAAGACGAGGAGGAGCGGGAGGCGGAGCTCGCCGAGATCCGGGAGCTGTTCCGTCCCTACGATCTCGCCGAAGCCGAGGCCATGCTCGAGGTCATCCAGGGAATGGATCCCCCTGGTGTGGGCGCCCGCAGCGTGCAGGAGTCGATCCTCATCCAGCTGCGCAGGCTCGGTGAGAAGGACACGGTGAAGTACATCATCGTGCGTGACCATTTCGAGGACCTGGCCAACCATCGCCGCAACGACATCGCCAAGGCGCTCGGGATCTCCGCGAAGGAAGTCCAGAACGCGGCCGACGCCATCAGCTGCCTGGATCCCAAACCCGGCACCCAGTACTCGGCGGAGCCGGAGCACTACGTCGTTCCCGATCTCATCGTCGAGAAGATCGACGGCGAGTATCACGTCTTCGTCAACGACACGAGCCTGCCGCGGCTGCGGATCTCCCGGGCCTACCGTGAGGTTGCCAGGGACAAGAGCAAGTTCACCGGCGAGAACAAGGAGTTCATCGCCAGCAAGCTCAACTCGGCCAACTGGATGGTGCAGGCCATCGAGCAGCGTCGTCAGACCATGCTCAAGGTCATGAGCTTCATCGTGGACCGTCAGCGGGAGTTCCTGGAGAAGGGTGTGCAGCATCTGCGTCCCCTCACGCTTCGTGAGGTCGCGGACCACATCGAGATGCACGAATCCACGGTGTCGCGGGTCACGAATCAGAAATGGGTGCAGACCCCCCGGGGCGTCTTCAGCCTGAAGTACTTCTTCTCGAGCGGCCTCTCCACCACCAGCGGCGAGGACATCTCCGCCCGGGGCGTCAAGGACAAGATCAAGAGCCTGGTGACCGAGGAGAACCTCAAGAAGCCCCTCACGGACCAGGCCATCGTGAAGCTCCTCAAGGCCGATGGCGTCAACATCGCCCGGCGCACGGTGGCCAAGTACCGCGATCAGCTGGGAATCCTTCCGGCCCGCATGCGGAAAAGGGTTTGACCATGAGCGACGTCGACGTCCTGGACGAAGCGAGGAAGGCCGCCGCCACCCTCACCGATGAGATGCGCCGCGACTTCGTCGTGGTGGTCCCCGCCTTCGACGAGGAGCCGGTGGTGGCGGACCTGGTCCGGGAGTTGCGTGCGGGCTTCGACACGTACGGTCTGGAGGGCGAGGTGATCCTGGTGGACGACGGGTCCACCGACGGCACCGCGGACGCCGCCATACGAGAGGGCGCCGGGTGGGACGGCTTCAGGGTGGTGCGTCACCGGATCAACCTGGGAAAGACCGAGGCCATGCTCACCGCGGCCGCGCTCACCGAGAAGACGTGGATGGTCCTCTTCGACGCGGATCTCCAGCACCGCCCCGACGAGATCCCTCGCTTTCTGGCCAAGCTCCAGGAAGGGTGGGACGTAGTGACCGGCCGAAAGGTGGGCGCCTACGAGAAGCGCGGGGTTTCGTCCATCTACAACGGCCTCTCCCGGCAGATCTTCAAGGTTCCGGTCTCGGATCTGAACTCCATGAAGGCGTTCCGACGTGAGATCCTGGACGCCATGACGCTTCGCCACGATTGGCACCGGTTCTTCGTGGTCATGGCCCATGCCCGTGGCTACACGGCGACCGAGATCGACATCGAACTCCTCCCGCGCAGGGCAGGGACGTCCAAATTCCAGGGGCCCTTTCGCATCGTCATCGGCGTCATGGACCTCCTCTCCGTGTGGTTTCTTCTGCTGTTCTCCAGGAAGCCGCTCCTTCTTTTCGGCGCCACGGGCTTCATCATGGCCGCGTTGGGCGTGCTCGTGGGCGTCGTGTCGGTGTATCTGCGCTTCGTCCACCCACTCCTGGGCTTCGATTCGTATATCCCACCCATGGGGTACCGGCCCCTCCTCACCCTGGTCATGATGCTGGAGACCGTTGGGTTCCTCCTCCTGGGCTTCGGCCTGGTGTCGGAGCAGGTGGCCCAGGTCCGCGACGAGGTCGACCAGCTCCGCAACCAGTCGGGACGGGAGGGGCGCTGACGGTGGCGCAACGAGTCCTCGTGGTCATCGGCACGCGACCGGAAGCCATCAAGATGGCGCCGGTGGTGGCCGCCCTCCGAGCCCGAGCACCCGAAGTGGAAACCCGGGTCTGTCTCACGGGCCAGCACACCACGCTGGTGGACCAGGTCCTGGAGGCGTTCGACCTCACACCCGACGACGACCTGGAGATCATGCGGGAGGGCCAGACGCTCTACGACGTGGTCCACGGGGCGCTGGACGGCCTGCGCGACGTGGTCCGGTCCTTTCGGCCCGACGTGCTTCTGGTCCAGGGCGATACCGCCACGGTCTTCGTCGGTTCACTCGTGGCCTTCTTCGAGAAGGTGAAGGTGGGCCACGTGGAGGCGGGGCTCCGGAGCCACGACAAATGGTCCCCGTTTCCGGAGGAGATATTCCGGCGGCTCTCGGACGTTCTCTCCGACTACTACTTCGCGCCCACGGGCCTGGCTCGGGACGCGCTCCTCGCCGAGGGCGTCCCCCGGGCCCATGTCCACGTCACGGGCAACACGGTGGTGGACGCCCTTCTTTCGGTCACGGACAGGGAGCGCCCGGTGAGGGACGCTGCGCTGGCATCGACCCTGGGGGGATCCGAACGCCTCGTCCTGCTCACCGCCCATCGGCGGGAGTCCTTCGGCGCGCCGCTGCGGGAGGTTTTCGGCGCGGTGCGCGCTCTGGTCGAAGCGGTGCCGGACGTCCGCGTGGTGTACCCTGTGCACCCCAATCCCAACGTGCGGGGGCCGGCACAGGAGCTTCTCAGCGGCCACCCCCGCATCCATCTCACGGCGCCCTTGGATTATCTGGACCTGGTCGCGGCGCTGAAGGGCGCCAGCCTGGTCCTCACCGATTCAGGCGGGATCCAGGAGGAAGCCCCCACGTTCGGGGTCCCGGTGCTGGTGCTCCGTGACGTGACGGAGCGTCCGGAGGGCGTGGAGGCGGGCGTGGCCGAACTGGTGGGAACCGACGCGGCCTTGATCCTCGCCCGAAGTCGCGCGGCGTTGGAGCGGCTGGCCTCGTCGACTCCGCCTCCCAACCCGTACGGCGACGGAAGGGCGGGGGAGCGCATCGCCGACATCCTCGTGGCGGACCTGACCGGTCAGCCTCGGCGGACCGAGGATTGGCCGGCGTGAAGATCCTCATGCACTGCGTGTATTTCCCACCGGAGTTCGGCGGGTTGGAGAGCCACGTCTACTATCTGTGCCGGGCCCTGGTGGAGAAGGGGCATCAGGTGGATATCGTCACGTCGCGCTCCAAGCCCGGAGAGGCCCCGGCCCACGAAGTCATGGATGGCATCGGCGTCTGGCGGACGTGGTTCCCGGGCAAGCACCTCGCAGGATGGATGGCCCATGCCATGGCGTCGGTGCCCCGGACGGTGGCCCTGGCCAGGGATGCCGATATCCTGCATGCCCAGGCGTTCCAGTCCGTTCCGCCCTTGGCTGTGGCCCGGGCCGTGAGCGGAGCTCCACTGGTGACCACCTACCATACGTCCCACTTCCTGAAGCTGGCGAACAAGCCCTTCTGGAACGGGGTGTTGGGAAAGCTGGTGGCCGCGGGCGATTACAACCTGGCCGCCTCGGTGGAGATTGCCCAGGTGGGGGAACGGCTGGCTCCAGGTCACGCCGTGGAGCCCCTCACCAACGGCGTGGAGACCTCCTTGTTCCAGCGGACGGAGCCGACGCTTCCGCCTCCCGCAATGGGACGCCGACGGGTCATCGTGCCGCGGCGTCTCTTCCACAAGAACGGGGTGGAGTACTTCGTGCGTGCCGTTCCCCTCATCGCCCGCACGGTGGATATCGAGGCGGTCTTGGTGGGCGATGGGCCCGAGCGCGATGGGCTCGAGCGTCTGGCGGGGGAGCTGGGCGTTTCGGACCGCGTCCGCTTCCTGGGCGCCCGAAAGAACTCGGAGATGCCCGGGCTGCTCTCGTCAGCGGAGCTGGCGGTGTTCCCCTCACTCATGGAGGCGACCTCGGTGGCCGCTCTGGAGTGCATGTCGTGTGCGCTGCCCGTGGCCGCCTCCGACGTGGGCGGGCTGCCGGAGATCGTGGACGCCGAGGTGGGGGGACTCTTCCGTCCGGCGGACCCCGAGCACCTCGCACGGGTGGTCTCGGACCTGCTTCAGAACGCGGACCTCCGGGCCCTGGGTGCGAGCGCGAGGGCCCGGGTCGTGGACAACTGGAGCAACGCCCGCCTCGCCGCGCGGCATCTGGACATCTACGAAGAACTCATCCGGCGTCGACGGAGCAACTGAGACGCACATGGCCAAGAAGCGAGAGACGTCCCGCAGAGATTCCCCGAAGGGTCTGCCGGCCCCCGAAGGGGGAGGCGCCCCTCCCGGAGTACCGATGTGGGTGCCCGCGGCGGTGTTCGGGGTCCTGACGCTCTGGCTGTTCAGGGCCTTCGTCCTGAGCGATCAGATGATGGTGGGCAACGACACCCTGAGCCTCGGCTACGTGGCTCGGGCGTTCTACGCCGAGGCCCTCAAGCAGATGAACACGTTCCCCCTGTGGAACCCCCGCATCCTGGGCGGGACACCGTTCATCGAAGCACTCACCGGCGGTGACTCGCTGTATCCGCCGTCGGCGCTCCTCCTGCTCATCCTGGACCCCTACCGGGCATTGGGATGGAAGCTCGTGCTCCACGTCCTGGCAGCGGGCTTCTTCATGTTCGGGTGGCTGCGCGTCCTCGGCGCATCCCGGCCGGCGGCGTTGGTGGCGGGGGTGGGCTACATGCTCGCGCCCATGCTCGTGAGCTTCGTAGCCCCCGGGCACGACGGTAAGCTGTTCGTCACGGCGCTGGCGCCGCTGCTCTTCTGGGCGGTGGAACGGCACTTCGTGCGGCCGGGCCCCCGGAGTTTCGCCGCCGTGGGCCTGGGGGTGGCTCTGGTGCTTCTGACGACGCACTTCCAGATGGCGTATTTCCTGTTCGGAGGTGTGGGGCTGTACGCGCTGTTCCGCACCGTTCAGGTCGCGAGGGGCGGTGGAGAGCCCGAAGCGGCGGTCCACGCCGGGGCCGAGGGCTCCGGGTCGCCGCCCCCGGCCCGTTTTGGACCCGCTGCGTGGCGCTTCACGCTCTTCCTCGCCGCCTCCCTGGCGGGGGCGGCCGCGGCAGGCGTCCAGTTCATTCCGGCCGCTTCGTACGTCACCGAGTACTCACGCCGTGTCCAGACCACCCGGGTAGAAGCAGGGGAGGTGGGACGGGGCTGGTCGAGCTCGTGGTCCCTCCACCCGGAAGAGGCCATGAGCCTCCTCCTTCCGGAGTTCGCGGGGAACAACGCAGGAGGTTCGGCTTGGTCCCAGCGAACCTATTGGGGCCGGAACGGCTGGAAGGACAACATGGAGACGGCAGGCATCCTCCTGCTGCTCCTGTCCGCCGTCTCCTTCGCCGGCGGGGCCCGAAGGGGAGTTCGTTGGTTCTTTGCGGGATTGGGGATCACGGCGCTGCTCTTCTCCCTGGGGACGCACACGCCGGTTTGGGGGTTGTTCTATGCCCTGGTCCCCGGGGTCCGGCTCTTTCGGGCTCCGTCCATGGTGATGTTCCTGTTCGTGTTTGCGGCCGCCACGCTGGGCGGGCTGGGCTTCGACCGCCTCATGGACGCCGCGAGGGGCGACGACGAGAAGGTCGGGCGCGGGCCCATGAAGGTCCTGTGGTACGGCGTGGGGTTCTTCGCGTTTGTGGCCCTCCTCGCCGCATCCGGGGCTCTCACCTCGTTCTGGACCGCCGTGGTGTACCCGGACCTCGGGGCTGGCCGGATGCAGGTCATGGAGGCGCTGCGGCCCTTCATGGTCCGCGGGGCCTTCCTTTCCGTGCTCCTGGCCGGCGGGTTGGCGAGCCTCGCGTGGGGGGTGCGCAGGGGATTTCTCGCGCCCACGGCGCTGCTGGCGGGTACGGTGGTGCTGCTGGCGGTGGACCAATTGCGCGTGGACAGCGCCTTCATCCAGGTCATGGACTTCCACGCCTGGGCTCAGCCCGGCCCGACCATCCAGGCCGTCCTGGATCGGGAACGTGGGAGCAGCGAGCCCTACCGGCTCCTCTCCTTCGCCCAGCGTGGCCAGGACGTGAAGCCGGCCATGTACGGCATCGAGCTGGCTGCCGGTCACCACCCCAACGACCTGTCGCGGTACCGCGAACTCATCGGGATGGTGGGATCGGACCTGCCGCAGAACTTCCAGAATCCCAACATCCGGAGGATTCTCAACGTTCGCTACATGATCTGGCCGGACGCGGAACTCGGCGCGCTCGGTGACCAGCCCGGCATCATCTCCAGGGCCCAGTATCAGGACGGGCGCGTCGCGGAGACGCTTCTGGCCGAAGACGGGCTGCCCCGGGCTCGCCTGGTTGGCGCGGCCGTGGTGAAGGCCGACCAGGAAGCAGTCCCCTACATGCTCTCGGCTGAATTCGATCCCGAGGCCGAGGTGGTGCTCGCAGAGGAGCCGCCCCTGACCCTGGGCGGCGGCCCCGTCACCGGAGAGGTTCGTTGGGAGGAACGCGGCCCCAACCGGCTCCGCCTTTCGGTGACCGCCGACCGTCCGGCTCTCCTTGTCGTGGCGGACAATTGGTTCCCGGCATGGCAGGCCACGGTGGACGGGAGCGAGGCACCGGTCCTCCGTGCCTACCACACCCTCCGTGCGGTGCCCGTTCCGGCCGGGAGTCACACCGTGGAGATGACGTATCACTCCGCGCTGCTGGCGCGCAGCATCTGGGTCAGCGTGCTGGCGCTGCTGTGTCTCGTGGGCCTGGGGATCCTGGGGATCCTGTCAGAGCGACGGAGGGCCGCCTGAAGCGCTGGCTCGTCTACGGGGCTCAGTTGGCCCTCACCGTCCTGGTCACCTGGTTCATCGTGGAGAGCCTCGGTCCCGGGCTGGGGGAACTCCGTTCCCTCGACCGGGCTGCGTGGCGCCCCGACCTGCCTCTTTTCGGACTCTCGTGCCTCGCGCTCCTCACCGGGTATTTCGTCTCGGCGGCCCTGTGGGGGCGGATGGTGTCGGACCTCGGCGGACCCCGGCTCCCGTTCACCCAGGCAATCCAACTGTTCATGGTGGCCAATCTGGGGCGGTATCTGCCGGGAAAAGTGTGGCAGATCGCAGGGTTGGCGGTCCTGGCACGTGGACGGGGCGTCCCCGCGGCGACGGCGACGGGGGCTGCGGTCCTGGGGCAGGGGGTCTCTCTGGTGGCGGCGACCCTCGTGGGGCTCGTCGCCCTGGCAGCGGGTCCCGAGCAGGTACGCACGTGGGGGCTCGGTGGTGCGGGCGTGGTGGGCCTCGCGGTGGCCGTGGGCCTGATTCCACGGGTCTTTCGCTGGGTGGTGGGAGTCTGGTTCCGGATCGCGAAGCAGGAGCCGCCCCCCGCGTTGGGGAGCGGACACGCGTTGGTCTGGCTGCTCCTCTTCGCCGCCAACTGGGTCCTGTACGCCTTCTCGTTCTGGATCCTGGCTGCGAGCTTCGGGCACACTGTGCCGATCCTCCCCGTCGCCTCGGCCTTTGCCGCCGCATACGTACTGGGCTATCTCATGATCTTCGCACCCGCCGGCGTCGGTGTTCGCGAGGCGTCCCTGGTGGCGTTCCTTACGCCGTACATGGGCGCTGGAGCGGCCGGCGTCCTCGCGGTGGTGGCGCGGGTGTGGACGACCGGCGTGGAACTCCTACCCGCGGGCATCTTCTGGATGCGGACCGTGGGCCCAGGTCGCGCCGAAACGAACTCGGAGGACGCCGATGTCTGACGCCCGGTACCTGGTGATCGTGCCCACGTACAACGAGCGCGACAACCTTCCGCGAAAGGTCCCGCTCATCCTGGCGCAGGACCCGCGCCTGGACGTGCTGGTGGTGGACGACGCCTCCCCGGACGGCACGGGCGCCCTGGCCGACGCCCTGGCGGCGGACAACCCCCGCGTCCACGTCCTCCACCGCGAAGCCAAGGACGGACTGGGCCGAGCCTACCTCGCCGGTTTCGCCTGGGGATTGGATCGGGACTACGAACTCCTGTTCGAGATGGATGCTGACATTTCCCACCCGCCCGACGCGCTTCCGAGGTTCATCGAGGCCGCGCGCGACCACGACGTGGTCATCGGGTCCCGGTACGTGGGTGGACGGGTCAACGTCCTGAACTGGCCCGTGAGCCGCCTGTTCATCTCCGTCTTCGGTTCCTGGTACGCCCGGACCATCACCCGGATGCCCGTGAGAGACGCCACGGGGGGCTTCAACTGCTGGCATCGGAAGGTCCTGGAAGCGGTGGATCTGGGGAGGGTCCGGTCCAACGGGTATTCCTTCCAGATCGAGCTGAAGTTCCGGGCGTGGGACAAGGGCTTTTCCCTCTTGGAGATCCCCATCCTCTTCACCGAGCGGGACACCGGGGACTCCAAGATGTCCAAGCGCATCGTTCGAGAGGCCGTCTGGCGCGTATGGTGGCTCAAGCTCCAGCAGATCCTCGGACGCCTGTGACCTGGGAGACGGCATGACGGACGGACGCATCGGCAAGGAGTACTACGACTCCACCGCCTACTTCGACGCCGACCACATCACGGACCACGAGAGCCCGTTCCAACGGTATCGCGTCGCCAAGGTGCTGGAGCTGTACCGCCCGGGTCCCGGCGAACGGATGGTGGACGTCGGGTGCGGTTGGGGCACGTTCAGCTTCGCTCTGGCCGACCAGGTGGGTGAGGTGGTGGGCGTGGACTTCAGCGAAAAGAGCGTCGCTCTCTGCAACCGGCGTCTCGAGCAGGACCCGAAGGCCAACCTGCGCTTCGTGTGCGCCGATGGAGGGAACACCGGCCTGGAAGGCGACGCCTGGGATCTGGTGCTGGCAGCGGACCTGTTCGAGCATCTGTACCCGGAGGACTCCACGCGGGTCGTCGCCGAGGCGTTCCGCCTCCTGCGTCCGGGCGGACGATTCAGCGTCTGGACGCCCCACCGCGGCCACGTCCTCGAGATCCTCAAGAACAACGACGTCCTCCTGAAGCGGGACGTGAGCCACGTGGACTACAAGTCCATGGCGCGCATGACCGGGATGATGAAGGACGCCGGGTTCGAGATCGAACGGGCGTATTACGCCGAGTCGCACGTCCCGGGGCTCCGGGTGGCCGAAAAACTGTTCCAGGGCCTCATCCCGCTTCTCAGACGGCGCGTGGCCGTTCTGGGGCGGAAGCCGGGGGGGTAGCCGGTGGAGCAGGCGGTGGGGCAGGGACCCTTCGAGATCGAGCGCCGGTATCTGGTGCGCATGGACCCCGCTCTCTGGGCATGCCTGGGAGAGGGCCGTCGGTTCGTCCAGGGATACGTGAAGACCGGCGACCCTTCCGTGCGGATCCGCACCGGGGAGGCGCGGGGGCCGGTCCTGACCCTCAAGAGCGGGGACGGTGTCCGGCGCCGGGAGGTGGAGACGGTCGTCTCCCAGGACGTGGCCGACGCCCTCCTGGAGGCTGCGGGGACGCGCGTGCTGGAAAAGGTGCGCTTCGTTTCGGGTCCGTGGGAGTTGGATCGCTTCCTGGGGCACCTGGACGGAATGACCCTCTTGGAGATCGAGCTCGAGCACGAGGACGACGACATTCCCGCGCCGCCGAGCGGTGTAGAGATTCTACGGGAAGTGACGCACGACAACTCTATGACCAATAGCGCTTTAGCTAGGATGACGGAGGAGAGACGAGCCTCATTTGTCCACCGACTCTATGGCGACGGGGCACCATGAGGCACCTCTTGATTCCTGCCATTCTGGCCGCTTCCGGGTGCGCCGTGGTCGGGTATCCGGCGGGGGTTCCGGAGGCCCCGACGCCGGTGGCGGGCTCAGCCGGCCCGTCCAGGTCCAGGACCGCGGCCACCGAGGCGGAAGACCCCGATGCCGGCGTGGGCCCGGAGATGCCGCGCATGCGGCGCGCCAGGGATTGGGCGGAACAAGACCTCGACGCCGTTCCCGACGCCGTCCCGGTGGCGGAGCCGCTCAGCCGCTACGGGAATCC
>DATHZE010000235.1:0-32030 GCA_035458765.1 Longimicrobiales bacterium
CTATAGTTCGACGCAAGATACTGGGCGCCGAGGCGAATGCCCCCGATGTCGAACTGCGCGCCGAGGTTGACGTCGAATCCGTTGTACTCGCCCATGAAGGTCAGGATGGAATTCTCGCCCACGCCGAAATGCAGAGCGGAGCCCATGAACCAACCCTCGGAGTCGGCGAACTTGTAGAATCCGTATTCGTCACCCTTCTGGAACATGCCCGACCCATACCCGAGGGAGAGCGTCAGGTCGTGCCGCGGTAGGAATCCGCCGTCGAACCCCCGCACGTAGGCGGTGGCGACGCCGTACAGGCTTAGGTCGGTCTTGACCTCTTCCATCCCGGTATACTGCTGCCGCATGCGCGAGTCGGGGAACCCGAGGCGTGTCGGCTGCAGGTCAACACCGTCGCCAAAGTCCGGGGCAGTGACGTACCGCCCGCCGACGGCCAGGCCGATCCCCTGATCGGTGGGCTGGTAGAGTTGCACGCGACCGAACAGCCCCCAGACGTTTCCGCCGGCGTCGGCGTCACCCAGTGATTGGATCGTCGTACCCACTTCCACGCGGTCGAACAGCCCGATCGCCACGGAACCATCTGAATAGAACTCGTCCACGCCCCCACCGAAGCCCGAGGGAACACCCGCGTTGTCCAACTGGAGCGTCCGATCCAGCTTCATGAAGAACCCGGAATAGGTGCCGGTGATGGCGAGATGAGGAAGAACGCTGGCCACCGGGATGTCCATGAGCCCCGACCCGTACCGAAGGGTGGAGGGCATGGTGGTGGTCTGCCCCTGGAGCGCCGAAGCAGCGAGAAGCGCCACCAAGGCGATCCCCGCGACGTGGGCAGCTCCACTCCGTGCCGTCTTCATCAAAGGATGCCTCCTGTTGGAACGGGCCCGATCGAAACGACCCACCGGGACCAATGAACCGTGTGAACAGACTAGTGCAAAGGTAGAACAACAGGAAGAATCATGCCACGGTCAAGGCATCCGGTTGCGTTGGGCGGATATGCCCCCCGGAATGCGGAAAAGCCCCGTCGGCAGGGCGTCTTCCGTCTGGAAGGAAGGACCCGGGACCCCGAAGCGCCCTGCAAGGGGGCTCGGAAATCCGTGTTCCCTCAGTTCTACGAGGCCTACTCTCCGAGCCGGCGCTCCAACTTGGCCAGACGACGCCCGACCGACGCCACCCAACCGAAGACGAGAACCCAGAGGATGGCATAGGCGAGGAACACGAAACGGTAGGCCCTCAGATTCTGGCCCGTCGCTCCGCCCACCGGCATCCCTTCCTGAGCCAGGAGCGGGACGCTGACGAGGAGGGCCAGGAGCACGGGCAGGGCCCAACGGAGAAGTCGATTGGACAGGGACATTGCACCACCTCTCATGGTTGGGACGGTCACGATTCCGCGCGGCGGTCGCTGACGGCCACGACATGTTCGGCCGCGGTTACGAAGTACCGCTGGAGGAAGACCCCCAGGAACAGGAGCGTGAAGGAGAGAAGACCCACGCCCAGCGTCTGCAGCATGGCGGGATCGAGAGTGGGACCTTCCGGCTTCATGACCACCGGCGTTGGATGCAGGGAGCGGAACCAGATCACGCTCAGGTGGATCAGCGGAATGTCGAGGGCTCCCACGATCCCCACGACGGCGGCGAAGCGCTTGCCCCGTTCGGGATTCTCGGTGGCGGATCGAACCAGGAAGTAGCCCAGGTAGATGAACCAGAGGAGGAGCGTGAGCGTGAGCCGGGGTTCCCAGGTCCAGTATGTGCCCCACGCGATGCGTCCCCAAAGTGGCCCCGTGAGGAGCACCACCGTCGTGAAGACCATCCCGCCCTCGGCGGCGGAGACCGCGGCGTGATCCAGTTTCTCGTCTCCCAGCCACAGATAGACCGCGCTGCACAGGGCCACGATGCCGAAGGCCAGGAAGGCGACCCAGGCGGAGGGTACGTGGATATAGAAGATCCTCTGGATGATGCCCATGGACGCCTCGGTGGGGGCGTAGAAGAACACCATCCAATGGAGGACCAGGACCCCCAGGACCCCCAGAACAGCCAAGACCATGCCGGCGATGCGGAGACTCTTCGAAGGCATCACTCCTCCACGACAAAACGAAACATGACCGCTCCCGCACCCACGGCGAGGACGGCAAAAGCAGCGAGCATACGGACGTTCCCAGCGATCTCCACGATGGGACGTCCGGCCAGGAGGCGCCCTGTGGCCGAAACGCCGTAGATGACCATGGGGACCAACAGGGGGAAGACCAGGATGGGAAGGAGGGTCTCACCCATGTGCGTCCCCGACGAGACCGCGCTGAACAAGGTGCCCAGAGCCACGAACCCCAGCGCACCCAAGGCCAGCGTGAGGGCCAGCATCCCCAGGTGCTCCCCGAGGTCCAGACCGAAGAACAACATGAACACCCCCACCACCAAGAGAGCGACCACGTAGAGCAGGACGAAATTCGCCGCGGTCTTGCCCAGGAAGACCGCATCCTTGGGCGTGGGACTCGTGAGCACGCCATGGAACGCGCCGTCCAACCCCTCCAGGTAGAACGTCCTACCGATCCCCAGGAGTCCCCCGAAAACCAGGGTCATCCAGATGAGCCCGGCCGCGATGTCCTGAGGGCGCACGATGGTCTGGTCGATGGAGAAGTTGAAGAGGACCCCCGCCAGAACGGCGAACGAGGTCATGGCGGCGATTCGTTCTCGGGTCCGAAGCTCCAGGAGCAGGTCCTTCCACAGAATCGCGTAGATCTGGTTGAGGTACGTCATCCGGCTCCGTTCTCCACCACACGATGGTAGAAGTGCTCAAATTCGCCCGCATCAAGTTCATCTCGGGCACCCTGCCAAGCGAAACGACCGCGCACCTGGATGGCGATACGGTTCGACAACTCCAGGCCCTGTGACAGGTTGTGGGTGACCATCACCACCGTCCGGCGGCCGTCCCTGAGAGACGACAGAACCCCCTTCAGGACGGAAGCGGCATAGGGATCCAGCCCTGTGTAGGGCTCATCGAGGAGCACGAGCTCGGGATCGTGGAGGAGCGCCCGCGCCAGCGCGGCACGTTGGCGCATCCCGTGCGACAACTGCCGAGCCTTGAAGTCCGCGCGATCCGTCAGTCCCACCTGCTCCAAGCGAGACGGCACCCGCTCCTCGAGGTCCGTGAGCCCGAAGAGCTTGCCGAAGAAGCGGAGATTCTCCGCAACGGTCAGGTGTGCGTACAGAAACGACTGATGGGAGAGGACGCCGATGCGACTACGCCAGGACGTCTCGCCGAAGTCGAGGCGCTGCCCACCGACCGCGACCTCTCCGCTGGAGGGTCGCAGGCGCCCACCGAGCAGGCTGAGCAGAGAGGTCTTTCCCGCCCCGTTCGGTCCGAAGATCGTGAGGAAATCACCCGGCCCCATCGCCAGATCGATCCCGGCCACGGCGACCACGGTCCCGTACTCGCGCGTGAGCCCGGTGGCGCGCAGGACCGGCTGTGCCCGGACCTGGTCCGGGGTCGTTTCCACTGTGGAGGTCTCCACGGGCAGGGTGACGTTCAGGACGTGGCAGCCGCGTGAATCGCGTGTCCGCACGACGAGCAGAAACGGCTGCCCGCCTCGTTCTCAGCTCCGCAGTCGGAGCAGAACCGGGCTTCTCGGATTCCCGCGCGAATCTCGGCGATCTCCGCCTCCAGGGCCGCATCGGCGTCCCCGGAGACCCCGGCGCGCGCCTTCTCGTCGGCTTCGAGCGCGGCCAGGGCCTCGGCGGTCAACTCGCCTTTCAGCGAACGATAGTCCTTGTCGTCCAACTTCCCTGCGAGGAAGTCGTACTCCACGTCCCGGAGGGCGAGGAGCGCCACCCGCTTCCTTGCCTCGGTCTCGGTGAGTTCGTCTTCGTCCCGCTCCAGCGACACATGCATGCCCTTGGCGACCGGCTGAACGATGAAGAAGACGATCGCCAAGGCGACAAGGCCCGCACCCAGGGCGAGCGCCATGTCAGGCCGCCCCCGCCGGAACCGACTCGTCCCTGGGCGTCGCCTCCGCGACCTTCCGCTTCTCGGCGCTGGGCCAAAGCGCGAGAAGGCTCCCGCAGGCCAGAATCAAGGTTCCGTACCAGATCCACGCCACCAGAGGCTTCACCAGGACCTGGAGGTCGATTCCCTGGGCCGAAGCGTCTGCATTCAGCGCACCGTTGGGATCGTCCAGCGCCGACAGGATGATGTACAGATCCTCGACCGGCGTCGATCGGATGCCCACTTCGGTCATGGGCATTTCCTGGGTTATGTACCGACGCTTCTCGGTGGTCAGCGTGCCTAGGCTCTCGCCGTCCTTGGTGACCGACACGAGGGCGATGGCCTGCCAGAGCAGGTTGCGCTGCCCCCTGCCCACGGACGTGGACAGGCCCTCGTACGTGAGGGTGTAGGTATGCCCATAGGGAGACGCCACTTCGATGGTGTCGCCGGGCATCATGTGCTTGCGCGCGTCCACGTTGTAGGCGGCGCCGGCAAACGCCACGAAGATCATGACCATGCCGACGTGCACGGTGTAGCCGCCCCACCGACGACGGTTGCGGGTCACGAGATGATAGAGGGCGATGGGAATGCCCTCACCCTCGATCCGCGCCCGCGCCTTGGTGCCCTTCCAGAACTCCACGCCGATGATCACGAGAACGAACGCGCTGATCCCCCACGTGGTCAGGGCGAGGGGATGCCGGGCACCCGATATCCAGAGACCGACGACCACCACCAAGGCGGCGATCACCGGCGTCATGAAGTTCTTCTTCAGGTTCCGCTTGGTCGCCCTCCGCCAGGCGATGACCGGACCGATTCCGGCCAGCGCCAGGAGCGCGAGGCCGATGGGAAAATTCACCTTTTCGAAGAAGGGCGGACCGACACTGATCTTTTGGCCCGTGACACCCTCGGCCACCAAGGGGAAGATGGTGCCCCAGAGAACCGCGAAGGCGGCCCCGATGAGAATCAGGTTGTTGAAGAGAAACGCCGCCTCACGGGACAGGAACGACTCGATGCGGTTCTCGCTCTGGAGACTCGGCAGGCGATACAGAATGAGCACCACCGAAGCCGCGAGAATCGACCCCATGAACGTGAGGAAGATGTACGCGATGGTGAGTTCCTGTGCGAAGGAGTGCACCGACTCGATGAGCCCCGATCGCGTCAGGAAGGTGGCGAAAATCGTGAGGAGGAACGTCAGTACCACCAGGGACATGTTCCACACCTTCAGCATGCCCCGGTTTTCCTGGATCATGATGGAGTGGAGAAACGCGGTGGCAGTGAGCCACGGAAGGAGCGACGCGTTCTCAACAGGGTCCCAGAACCAGTATCCGCCCCATCCCAATTCTTCGTACGCCCACCGCATCCCGAATACGATCCCCACGGACAGGAAGAACCAGGAAAGCAGGGTCCACCGGCGCGTGAGGGTGATCCACCGGGAGTCCAGCCGCCCGTTCAGGAGCGCCGCCATGGCGAAGGCGAAGGGAATGGTGAATGCAGTGAAGCCCAGGTAGAGCGTGGGCGGGTGGATCGTCATCCAGTAGTTCTGCAACTGGGGATTCAGCCCCTGCCCGTCCACGGGAATGAACGCGAGCCGCTCGAACGGATTCACTTTGGCGAAGAGCAGCACGACGATGAAGAACAGCAGGATCCCCTGGAGGACCCCTGCCACGTAGGGCATGAACTCTCTGTTCTTACGCCGATTCAGCAAGACCGTGATGGACGAGAAGAAGGAGAGCAGAAGCGCCCAGAACAGCAGAGAGCCCCGCTGGCCGGCCCACAGGCCCGTCACCTTGTAGAAAACCTCGAGGTCCCGGTTGGAGTAGCTGGCGACGTACCAGTACTCGAACTTGTCACCGAGAAAGGCAGCCATCACCCCCGCCGACGCCAGAGTCAGCAGGAAGGTCACCGCGTGGATGCTGCGCTCGGCGCTGAAGACCAGGTCACCCCGCTGGTTGCGCCCCCCGAGAAAGCCGAGAACCATGCCCCACAGCGCCACGGGAAGCGCAATCCACAGGGCGAATTCGCCGAGAATCGTCACCCGGCCAGATCCTCCGGAGACGCTTCATAGCGGCTCCCGCATTTCGTCAGAAGCGTGGTCGCCTGGAAGACACCGCTGTCGTCAAGGCGTCCCTCCAACACGACCTCCGAGTCCTCGGTGAACGTATCCGGAAGCGCATCCCGGTACTCCACCCAGAAGGTGAGCGACTCATCGGACATGTCCCGAACCTCGAAGCGGTGGAGGAGCTCTCCCTCGACGCGCTCGTACGTGCCCGGGACGACCTTCCCGCTCATCTTCACGCCCACTTCCTTGAACGTGGGGTCGCTGGCGACCTTGGCCATCAGCTCCCCCGGCGTGAGGTAGTACACCATGGTCTCGCTCACCCCGGTCCATACCAAGTACGAGACCACGGCGGCCACCCCGACCAAGCCTACCATGAACCGGCCGTGAACTTTCATCGTCACCCCTCAGTTATGGCCGGCTTCGAAGCCGGCATGGGCAGTTCTTTCTTCTTTGTATGACGCCATTTTTCCGCCCGAAATCTAGGGCTGCCACCACCGTGCGGACCAGTCAGGAAAACCCCTTACCTCGGACTCCGTGACGTCACTGACCTGGCCGGGGGGTTTTCCCCACCCATCCTGGGGTCTTCTCCCTCTCGACGCCCACGAGGATTCACGCCCCATCGCGAGCCCAAGCCACCGCTGCCCGCACCGCCCGGTCCCACTCTGCCTGGAGTTGGCCCCGCACTTCAGGAGCCATGGTCGGGGTGAAGCGGCTCGCTTCCCCCTGCACCGCCAGGAAGTCCGACCCACTCCCCCATACCCCGCACGCCACCCCGGCGAGCCCCGCTGCCCCCAGCGCCGTCGTCTCCACCAGCGCGGGGCGACGCACCGCGACGTCGAGAATGTCGGATTGGAACTGCATGAGCCAGTCGTTCAGTGCGGCGCCGCCGTCCACCCTCAACTCCGAGGTGTTGACACCGGAGTCCGCCTCCATGGCATGCAGAACCTCGGCGGTGCCGTACGCCATCGACTCCAGCGCCGCGCGGGCCAGATGGGCACGCCCACTCCCACGGGTGAGCCCCACCACCATCCCCCGGGCGTCGGGCTCCCAGTGCGGTGCGCCGAGGCCCACGAAGGCCGGAACGAAGTAGACACCATCGTTCCCCGCCAGGGACCGGGCCAGGGCCTCCGAGTCGGCCGCCCGCGCCACCACGCCCAGACCATCCCGAAGCCACTGGATGGCTGCACCGGCGATGAAGACCGAACCCTCCAGCGCGTACGCCACGCCCCCTCGCTCGTCGCAAGCCACCGTGGTGAGCAGGCCGTGCTTGGACGGCACCGGACTCCCGCCCGTGTGGAGCAGGAGAAACGCCCCCGTTCCGTAGGTGTTCTTGGCCAGCCCGGCCGTCCAACACCCTTGCCCATAGAGCGCCGCCTGCTGGTCACCGGCCACGCCGGTGATGGGCACGTCCCTGCCAAGGTGCTCGCCCAGGGCCAGGCCGAAGTCTCCGGCGCTGGACCGGATCTCCGGGAGCAGGGACGCCGGCGTCTCCATGAGGTCCAGAAGCCAGGGATCCCAGGCTGCTTCACCCAATGCGTACAGGAGCGTCCTGGAGGCGTTCGTGTGGTCCGTGGCGTGGACCGCACCCCCGGTCAGGCGGGCGATGAGCCAACTGTCGACGGTGCCCATGGCGAGCTCCCCTGCCTGGGCGCGACGTCGCAGGTCGGGACGCTCCCGGAGCAACCAGCGGATCTTCGTCCCGGAGAAGTAGGGATCCAACACCAACCCGGTGCGCCTCCGTACCTCGTCTTCCCGTCCGTCGTCCTTGAGAGCCCGACAGATGGCGGTGGTGCGCCGGTCCTGCCACACGATGGCGTGGTGGACAGGCTCCAGGGTCGACTTGTCCCAGAGGACGACGGTCTCCCGCTGGTTCGTGATCCCCAACCCGCGGACGTCCGCTTCAGCGGCGTCGGCCAAGGCCCGGCGGGTGACGTCCACCGTCACGCGCCAGATCTCTTCGGCATCGTGCTCGACCCATCCCGGCCGGGGAAAGTGCTGGGTGAACTCAGAATAGGCCCGACCCAGAATCCGGCCATCCTGGGCGACGATGACGCACGTGGAGCCCGTCGTGCCCTGGTCGATGGCGATGATGGCGGGGGTGCTCATGAGTCGATCGGATTCAGGTTTCCAAATGCGTAGCGCCACCCCGAGCGCGCCAGCAGCTCGATGAAGCAACCGATGGGAAAGCCGACGACCGTATAGTAGTCCCCATCGATCCCATCGACCAACGCGGCGCCCAGACCCTGGATTCCGTAGGCCCCCGCCTTGTCCAGCGGTTCCCCGGTCTCCGCATAGGCGCGGGCCTCGTCGGGCCCGAACGCTCGGAAGTGCACCGAGGCTCGGCCCACCGCGCTCACCGTCCCCGAGGGGCCCGCCAACGCGATCCCCGTCAGCACCGTGTGGGTCCTTCCTGCCAGGCTGAGGAGCATGGCCACGGCCTCCTCACGGTCCCGGGGTTTTCCCAGCACCCTGCCCCGGTCCACGACCACGGTGTCCCCCCCGACGACCAGCGCCCCCGGCTCCGACGACGAGACGGCCTCCGCCTTCATGCGGGCCAGGCGCTCCACGTGCGCCTCCGCACCTTCCCCGGCAAGGTAGCTCTCGTCCACATGGGCGGGCCGCACCCCGGCCTCGAGCCCCATCTGTCTAAGCAGATCGGCCCGCCTCGGCGAAGCGGACGCCAGCACGATGCGGGGAATGGGGTTCACTCTCGCTCCAACACCAGGGTGACCGGTCCGTCATTGGTGAGTTCCACCCGCATCATGGCGCCGAACTCTCCAGTCTCGACGCGGCCCGGCGCCCGAGCGCGGAGCGCCTCCACGAAGCACTCGTAAAGAGGAATCGCCAGTTCCGGCGGCGCTGCGTCCACGAAGCTCGGGCGTCGACCCTTGCGCGTGTCCCCATAGAGGGTGAACTGGCTCACCACCAGGAGGTCGCCGACGATCCCTCCAAGGTCCAGGTTCATCTTCCCGTCCAGGTCGGGAAAGACGCGCAGGCCCAGCACCTTGTCCACCATCCAGTCGATTTGGGCTTCGCCGTCCTCGGTTCGAAAGCCCACGAGGATCAGAAAGCCGGACCCGATCTCTCCAACGACTCGCTGCTCCACGGTGACTCGAGCCCGCGTCACCCGTTGGAGCACCACCCTCATCGAATCCCCCCGCCCGTCACTCCACCGTCACCGATTTCGCCAGGTTGCGAGGCTGGTCGACGTCCGCCCCTCGGAGAAGGGCGATGTGGTAGGCCAGGAGCTGGAGGGGGATGGTGGTGAGCACCGGGAGCAGACTGGGAATCGTCTGGGGGATCCGAATGAGGTGGTCGACCTTCCCCTCCAGTTCAGGAGCGTCGTCGCTCACGACGGCGATGATGCGCCCCCCTCTGGCCTTAACCTCTTCGATGTTGGACACGACCTTCGGGTAGACGGGGTCCCGGGGCGCGAGGAAGACCACGGGCATCTCCGAATCGATGAGCGCGATGGGTCCGTGCTTCATCTCGGCGGCGGGATATCCCTCCGCGTGGATGTAACTCACCTCTTTCAGCTTCAGCGCACCCTCGAGGGCCACCGGGAACTGATAACCGCGACCGAGATAGAGGAAGTTCCTGGCGTCCTTGTATTCCTCCGCCAGAACGCGGATGGCCCCGTCCAGCGCGAGGACCTGGGCCACCTGGTCAGGAAGGGCCTTCAGCGCAGCGACGATCTCCTGACCCTGAACCACTGAAAGGTGCCGGCGACGCCCCAGGTAGAGCGTGAACATCGCCAGCGCCACCAACTGGCTGGTGAACGCCTTCGTGGAGGCGACGCCGATCTCGGGGCCAGCGTGGAGGTAGATGCCGAAATCGGTCTCCCGGGCGATGGACGAGCCCACCGCGTTCACGATTCCCATGGTCGTGGCGCCCCTTTGCCTCGCCTCCTTGAGGCCGGCCAGGGTGTCTGCAGTCTCTCCGGACTGGCTGACCGCCAGGACGAGGGTACGCTCTTCGAGGACCGAATTCCTGTATCGGAATTCGGACGCGTACTCCACACTGACCGGAATCCGAGCCAATTCCTCGAGCATGTACTCCCCGACCAGACCGGCGTGCCAACTCGTCCCGCACGCCGTGATGACCACCCTCCTCACCTGTCCCAGGTCGTATTGGTGTTCCCCGATCCCGCCGAGGCGGGCGTCCCCCTCTTCCTCCAGCAGCCGACCCCGCATCACGTCGCGGAGACTGTCGGGTTGCTCGAAGATCTCCTTGAGCATGAAGTGGTCGAACCCGTCCTTCTCGATAGCGGCCAAGTCCCAGGTCACGCGGTGCACCGAGCGGCGCACCTCCCCATGGTCGAGGTGGTACGTTCGGTATCCTTCGGGCGTGAGAACCGCGTAGTCACCGTCGTCCAGGTAGACGACCTCCCGGGTGTGGGCCACCACGGCCGCCGCGTCGGACCCGGCGAGCATTTCCCCGTTGTTCCCCACCCCGATCAAGAGGGGACTCCCAAGCCGGGCAACGACGATCTTGTCGGGCTCGTCGCTGGCGACCACCGCGATCCCGTACGTGCCCTCGACCTGGGAGAGGGCGCTCGAGACGGCTTCCTCGAAGGCCAGGCCGTCCTTCCAGAGGAAGTGGATGAGGTGAACGAGTGTCTCGGTATCGGTCTCGGAGGCGAAGCCGTACCCCTCGGCCCGGAGCATGGTCCTCAGGACGTCCGCGTTCTCGATGATCCCGTTGTGAACCAGCGCTATGCTGGATTCCCCGGACGTGTGGGGGTGCGCGTTGGGCTCCGTCGGCGCCCCATGGGTCGCCCAACGCGTGTGCGCGATTCCGCAGGTTCCCTTGGGAGCCATCCTGGCAATCACGGCTTCGAGCTCGGCGATCTTCCCCGGCTTCTTTACGACTGTGAGTCGTCCACTGCCGTTGACCAGCGCCAGCCCAGCCGAATCATACCCCCGGTATTCGAGCCGCCTGAGGCCATCCAGGAGGATGGGAGTGGCGTTCTTCGAGCCCACGTATCCAACGATACCGCACATGTATAGGGTCTCCGGTAATCAAAAATCGGTGTCGCCGCGTCCTACCCGACACCCTCGAGAATGCTGCGTGCCCTGCGAACGAGCGTTCTGGCCGCCGCCGCGTCGGGCGCCTCGGCGATGAGGCGGACCACCGGCTCCGTGCCCGACGGCCGGACGTGGAGCCAGTTCCGTTCGCCAGGCCAAGCCAGCCGCAACCCGTCGGTGCCGTCCCGCTCCACCGCCCTCAGGTCCTCCGCCAGGGCCTCGTAGGCCGCGTCGAGGGACTCCCGGGGAAACATCACCTTCTCCTTCACGATCTCATAGGATGGCCAGCGGCCGGCAGCCTCGGAAAGCGTCGTTCCCTCGTCGACGAGGTGCTGGAGAATGAGGGCGACGGCCAGCGGAGCGTCCCTCGTGTGGTGCAGGGCAGCCAGGATGACTCCGCCGTTGCCCTCCCCCCCCACCACCGCGGATTCAGCCTGCATCCGCCTCGCGACGTTCACTTCACCGACCGGCGCCCGGACCAACGGGACACCGAAGGATCGGGCCACGTCCTCCACCACCTGACTCGTGGACAGGTTCGTGACGACCGTGCCCGGCGTCCGACGCAGGACCGCCGCCGCCGCCAGCGCAAGGGTCAGGTCTTCTCCGAGGGGCCGCCCCGTCTCATCCACCAGGGACAAGCGATCCACATCCGGATCGATGGCCAGGCCCGCCATGGCCCCACTTTCGCGGACGAGCCGCCCCAGATCCGAGAGATTCGCGGCAGTCGGCTCGGGGTCTCTGGGAAAGAGCCCGTCGGGCTCCATCCCCATCCCGGTGTGCGTGCAGCCGAGTTCTCGGAGAAGCTCGGCAACGACAGGGCCGCCGGCCCCGTGGACACAGTCCACCGCCACGTCGAGACCCGCCGCTCTCAGCGCGGGCAGGTCCAGATGGGGAAGCGCCAGGATGCGCGTGAGGTGGCGCGACCATGCTTGGTCGTCGCCCGTCACCTGCCCCACCCCGTCCCACCCGGCTCGGGGGGGATCCACCTCGGCGAGGTAGGCACGGAAGCGCGCGGAGCGCTGAGCGTCCAGGAACATGCCCTCCCCGGACACCAGTTTGAGCGCGTTCCACTCAGCCGGGTTGTGGCTGGCGGTGACGCTGATCCCCCCCGCCGCCCCGCTCTCCCGCACCGCCAACAGCAGGGTCGGCGTGGGCACCACCCCCAATTCCACCACATCGCACCCGGCCGACTGCAGCCCCGCAACGACGGCCCGCACGAACATGGGGCCGGACGTCCGCGAGTCCCGCCCCACGCAGACGGGACCCGTCTCGCCTTCAGAGCGGAGGAAGGCGCCGAAGGCTGCCGCAATCCCGGCGATCAGCTCGGGGGTGAGCGGCAGCCCCACGCGCCCGCGCACTCCGGACACGCTCACCATCAGCTCAGGAGGGAGATGGAGGGCCATGCGGTTTTCTATGCCTGGAAGGGCGAAAAGGGGAGCGGGAGTTCAGCCTCAGACCTTGAACGTTGGCGACAGGTAACGGGCAAGGTCAATGCAGTCGGTGCCGCGGTGGCGTCCATGGGCGGGCCTTGGATACATTTTCGGTTCCCGCCCCGCGTCCCCGCACATTCCAGGATCCAGCTACCCATGAGCGACCACGGCTCCGATCACGCCGGTTTCGGCACCAAAGCGGTCCACGCGGGGGTGACCCCCGAGCCCGTCACAGGCGCCATCATGACGCCGATCTTCCAGACGTCCACCTACGTGCAGCCCGCCGTGGGTGAGCCGCTCGGTCACTACGACTACGGACGCACGGCCAACCCCACCCGGGAGGCTCTGGAAGCCAATTTGGCGGCGCTCGAGTCGGGAACGCGAGCCGTCGCCTTCGCCTCGGGCCTCGCCGCCATCGAGGGAATCGTGAAGCGTCTCTCCGCCGGAGACCACGTCGTGAGCGAGGAGAACACCTATGGCGGTACGACGCGCATGTTCAATCGCGTGCTGAGTCGCTTCGGTATCGAGTTCTCCTACGTGGACGCGTCGGACGTCGCGGCCGTGGCCGCCGCCATGCGGCCCAACACCAAGCTGGTGCACGTGGAGACCCCCACGAACCCCATGATGCGCGTGTGCGACCTGGCCGCTGTGGCCGACGTGGCTCACGCGGGGGGGGCGCTTCTCTCGGTGGACAACACCTTCGCATCGCCCTACAACCAGAGGCCCCTCGAGTTGGGGGCCGACTTCGTCGTCCACTCGTCGACGAAATACGTCAACGGTCACTCCGACGTGATCGGCGGAATCGTGGCAGTGGGAGACGAGGAACTGGCGGAGGAGCTCATGTTCCTGAGAAAATCCACCGGCGCCGTGCCCGGCCCCATGGACTGCTGGCTGACGCTGCGCGGGCTCAAGACCCTCCACGTCCGCATGCGCCAACACAACGCGAACGGAATGGCGGTAGCGCGTTTCCTGGAGGACCATCCCAAGGTGGGGCGCGTAATGTATCCCGGCCTTCCGTCCCACCCCCAGCACGAACTCGCCGCCCGGCAGATGGAGGGCTTCACCGGAATGGTCTCGGTGGACGTGGGCACCCTGGAACGGGCCAAGGCCCTGACCGAGCACTGCCGCATCTTCGCGCTGGCCGAAAGCCTCGGCGGCATCGAGTCACTGATCAGCGTTCCGGCGCTCATGACCCACGCGTCCGTCCCCGAAGACCGGCGCGCGATCATGGGCATCACACCCGGTCTCGTCCGCCTCTCGGTGGGCATCGAAGACGAGGTCGACATCATTCAGGACCTGGAGCGCGTCCTGGGGTAGTACTCATGAAACCCCCGTCCCGAGCCTCCCGTAAGAGAGGGAGAAGAGGCACCGCACCCGCCTGCGCTGGACGGGGGATCCCAAGCACGAGGATGTGACGATGGCCGACGATCAGGATCGGACAGAAGAGCAGACGGGTGGCGACGCCAAGGCGCGCCGCATCCTTACGGACATCGCGCCCCGCGCGTGGGAGCATCCCGCTGACAAGGCCGCGCTCGCCGCGCTCCGGCGCATTCCGGTATTCGATGAGGTTCTCCGCAAGCTCTTCGGCTTCTTCGGCGAGAAGCCTGTGCGCCTCGCGTTCCAGGCCAACGCCGTGCGGGTGAGCAAGAACCAGTTTCCCCGTGTGCACGGGCTTTACGAGGAGGTCAAGAAGACCCTCGACTCCCCGGGAGACTATCCGCTCTACATCTCGCAGACGCCCATCGTCAACGCCGGCGCCTATGGGATGGAGCAGCCCTTCATCATCCTGAATTCGGGTACGGTGAACCTGCTGGAGGACGACGAGCTCGCCTACGTCATCGGCCACGAGCTCGGTCACATCATGAGCGACCACGTCCTCTACCGGACCATGACGTACCTGCTGCTCCAGCTCGCCTCCATGGGCTTCCCCATCGTGGGCCTGGCCGCGCGGGCGGTGCTGGTGGCCCTCCTGGAATGGTCCCGGAAGAGCGAGCTGTCGTGCGACCGGGCCGGGCTCCTGGCGATCCAGGATCCGGAACGGGTGATGCGGACCATGCTCAAGATGGCCGGTGGGGGTGACTCGGACGAAACCAGTCTGCAGGAGTTCATCATCCAGGCCGAGGAATACCGCGAGGGCGGAGACGTCGCCGACCAGGTCTTCAAGATCCTCAACCTCCTGGGCTCCACGCACCCCTTCTACGTGCTCCGCGTGAGCGAGCTGCGCGCCTGGATCGAGACCGGAGACTATGATCGCATCGTCCGCGGCGAGTACCCTCGTCGCGGCGATCCGGACAACGCCTATCAGGAAGATCTCAAGGAGGCCGCGTCTGCTTACGCCGAGGGCGCCAAGGACTTCCTGGACACCATGGGCGCCGCGGCCAAGCGCATGGGTGAGCAGTTCATGGGCGGCATCAAGCGCTGACCCGGCAGTAGGTCTTCCGGACGGGGGGCGTCGGGGTGGGTAGCCCCGACGCCCCTCTTCCTTATCTTCCCGCCATGCGCATCCTGATCGTCGGCAACGGTGGGCGCGAGCACGCCCTTCTCTGGAAGCTCCGACGGGACGCCCCGTCGGCCGAGTTCTTCGCAACGCAGCCCAATGGCGGCATGGCACCGCTGTGTTCGGGGGTGCCCATCGCCGCCTCCGACGTCGAGGCACTCGCGGGCTGGGCCGCGGCGGAACGGATCGACCTCACCGTGGTCGGTCCGGAGGCCCCTCTCGCTGCCGGCCTCGTCGATCGGCTGGAAGCCAGAGGCCTCCCGGTCTTCGGACCTTCCAGGGCCGCCGCCCGCATCGAGTCGAGCAAGGCCTGGGCCAAGGAACTCATGCGGAACGCGGGCGTCCCCACGGCGGCGCACCGTACGTTCTCCGACCAAGCCGCGGCGGAAGCCTACGTGCGGGAACGGGGCGCGCCCATCGTCGTGAAGGCCTCGGGGCTCGCCGCGGGAAAAGGCGCCGTGGTCTGCGGCACCGTGGACGAAGCGGTCGAGGCCATCGCTTCCATGCTCGGGGACCTGGCATTTGGCGAGGCGGGCAGAGAAGTCGTGGTGGAAGATTTCATGGAGGGTGAGGAGATCTCCGTGTTCGCGCTGGCGGACGGCGCCCACACCGTCCTCCTGCTGCCGGCCCAGGATCACAAGCGGGTGGGCGAGGGAGACTCCGGACCCAACACCGGGGGCATGGGCGCGTATGCTCCCGTGGCCATCGCCACCCCGCAGATCATCTCGGAGGCCTGTCTCCGGGTTTTCGATCCGGTCCTGCGCGCAATGGCCGACGACGGGTCCACGTTCCGCGGACTTCTCTACGCCGGGCTCATGAAGACCACTGAGGGCCTCAAGGTGGTGGAATTCAACTGTCGATTCGGAGACCCGGAGACCCAGGCCGTCCTTCCGCTCATGGAGAGTTCCTTGTTGGACCTCATGCGCACCGTGGCGGAAGGCGGGTCCATCTCCGGGCAGACGGCCCGTTTCGGCGATGGAGCGGCCGTCACGACCGTCGTGGCGTCCGCCGGCTACCCGGGCACATACGAGCGCGGGAAGCCCGTCCACATTCCGGCGGGGCTGGACGGGGGGGGTACTACGGTCTTCCACGCCGGAACCGCTCTCGACGGGAACCGGTTGGTGACGTCCGGCGGGCGCGTGTTGGCCGTCACCGCTGTGGGCTCCAGCTTCACCGAAGCCGCCGAGAGGAGTCGCCAGGGCGCCGCCGCCGTGTCCTTCGAGGGGGCGTTCTTCAGGTCGGACATCGGTTGGCGCGAGCAGTCACGCCTGGAAGGCTGACCGTTCCTTGCCCGAGTTACCGGAGGCCGAGACGATCGTTCGGGGGCTTCGGCCCGCTGTGGTCGGCGCCACCGTCCGAGCCGTGGAAATCGTCCACGCCGACGTTCTCCGCCAGCCGCGGCAGCGTTTTTCCGCGGCGCTGCGGGGCCGAACCATCGAGGCCGTGGCACGCCGGGGAAAGAACGTCCTCCTCCACCTGGACGGGGACAGCCTGCTGGCGGTGAATCTGGGGATGACGGGGCGACTGCTCCCCTTCCCCGAAGCGCCGAGGGGAGCCCGGCGCCCGACGCACCCTGCGCTGGTCCTCAGGTTCCACGGTGGCGGCGTCATGATCTTCGACGACCAACGTCGATTCGGGACGGTGGAGGTTCTGGATGCGGAGGCGTGGGCGATCCGCGATCGCCGCATGGGACCGGAGCCCCTGGAGCGGGGATTCACCCCGGCACGCCTGTATCGAGCCCTCCAGGGCTCTCGGTCTCCCCTGCGGTCATGGCTCCTGGATCAACGACGTGTCGCAGGAATCGGGAACATCTACGCCGCCGAGGCACTCTATTTGGCGGGGCTTCATCCCCGCGACCCGGCCAACCGGGTTACATCGGAGGAGGCAGCCGCACTTCACGCAGGCATCCGCGCCGTGCTTCGGGCCGCCATCGATCAGGGAGGAACCACGATCCGTGACTACCGCAACGCCGACGGAGAGGAGGGCAGCTATGCTCGCCGCCTCCACGTGTACGGCCGGGACGGAGCGGCGTGCCTCGCCTGCGGTGACACGGTCCAGCGACTCGTCTTCTCCAATCGATCGGCCTTCTTCTGCCCGACATGCCAGCCGCCGCGGTGAGCCCGTGATCCGCCGTCTGACCCTGGCCGCCCTCGCCCTGCTGGTCCTCGCGGGCTCGTCGAAGGGGGCCGGTGCGCAGGCTTCGACGCCGGGCGAGCGCCTCCCCGTGCGGGAGGTCACCCTGGAGAACGGACTCCGCCTCCTCGTTCTTCCCCGACCTGGGGCACCCACCGTCTCGTTCGTGGTCCAGTACGATGTCGGAAGCGTCCAGGAGCACCTGGGCATCACCGGGATCGCGCACGTGCTGGAGCACCTCTTGTTCAAGGGGACCACCTCGGTCGGCACCCGGAACGTGGCCGCGGAGCGGGACCTCTTCGGCCTCATGGACGCGGCCCAGGACACCCTGGTCCGCGCGCGGGCACGCGAGGACTCCGCGGACGCGGCGCGACTGGAGCGCAGGATCGCCGCGCTGGAGGATTCCGCAAGGACGTACGTGGTGCCGAACGAGTTCGATCGGATCCTGACGCGAGCCGGAGCACAGGGTCTCAACGCAACCACGACGAGCGAGGCCACCACCTATTTCGTCGAGCTGCCTTCGAACCGGACGGAACTCTGGTTCGTGCTCGAAGGCGACCGCATGGCCCACCCCGTCTTCCGGGAGTTCTACACGGAGCGCAGCGTGGTCATGGAAGAGCGCCGCATGCGCGTGGAGACAAGCCCCGGAGGGCTCCTCTACGAGGCCCACCTGGCCGCGGCTTTCAATGAACACCCGTACGGCGTTCCCGTGGTGGGGTACATGTCGGACCTCCAGAACCTCGGGCGACCCCAGGTGGAGGAGTACTACCGCCGTTTCTACGCGCCGAACAATGCCGTCGTGGCCATCGTTGGGGACGTGGATCCGGAGCAGGTGGTCCGATGGGCCCGCACCTTTTTTGGGGGCCTGCCCCGGGGGGACGAGCCTCCCAGGGTGCTCGCCCGTGAACCCGCGCAGCGGGGCGAGCGTCGGGTGGAGGTCCTCTGGGACGCGGAGCCCAGCGTACGGATCGGGTGGCACGTGCCGTCGGGTACGCACCCCGACGCCCCGGCGCTGGCCCTCCTGTCGTCCCTTCTCACCGGCGGGCGCACCTCCCGTCTCTACCGGCGGCTCGTGCAGCAGGACCGCCTTGCCACGGGAGTGTTCTCGTCGTTGGGCCCCGGAGACAAGTACCCGCAGCTCTTCCAGTTGGATGCCTCCCCGCGGGCCCCGCACACCACCGTCGAGGTGGAGGAGGCGATCTACGAGGAGATCGCTCGACTGGCCGAAGACGGACCCCACGCCGCCGAGCTCACCCGTGTCCGAAACCAGATCGAGGCGGGCCAGATCCGCCGCCTCCAGTCCAACCTCGGCTTGGCCTTCCAGTTGGCCCAGTCCTCCACCCTGTTCGGCGACTGGCGCGCCACCTTCAGACTTTCGGAGCGGCTCGCCTCCGTCACCCCCGACGACCTCCGCCGCGTTGCCTCCGCGTACCTGACTGCTGCCAACCGGACCGTAGCGACGCTGCACCGGGGGGGCGGCTCATGAAGCGCGCTTGGTCCCTGACGGCGTTCTTCCTGCTGGCGTTCGGGGGGGGTGGCGCCCCGGCGCTGGCTCAATCCGCCCGCGAAATCGCCGAAAGCCTGGACCACGCTCCAATCCGGTTCGATGCACCCGTGCCCGAGCTCCACGAGGTATCAGGCGTGCAGGTCCTCTTCATTGAAGACCGGTCCGTCCCTTTGGTGGACATCTTCGCCCGATTCAAGGGCGGGTATGCCCGCCTCCCGCGGCACGACTATGCGGCGGCCACGGCACTCCCGACACTGTTGCGGTACGGGGGCACGGAGATCCTGTCCCCCGACTCGGTGGACGCGCGACTCGAGTACTACGCGCTGCAGACCGCTTTTGGAAGTGGCGGGGAGAGCATCTTCTCCAGCCTCAACACGTTGACGGCGAACCTCGATGCCGCTCTGGACCTGTGGGGCAGCATGCTTCGCTACCCGGCGTTCGATTCCGCCGAAGTGGAGGGCTGGCGCGGGCGTGAGCTCGAAGCCGTCCGTCGGCGGCCCGACGATCCCCAGCGCCTGGCATTCACCGAGTTCAATCGCCTTCTCTTCGGCGACCATCCCGTGGGATGGGAGATGGACGAGGGAGATCTCCTTCCGGACAGAGTCTCCTCGCAGACCCTGCGTGACGTCCGAGGGCGCATCGTGTGCCCGGAACACCTCCTCCTGGGGGTTTCCGGAGACGTATCCTGGCAGGATATGGCCCCCAGGCTGGAGCGACTTCTGGAAGGGTGGCCGCCGTGCACTGCACCCCTGCCCGCCCCGCCGATTCCGGACATCCGCGAGGGCGGCGGTGTCTTCGTGATTCCACGAACCCTGGAGCAGAGTGTCCTCGTCATGGCGCACCCCACCGACGTGCACCTCTCGGAAGACCCGGACTACTTCGCGGCCCAGATCGGGAACACGATTCTCGGATCCGGAGGATTCAGCTCCAGGCTCCTGTCCAGGGTGCGCACCCAGGAGGGGTACGCCTACTCCGCGGCATCCCTGTGGACCACGCCGCGGAAGGCCCGAGGCCTGATCGGCGCGGTGACCCGCACCCGTCCGGAGAATGCGGTTCCCACGCTGCGCCTGATCCTGGAGGTGATGGAGGAGATGCGCGACGCCCCTCCCCTGGACGAGGAGGTACGAACCTCCGTCGACCAGATCGTGAACGGCTTCGTCTTCAACTTCGAGTCTCCCGCGCAGATCGTGTCCCGGCGCATGTCGTTCATGGCCCAGGATCTGCCGGAAGACTGGCTGGAGCGCTACCTGGCAGGTGTGCAGGCCGTGACTCCGGCGTCGATCCACCAGGTGTTTCTGGAACACCTCCGCCCCGAGGACATGACCATCCTCGTGGTGGGCGACCCGGACCGCATGGGACCTGACGCCCTCGCGTCCCTGGGCCCCGTCACGATTCTGGAGATTCCGAGCGGACGCTGACGCGCTTGGCTGTTCCCGCGACCCAAGGGTATTTTATCCTCCCACCCCCATCCTGCCCTGGAGAGTCCATGACCCCGTCCGTCCCCGCGCGGCCCGGCCGCGGCCGCGTCTACGACAGCATTCTCGACACCATCGGCGATACCCCTCTCGTGAGGGCGCCCCGCCTTTCCCGTCACCATGGCGCTCGGGCCGACGTTCTGCTCAAGCTGGAGTTCTTCAACCCGGCAGCCAGCGTGAAGGACCGCATCGGCAAATCGATGCTCGACAGCCTGGAGCGCGACGGCCGGCTTCACGAGGGCGTCACCGTCGTGGAGCCGACGTCGGGCAACACGGGCATCGCGCTCGCCATGGTTTGCGCGGCGCGGGGATACCGCTGCGTCCTGACCATGCCCGAGACCATGTCCATCGAGCGCAGGAAGATGCTGGCCCTGCTGGGGGCCGAGGTGCACCTCACCCCGAAGGAGGAGGGCATCAACGGCGCCTTCACCCTCGCGGAGAAACTCCTGGCCGAGATCCCGGGAGCCGTGGCCGCGGGGCAGTTCGTGAACCCCGCGAACCCGGAAGTGCATCGGCGCACCACCGCCGAAGAGATCTGGAACGACACCGAAGGCAAGGTGGACGTGGTGGTCTCGGGAGTCGGGACGGGGGGTACCCTCACGGGGTGCGGCCAGGTGCTGAAGGAGCGGAAGCCCACCCTTCGGATGGTGGCGGTGGAACCCGAGGTGAGTCCTGTGCTCTCAGGCGGTGAGCCGGGTCCCGGAAACACCATTCAGGGAATCGGGGCGGGTTTCATTCCCGAGGTCCTGGACACGACCCTCATCGACGAGGTCGTCACCATCGCGAACCAGGAGGCGGTGGACATGGCCAGGGAGGCGGCCCGGCTCGAGGGGATTCCCTGTGGAATTTCCTCCGGTGCCGCCCTGGTGGCCGCATACCGGATCGCCGCCCGCCCCGACATGGAGGGGAAGACCGTGGTGGTGGTGATCCCGTCGTTCGCCGAACGCTACATCTCCACCGTGCTTTTCGAAGGAATCTGACGTTCCCGGGACCGGGGCAGCCCGCGGTCGTCGCTACCGCGGGCTGCTGGTGCCCCAGTGAATGGCCGCAATCCCGAACGTCAGGAGTTGGTGCCCCGAGTCGGAAAAGCCGGCCGCGTCGAAAAGCCCCTGAAGATCCGTGGGCCCGGGAAACTCCCTGACGGACTCGGGAAGGTAGGTGTAGGCCCAAGGGTGCCCGGAGACGAGGCGCCCCACCACCGGGAGTATCCGATGGAAGTAGAAGTGGTATCCGGCGCGGACCAGAGGATTGGGCGGGGTCGTGAACTCCAGCACGACCAGGCGCGCGCCCGGGCGGAGGACGCGCCTGAACTCCGCGAGCCCTCCGGGGAGGTCGGCCAGGTTCCGCACCCCGAAGCCGACGGTGACGCCGTCGAACGTTCCGTCCGGGAAGGGGAGTCGAAGAGAATCTCCGCACACGGGCAGGACCGGCGTACCCGCCAGTTTCGGGCTCCCGGTGACCAGCATGGGTTGAGCGAAGTCCGAAGCGACCACTTTGCCGCGGAAGTCCTTGCGGCATCCCAGTTCCAGTGACAGATCGAAAGTGCCGGCACAGGCGTCCAGGAAGGTCCCGCTGGAAGCGCGCTCCCAATCGAGGCGGGCAACCGCTTTTCGCCTCCAGGCGCGATCGATGTTCAGGCTGAGGACGTGGTTCAGAAGGTCATACCGCGGCGCGATCTCGGAGAAGATGCGCTGGACCTGCTGTTCCCGGTCGGCCCCGGCCCGGGGGGCGGCGGGATGGTTGGGCGGCATGACAGAAGAGGTTGGTCGGAGTAGAATTCTGGAGCGGTCCCCTCCGCGGAGGGGGCCGAAAGTTACGGGAAGGCCAGGAGTGCCTCAACGGCCGTCGAAACCGCGAGCTCTTTGCCCGCGTACGGGGCCACGATGCTCTCGAATGCTCCTTCTCTCCCCCGCGCCACCTTCGGGTGGCAAGCGAAACCTCGGCCGGATGCGCGACCGCTGCCCGCTCTGGACTACGCCCAAATGGACGACCGGGAGCTGGCGACCCTCGCCTCGCAGGGCCGCGAGAGCGCCTTTCGTGAGCTCCTGAAGCGCTACGAGCGTCCCGTCTTCTCCCTGATCTTCCGCATGGTGCGTGATCGCACTCTGGCCGAGGATCTGGCGCAGGAGGCGTTCATCCGGGCGTTCAACGCCATCCAGAGTTACAACACGAGCTACAAGTTCAGTAACTGGATCTTCAAGATCGCCAACAACCACACAATCGATCACCTGCGCAAGCGACGGCTGGACACGGTGTCCATCCACGGATCACCCCACGCGACCACCCCGGACGAGGTCAACCAGTCCCGGATCGTGATCGCGTCCGGGGACGAGAGCCCGCTGGAACTGGTGGAACACAAGGAACTCGGGGGCCAGATCGAGGCAGCCATCGGGGAACTCCGGGAGGAGTACAGGACAGTGATCCTGCTGCGCCACGTGGAGGGATACGCCTATGAGGAAATCGCGGAGATCATGGAACTCCCCCTGGGCACGGTGAAGACGTATCTCCACAGGGCCCGGAACGAGCTGAAGGACAAGTTGGAGCATGTGGCGTGAGGGAGGCAGGTCGAGTGACGAACAATACCCGTGGTTGCTTGAAACTCTGCCCAGTGGAACCCCGTAGGGTGCTACGGACAAACGAACCAGGAGTCCAACCGTGAACGACCGCAATCTCCAGCATCATCTGAGCGCCGAGCAGTTCCAGGCGTTCCTCGGGCGCGAACTCGCCGCAGGCGAGCACGCGGCCGCCGAGGAACACCTGGATGCGTGCGCCCGTTGTGCAGCGGAAATGGACGGTTGGAGGCTCCTCTTCGAGGGTCTCGAAGACCTTCCCGTGTTGGCTCCCGATGGCGGCTTCTCCGATCGGGTCATGGAGGGGGTGAGGCTATCCCCCCCGCTGCCGCTGGCGGCCCGGGTCCGTACCGCCCTCGCCTCCGTGCTGGGTTGGGGAGGCCATCTGGACCACGGTCGTCTCCAGGACTTCGTCGAGGGATCCCTCCCCGCTCGTCAGGTCGCACGAGTTCGGAGCCACCTGGACGCATGCCCCCGGTGCGCTCGGGAAGCGGAAGGCTGGCGGTCCACGCTGAGCGGATTGGACGCCCTGGGCCACTTCGCGCCTGCGGAGAACTTCGCCGCTCGGGTCATGGCCCACGTCGAAATACCGCAGATGGTGACGGCGCCGGCGCCGGCCGTGGATTGGGGCCGGGCCCTGGTCTGGGCTGGGCGGCTGGTTCCGCGGTCCCGCCAGGCTTGGGCTGCCATCTCCGGTGTTGCGCTCACACCGGTGGCGACCTTCGGGCTGGTTCTCTGGACCCTGTTCAGCCACCCCACGCTCACGCCCGGCGCCCTTGCCTCCTTCGCCTGGTGGAAGGCGTCCGAGTTCGCCGCCATGGCCTGGCAGGCCGTCTCATCCGCGGCGCTGGAGAGCGCCGGGACGTTCGAGGTCTATTCCCTGGTTGGCTCCATGGCCCAGTCCCCGGCTACCCTGCTGGGGGCGTTCCTGGCCTTCTCCGCAGGTAGCGTGGCTGCCGCGTGGATCCTCTATCGCAATCTCTTCGTCAACCATCCAGTCGATGGTCAGGTAGCTCATGTCTCGCTTTCGTAACGCCCTGCTCGGGCTTGTTTTGACCGCACTCCTCGTCCCCGGACTCGTCCGTGGGCAGGAGAGAACCGTGGTCTCCAAGGAGGTCTCGGTGGGGCGGTCCGAAACGGCTCTCCGCCTGGAGTTCTCAGACGGTGAGGAGCTGGAGATCGCCCTGCGGGACGGCTCCGTCCTCATCGACGGCTCCGAGGTCGGCTCGTACTCGGCCGGTGACGCCCTCGAAGCTGCCTGGCGGTCGCTCCTCGGGGGTGCCGTGGCCCTCGACGACGGACCTCTCTCGGCCATGCTCCGTGATTGGTCCCCTCCGCAGGAGTTGGACGGTACCGACCGCGAGTTGGCGGGACGCATCGATGCGACGCTGGAGGAGGCGCTGTCGGCCCGGGCCGCGCCCGACGCACCGGACGCGCCTTCCGTCTCCCTGAGCCTCGGTGAGAGCGACGGAGCCCTTGTGCGTGCTCTCATCGGTCACCTCGGGCGCCTGACCACCCTGGAGGAGGCCCTCGAGGGGGTGGACTCGAAGATCCAGCTCCACGTCGACGAGGACGTGACGGTGGGGGCCGGAGAGACGCTCGACGGCAACCTCGTGGTCGTGCAGGGCGACGTGCGGGTGGAAGGAACCGTGACGGGAAACGTGGTGGTGGTGGATGGCTCCCTGGAACTCCCGGAAGGGGGGCGCATCCTTGGTGACGTCCGCTTGGCCGACGCCGAGTTGGATCGCGCGGGCGGCACCATCGAGGGTGAGTTGATCGACGTCGCGGAGCTCAGTTCCAATGTGGAGACCGACCTCCGTGAGAGACTCCGCAACGAACTGCGTGAAGAACTCCGAAGCGAGATCCGATCCAGCGTTGGTGGCCGCGACTCGAGTTGGGGCCTCTTCAGCCCGGTTCGTGGTGTCTTCCGCGGCGTTGCCGGACTTCTGGAGAACATCATCGCCGTCGTGATCCTCGGTCTGGTGGGCATGGGCATAGTCGCCTTCGCGCCGGAGAACCTGGAGGCCGTCGCCGAGACGGCCCGGCGGACGCCGGGGCGAGCCGCCATGGTGGGGTTGGCCGGCTCATTCCTCCTGATTCCAGTGTGGATCCTGGGTGCGGTTGCGCTGGCGGTTTCCATCGTGGGCATCCCGGTCATGATCGCCTGGTTGCCCCTCTTCCCGCTCGCCGCGCTTGCCGCAGCCCTGCTCGGCTACGTGTCGGTGGCCCGGAACACCGGTGAGTGGCTGGCCGACAGTGGCTACCGCTACACCGATTGGATCCGGAAGTCCAACCCGGTCTATACGGTCGTGGGAGGGCTCGTCGGCCTGATGGCGGCCTTCATGTTGGCCAATCTCCTCTCAATCGTCCCGTTCTTCGGCTTCTTCCGCGGGTTGCTCAACTTCGTGGGCGTCATGCTCACCATCGTCGCGATCCAGATCGGCTTCGGCGCCGTACTTCTCACGCGGGCCGGCCGTAGGCCCGAATACCGTGGCAATCGGGACTTCGACGAGGCGTGGGCTCGCGCAGTGGACGTCGACATGGATGTGGACGCGGATTCCGCCGATGCCCCGTCGGAGGCTTCGACCGATGCGTAGCACCCCGACCTGGGCGCTCCTGCTCTGCGGAGCCGTCCTTTGCGCACCGGTGGCCCTATCGGCCCAGAGTTGGCGAACCGTGACCATGTCCCGGCAGCGGTCCGGAGAGCAGGACCTGCGTGTCCACGTCACCTACGGGGCTGGACGGTTCAAGGTACGGTCGGTGGATGGTGGGCTCCTGTACCGAATGCAGCTCCGGTACGACGAGGATGTTTTCGAGCCCCGTGTGGACTTCGAGGGATCAAGCCTCCACCTCGGCGTGGAGAACGTCGGTAAGTCCATCCGCATGGGAAAGAACCAGGGCGGGGAGATGGATCTGGTGCTCGCACGCGACCTGCCCATGGACCTCGACCTGGAGTTCGGAGCGGTGCGTGCCGATGTCGACCTCGGGGGCATTTCCATGACCGGACTTCATTTGAAGACCGGGGCGTCGGAGTCCGTGGTGGACATCACCGAGCCGAACAGTTCGTCCATGCGGCGAGCGAGCTTCGAGGTGGGAGCGGCCGACTTCACGGCCCGGAACCTGGGCAACCTGAACGCACGGTCCGTGGAGGTGAACGCGGGTGTCGGGGAGATCGAGCTCTGGTTCACGGGTTCCTGGAGCCAGGATGCGTCGGTGGACCTGACGATGGGGCTCGGCTCCCTTGAGCTGGTCTTCCCGGAGGGCCTGGGCGTCCGCCTCACCAAGGACAGCTTCCTGACTTCCGTGGATACCGAGGGTTTGGTGAAGCGGGGAGACGCCTACTACTCCCTCGACTGGGAGGATGCTGAAAGGAAGGTCACCATCGACCTCAACGCCGCCTTCGGAAGCGTCGATGTCCGATGGGTTCGCTAGCCTGGGTCTGACGGAAGGGGGGATACGGAGATGATCGGTACACTGCTCACGTTCTTCGCGGTGGGTCTCGTGACCCTCATCGTGGCGGGGGTCGTGCTTTCCATCCTGGGCGCGGTGTTCTCCCTCACCTTCGGCCTGGTGAGCTTCCTGCTCTTCAAGGTCGCCCCACTTCTCCTGGTGGGATGGATCGTCATGAAGGTCTTCGAGAAGGTCCGGGGCGGAGACTCGCTCTCCTCCTCCGACCGGAAGTGGCTCGAAGGGGAATAGCCCGGCAGTTGGAGGTCAGGCCGTAGCCAAGGCCGCCAACGTCGCCTCGATGGTCGTGGCGATCTCCATCAATGAAGAAGCCGCTGCCGACTCCGGGGCCGAAAGCACCGTCGGCTTGCCCTCGTCCCCCGCGGTGCGTACCGCTGGGTCGAGCGGTACCCGCCCGAGGAAGGGGAGCTTCATCTCCTCGGCAAGACGCTCTCCTCCACCCGACCCGAAAACGTCGATCAACTCTCCACAGTGGGGGCAGGAGAGGCCGCTCATGTTCTCGACGACGCCCAATACGCGCGTATTCACCCGCTCGAACATCTTCACGCCGCGCCGGACATCGCCCGTCGCCACGTCCTGGGGGGTGGTGACCATGACCGCTCCGTCCACGTCGATGGTCTGCACCAGGGACAGCTGAGCGTCACCCGTTCCGGGAGGCATGTCCACCACCATGATGTCCAACGGTCCCCACGCCACCTGTTCCAGGAACTGCTTGAGGATGCCCGAGATCAGGGGACCCCGCATGATGGCCGGCTGCTCCTTGTCCAACAGGAAGCCGAGGCTCATGAGGAGAACCCCATGGGCCTCCAACGGCTCGATCATCTCCTTGCCCTTGTCGCCGGTCACCTTGGGCCTCCGCTCCTCACCGAACATGAGGGGGATGTTGGGCCCGTAGATGTCGGCATCCAGGAGTCCAACGCGATGGCCCCGGCGAGCGAACGCCGCCGCCAGATTGGCGGAAACCATGGACTTGCCCACGCCGCCCTTCCCCGAACTGACCGCTACCACGTGCTTCACCTGGGTCAGGATGCCGGGCTTTGGGGTGGGAGCCGGGACCGAACCGGGTCGCAGGCCACCGTGACGTCCCGCATCCCCCGAAGCGGCCATTTGGGGCAACTGCACGTTGATCTTCACGGACTCCACGCCTCCCACGCCCTCCGCCGCGGCCCGGGCCAGCTTCGCGAGGTCCGAGGGATCTTCGGGACGCATGAGGAGCGAGAACCTTATCTCCCCTCCTTCCCGCACGTCCAGGTTCTGGACGTGCCCGCTCGCGACCAGATCCCGACCGCTTCCGGGGTGCTGAACGCGGGAAAGCGCTGCCATCACCGAGCGGCGGATTTCGTCTTCACTCATACTGCTCTGACCTCTACGATGCCGGGGATGGAGCTCTTCAGGCGACGCTCGATACCTTCTCGAAGCGTCATCATCGAGATGGGGCAGGACTCGCACGCGCCGAGCAGCCGGACCTCGACCACGCCGTCCTCTTCCCGAAAATCCAGGAGTTCGACGTCCCCACCGTCGGCATGAAGAGCCGGACGGATGGAATCGAGAACTTCCAGTATTTTCTTTCGGGCGGTCATGCGGTCGGGGGCTCCACCGGGTTTCGATCCCCGCCCGGAGGGGGCGGAAACGGGCAAAAATCTACCGGGGCCACCAAGGGGGGTCAACCTGAATGTCCTTGTGCGTCACGGCATTGGGCAATCATGATTCCTTGCGTCGGAAACATCTTTTCCCGAGTTTTTCCAGAGCCTGATGGAAGACGATCGGCCCGGCTCCACTCACTCTCGCTGAATTCGGGGGGGGTGGCCGGGGCTTGGCGTCGTGGCACAACCCTCCTGAATTCAGGTGCCCAATGACATCAGATCCGTCGCTTCGCCCGTTTGGGGACGCCGATCCCGAGCGCATGAGCGGTACCCCACACCTGTCAGACTACTGGCAGGTCATCGCACGCCGCCTTTGGCTGGTCCTGGCGATCTTTGCCGTGACCGCGGCAGCCTCCATCTGGGGAGTCTCCCGCCAACGTACCTTCTACCAGGGCACCATGAGCCTCCAGGTGAACGATCCCTTGGAGCGGCAGCGTGGCCTGGTGGTGGGTACGCGGGTGTCCGGCCTCGACATCTACGTCGATCCCATCGAGTCCGAAATCCAGGTACTGCGCTCCTCCTCCATCGCCATCGCCGTGGCCGACTCCCTGGGTCTCCGCCTGCGGCGATCCCCGTCCGACGCCCCACGCTCCGCCATCGTTCGCGACGCGTGGGTGGCTCCGGATGCGCCCGAGGGGCGCTACCAGGTGGTCTACGAGGCCGACGGACGGTCCGGCGTCTTCCGCAACCTCGACGGGACCATCCTGGCGTCAGGCGACGTGGGGCAGACGCTGGACGCCGGAATCGTCCGGTTCGCGCTCCAGTCTCCGCCCGAGGAGACCCGTGCGTACGACATGGACATCGTGCCCCTGGCCACGGCTGCCGGAGAGATCTCCTTCTCGGCTTCTCCCCGGGAGGCCACGAACATCATCGACGTCTCCCTGATCCATCCGGACCCCGTCCTCGTCCCCAGGATTCTGAACCAGGCCGGCCAGGCGCTCCGTGAGAAGGGCGCCGAGCGCGTCCGTCGCTCCGCCCAGGCGGACATCCAGTTCGTGGAGGAGCAGGTCGATTCCCAGCAGGTCCAGCTGTCTCGCTCCATGGACGCCATCCGCGACTTCAAGAAGACCCAGGCCTTCAACAACCTGTCCGGGCGCGAACGGGCCCTGGTGGACCGATCGCAGGTCATCGCCGAGGACATGGAGCGCCTGGACGGGCAACGAAAGGTCCTCGGCTATCTCGCCGGTGCCATCACGGCCAACGGTGTCCCGAGCGTGGACCTCTCGGTGGTGGCGGCCCAACTCCCCGAGGGAGCCGTGCCGCAGGTTCGTTCCCTGATCACGCAGATCCAGGAGCAGCAGACCGAGGAACGCCGGCTCATCGCCGAAGACCGCAAGAACCCCGGGCACCCCCAGGTGGTCGCCGTCCGGGGAGAGATCGAGACCCTGGGAAGGCAGTTGGTGGACGGGGCGGGCGCCAGCCTGAGGGTCATCGAAGACCGCCTTCAGGAGTTGGAGGCAGAGCAGGCCCGGGTGCAGGAAGAGCAGCGGCAGTTTCCCGACCTGGAAGGGGAATTACAGGCCCTCGAGGCCCAGCGGACACTGGATCGTGAAGCCTACCAGTTCCTGCTCTCCCAGCTCTATCAGGCGCAGATCACCCAGGCGGCCGCGGCGCCGTACGTGGAGATCCTCGATCCGGCGACAGACGCCCTCCAGATCGATGGACGAGGCCGCGTCAACGTCTTCCTGGGAGCGCTGCTCGGACTGATTCTCGGGGTGGGCGCCGCCTTCTTTCTGGAGTACCTCGACCGGACCGTCCGCACGAGTTCCGATGTGGAGTCCCTCCTCGGCGTTCCGGTTCTGGGGGTCATTCCACGCTTGCGGCGTCTGGATGATGCCCTCGGTGACGAAAAATCCATGGCGGGAAGGGGCCTCCCGCTCATCGTGGCCATGGACCCACTCGACCCTGCCGCGGAGGCGTATCGCAACCTCCGCATGAACCTGATGTTCATGAGCAAGGACGAGAAACCGATTCGAACGGTCCTCTTCTCCAGCCCCGGCCCCTCCGAAGGGAAATCCACCACGGCGATGAACTTCGCCGTCATGTTGGCGCAGCAGGGGCAGAAGGTGTTGGTCATCGACGCGGACCTCCGTCGCCCCTCCCTTCACCGCGCCATGGACGTTCTGCGCGAACCGGGCCTCACCAACCTCCTCGTCGGCGATGCCCAGACTCGGGAGGCGGTGCGTCCCAACGTGATGCCCAATCTCGATTTCCTGCCGTCCGGCCCCTTCCCGCCCAATCCGTCGGAGCTACTGAACTCCAAGGCCATGCCCAGGATCCTCGAGGAATTCGAGGCCCGCTACGACCAGATCGTCATCGATTCGCCGCCCGTGTTGGCGGTCACCGACGCGGCCGCCCTGGCGGTTCACACGGACGGGGCGGTCCTGGTGCTGCGTTCGGAAGGAACTGAGCAGCGTGCCGCCGAGCGGTCGGTCGAGCAACTGCGGCGACTCGGGGTGCGCGTGTTCGGGGCGGTCCTGAACGAGGTCTCGCTCAACACTCCGGACGACAGCTACTACCTCCAATACTACTACAGCTACAACCCCGCGGGCACGAGCGCGCCGGGAGCGTGGCGCCGGTTGCGTGAGGGTCTCTCCAGGGTGAGATTTTTCGGATAGACGGACGCCGTGCGCAAACCGGAGGGGCGGGAGAACGTAGCGGTTCCCCCGCCCCTTTTCCTATCCGCCAACCAGAGAAGGTCGAGCATATGAACGGCATCGTGAAGGTACCGCCGCCCCGTAACGAACCCGTATTCTCCTACGCCCCGGGCACCCCCGAACGGGCAGCTCTGAAGAAGATGTTGACCGAGATGTCGGGGAAACAGATCGACATCCCCCTCATCATCGGTGGCGAGGAGATCCGTACCGGCGATACCCTCGACGTGGTGATGCCCCACAATCATGGGCATGTCCTGGCGAAGGCCCACAAGGCCGGGCCCGACGAGGTCAAGAAGGCCATCGCCGCCGCCATGGACGCGCACCACGAATGGTCGACCATGCGTTGGGAGGATCGGGCGTCCATCTTCCTGAAGGCGGCCGATCTCCTGGCTGGCCCCTATCGCCAGATCCTGAACGCATCGACGATGCTGTGTCAGAGCAAGACGGCGCACCAGGCCGAGATCGATGCAGCTGCTGAAATGGTGGACTTCTTCCGGATGAACGTCCACTTCGCGGAGAAGATCTACGGGGAGCAGCCGCTGTCCGATCCGGGCATGTGGAATCGTTCCCAGTACCGGGCCCTGGAAGGCTTCGTCTACGCCATCACCCCGTTCAATTTCACCAGCATCGGAGGCAACCTACCCTCAGCTCCTGCGATCATGGGAAACACCGTGGTCTGGAAGCCCGCGAGAACGGCCATGCTCTCCAACTACTACATGGCCAAGCTGTTCCAGGAGGCCGGGGTCCCCGCGGGAGTGATCAATTTCATCACGGGGAATTCCAGCGCCATCACCGACGAGCTCCTCTCCCACCCGGACTTCGGCGGCGTGCACTTCACGGGCTCCACAGGCGTCTTCAACTCGTTCTGGAAGACCATCGGCGCCAGCGTCGGCAGCTACAAATCGTATCCTCGCATCGTGGGAGAGACCGGGGGCAAGGACTTCATCATCGCCCACCCGTCCGCGGACCCGGAGGCGCTGACCACGGCCATCCTGAGAGGTGCCTTCGAATACCAGGGCCAGAAGTGCTCCGCTGCATCGAGGATCTACCTACCCCAGAGCGTCTGGGGGCAGATCAAGGACACGCTCATCGAGGAGACCGACAACATCTCCATGGGCGATGTGGCGGACTTCTCCAACTTCATGGGTGCGGTCATCGATCGCACGGCCTTCGACAAGATCAAGGCCTACATCGACCGGGCGAGGGAGTCTTCCGACGCCGAGATCGTCGCGGGCGGTGAGTGTGACGACTCCGTGGGCTACTTCATCCGGCCCACCATCATCCTGGCCAAGACCGCGAAGTACGAGTCGATGTGCGAGGAGATCTTCGGGCCCGTGGTGACCGTGTACGTCTACGAGGACAAGGAATGGTCCGAGACGCTGAAGGTCCTGGACGCCACGTCGCCCTACGCCCTCACCGGAGCAGTCTTCTCCCAGGACCGGCGGGCCATCCGCGAAGCCATGGACGCGCTGCGCAACGCGGCCGGGAACTTCTACATCAACGACAAGCCCACGGGCGCGGTCGTGGGCCAGCAGCCGTTCGGCGGCAGCCGCGGCTCGGGCACCAACGACAAGGCGGGCAGCGTCCTCAAC
>DATHZE010000236.1:0-32318 GCA_035458765.1 Longimicrobiales bacterium
CCCTGGCCGGGTCCTCGGCTCTCAGGGCGTAGTGGTCCGTGAGCGACTCGCGGCGGATCTTCTCCTGGATCATCATCAGAGCGTAGATCAGCCCCTCGGGGCGGGGCGGACACCCCGGCACGTAGACGTCCACGGGCACGATGGTGTCGATCCCCTGGACCATGGAGTACACGTCGAACACGCCGCCCGTGGAGGCGCAGGCCCCCATGGAAACGCACCACTTGGGCTGGGGCATCTGGTCCCAGATCCGGCGCAGCACCGGTGCCAGCTTGTAGGGGACGCGTCCGGCACAGATCAGGACGTCGGCTTGCCGGGGGCTGAAGGACATGCGCTCCATCCCGAAACGCGACAGGTCGTAGTCCGTCGCGAACGCCGCCATCATCTCGATGGCGCAGCACGCCGTTCCGAACGGCATGGGCCACAGGGAATTCCGCCGCGACCAGTTCACCACATAGTCGATGGACGTCGTCAGGAACGTGGGCGTGCCGGCTCCGAGGATACCTCCGGATCCGGCGCTCTCACCCCCGCCGGGCAGTGCTACTCCCATTCAAGGCCTCCCTTCTTCCACTCGTAGAGTAGGCCGACGGCCAGAACCACGACGAAGAGGGAGACTGCCAGGAAGGCACTCCACCCCAGTTCTCTCATCTTCACGGCCCACGGGATCAGGAAGATCGTCTCGAGATCGAAGACGATGAAGCTGATCGCCACCATATAGAATTTGACCGAGAAACGGGCTCTCGTGTCCCCCAAGGGAATCATGCCCGATTCGTAGGGCATTTCCTTTTGAGCGGTGGGCCGCCGAGGATTCAGGATGTGGGTAAGAACGACCATCCCGACCGCGGTAGCCAGCGAGACACCGAAGAGCAGCAGAAGAGGGAGGTAAGCTCCCGACATGGCGCCGCCAAGGTTTGTGAATTGCTTCACTTGATTTGACCCGAAAAGGTACCGGGAGTCGAGGAGAAGTGTCAAGCCGACCTTTTCCTGATTTTTCAACGTTTTTCATGGGTTTGCACCACCCTCGGGCCTGGGTCTATCTTCTCCGATTCCAACGCCCGAGCCGAGGCACGGCCCGGGCGCTTCCCGAACCCTTCGAATTCCCTCTTCCGGCCCAAAAACGATGCCCATCAAGTGCGACAAGTGGATCCGGCGGATGTCCCAGGAACACGGCATGATCGAGCCCTTCGAGGCGGGCCAGGTCCGTGAGGGCGTGATCTCCTACGGACTATCCTCCTACGGGTACGACATCCGGGTCGCGCCGGAGTTCAAGGTGTTCACCAACGTGCATCACGTAGTGGTGGACCCGAAGGACTTCGATGACCGCTCCTTCGTGGACATCAACGAGAAGGAGTGCATCATCCCCCCGAACTCCTTCGCTCTGGCCAGGACCTTGGAGTACTTCCGCATTCCGCGGGACGTGCTGGTGGTGTGTCTTGGAAAGTCGACGTATGCCCGGTGCGGGATCATCGTCAACGTCACTCCCCTGGAACCCACCTGGGAGGGCTACCTGACCTTGGAGATCTCCAACACGACGCCGCTGCCGGCCAAGATCTACGGAGGCGAGGGGATCGCGCAGCTTCTCTTCTTCGAAGGGGACGAGGAGCCCGAGATCGCCTATGCCGACCGCAAGGGCAAGTACATGAAGCAGGTGGGCGTCACGCTGCCGAAGCTCTAGGACTCGGGCGCAAGAACGCCGCGAATGGGTGGCGCAGCGGGTCCCGCTGCGCGGCCCCGGGCCCCGCTCCCGGTCAGATGACCTCGACGAGCTCCACCCGGAAGATGACGATCGCCCCCCCGGGCACCGGCCCCGAGCCTCGGGCGCCGTAGGCCAACTCGGGAGGGATGATGATCCGGCGAATTCCCCCGGCCTTCGTTCCCAGCACACCCTGTTCGAATCCCGGAATCACCTCCAGGGATCCCACGGTGAACGAAAAGGTCCCTGAGTCGAACTCCGTGCCATCGGCGAGCCACCCCGTGTAAGCGACGGTCCCGGAGGTGCCCTGGCTCAGCACCGCGCCGGAACCCTCCGCCACGTCCTGGATGTAGACGCCTGATTCCAGCCGGGTGAACGTGCTCAGGTCGATGTCGAGACTGGCCGCGAACGGCGTCTCCCCGATGACCTCGAAGGTCACGAAATCGGGCCCCGTGAAGGTCGTGCCGCACGCGACCGTGACGACCGCCAGGGCCGACACGACCGCCCTGCGCCAGGTCAGGATGCTCTTCATCCGCTGTCCTCAGCCGATCTTCTGGAGTTCGACCTCGAATACCAGAGTGGAGTTGGCCGGAATCGGGCCGTTCGCCCGATCGCCGTACCCCAGGTCCGGCGAAATCACGAGCTTCCGCTTCCCGCCGACCTTCATGCCCAGAACGCCTTCATCGAAACCCGCCACCACCTGCCCGACCCCCACGGTGAACGAGAAAGACCCGGAATCGAAGCGGGTTCCGTCGGGGAGCCAACCGGTGTAGCCCACCGTGGCCGTCTGGCCGGTCGATACCGTCGCGCCCGTTCCCACCACCAGGTCCAGGTAGTAGAGGCCGGATGGGGTCTTGGTCATCGTGGTGAGGTCGATCCCCAGGCTCGCGTCGAAGTCCGGCATGGTGGGATCGTCTCCGCAGGAGGAAGCGGCGAGCGCCGCGAGGAGCAGGGTGGTCAGGCGTCCAACGAGATTCCGCTTCGTCATTCAGATCATCGTCCGTTCTTCAGAATCGTTCCGGGTTCGGGTAGGGAATACGGTGGCGCACCCGCGTGCTTTCGTCCACCCCCCCACCCGGAAGCCGGACACCGAATCTACGCCACCGGGACGGACGGACGGGGGAGGAAGGCCACGAAGACGCCCGCGGCCCGGATCACGCCGGGCGGCGAGGAGCGCAAGCGAGGCGCCCACGAAAGGGTCCAAGGCATGGGGCCCCCGCATGGCGAGGGACCCGGCGGGCTGCGCTACCGCACGTCCAGGAGCTGAACGTCGAAGATGAGCGTGGAGTTCGGCGGGATCCTGCCCCGACTCTGGGATCGGTAGGCGAGGGAGGGACGCACCACCAGACGCCGGATGCCACCACGCTTCATCCCCGGGATTCCCTGGTTCCAGCCCCGAATGACCTCGTTGGCGCCGAGCCGGACTTGCAGGGGCTCCCCCCCCGAACTGGTGTCGAAGATGCTCCCGTCCGGCAGATAGCCCACGTAGTGCAGCGTGACGAGGCTGGTCCTCTTGGCCGTGAACCCCTCCCCTTCAGTGAGATCCTGAACGTAGAGACCCGTCGCGGTGCGCTCCATGGCCTCCAGATCCACACCCAACTCGGGCGCGAAGGCCACCCGTTCCGGGTCGTAGGGGGCCGGCGCGTCGGGGGAGCTTCCAGCGCCCCCCGCGCACCCGGCGAGGATCAGCGAGGTCAGGGCGACCAGGCAATTGGCGCAAGGCGCGCGACCGGCACTCGACCAGGGAATCATGGCATGTTCCTCCCTACTGCGCCTCACCCGGAAGCAGTCCCCCCCTCGCCGAAAGCCACGCGGCCACCGTCGCACGGGCCCCTACCAGGGGTTGCGGCCCAGGGAGCAACTCGTCGACATCCGCCATTCGCTTCGCTCCATCCGCACGCCCGTGGATCTCTCCCAGCACGGTGCGGGCCTCGGACCGGATCCGTTCCGCCGAGCGTTCCAGAACCAGGGCGGACAGCGCCGAGCGGACGGCTCGGGCTTCGTCCGAACCGGCGCCCTCGAGCTTGGCCGCGCGGAGCGCCACGCTCTCGGCCGCGAAGATCTCCATGGCCACGTCCGCCAGGCTACCGAGGAACTGCTGGTTCTCCGGATCCTTGAGCTTGTCCGGGCCAACCCTGGTGACCGACTCCTCCATGAGCATGAAGTACACCTGCTTCATGCCGGCCACGGCCTCCAGCGCTTCGGTGTCACCGCCGCCCAATCCCCTTCCCTTGGCCAGCTTCTTCATGGCGCGGAGGTTCTTCAGAGCGTCGAGTCCCTTTGCGAGCGTACCCCCGCCCGCCCCACCGGCGAGCTTCTTGAAGATGGTCCGCTGCGCGTAGAGTCGGCAGATCTCGTTGGTGCCCTCGTAGATGCGGGTGATCCTGGAGTCTCGGTACATCCTGGCCGGCTTGTACTCCTCGCTGAAGCCGTACCCACCGAACACCTGCAGGGCCTCGTCGGCGTTGCCGTTGTAGGCTTCCGAACCGTAGACCTTCGCCAGGGCGCACTCCGCGGAGAACTCCGAAAGCGTGGCGAGGCGATCCTGCGGCGTCATGCCCCCCTGAGCCTTCAACTCCTCCAGGGCATGGTAGACGAGCCCTGCGGTCCGGTAGGCCACGGACTCCGACGCATACGCCCGGGCCGCCATGTCGGCGAGCTTGCGTTGGATGAGGCCGAACTCGGCTATGGGCAGCCCGAACTGCACCCGCTCGGCGGCATAACCGGACGCGGCTTCCAGGGCGACCTTGGCTCCGGTGGACGAACTGGCCGCCAACTTGAGGCGACCCATGTTCAGGGTGCAGAAGGCGACCTTGTGTCCTTTGCCGACCTCTCCCAGAACGTTTTCCACCGGCACGCGGACGTTCTCCAGGGCCAGCGCACACACCGACGAACCGTGCTGACCCAGAAGCTTCTCCGGCTCGGCCACGGTCAGTCCGGGCGTGTTCCGCTCTACGAGAAAGGCCGTGAAATGCTCTCCATCGACTTTGGCGAAGAGCACAAAGATGTCGGCCCAACCCGCGTTGGTGATCCACTGCTTGGCGCCGTTGAGCACATAGTGGGTCCCCGCCCCGTCCAGCACGGCCTTGGTGCCGATGTTCATGGCGTCGGATCCCGACGACGGCTCGGTCAAGGCGAAAGCGGAAAGGAGATCGCCCTCCATGCACCCGCCCAGATACTTCTCCTTCTGGGCCTGCGTCCCGAAGAACACGATGGGCAGGGTACCGATGCCCTGGTGTCCGACGATCATGGACCCCAGGGGCCCGATCTCGGCCCGGCTGGACATCATGCCCGTGACGGCCAGAACGTTCAGGTCCATCCCCCCGTCCTCTTCAGGCACCTCGGCCATGAAGAACCCCAGTTCGGCCGCCTTCTTGAACAGCCCACGGGAGATCACCGGGTCACGCGCCACGAGCCGGTCCATCATTGGACGGACCTCACGCTCCGCGAAATCCTCCACGGCCTGGATCAACATCCGCTCCTCTTCACCCAGATCGTCCGGGATCACGACTTCCGACGGGTCCGTCGGTCCGGTGAGGAAGCTCGCGCCCCCGTGCCTCCGAGCATCGTTCACTGTCAGCTGTCCCCCCCGGCCGAGGCCATGGCGGGCTCGGCTGCCTTCCAACTGGCCACGAGCAGATCCCGGTTCAGGCGCGCGATGAAGTCGACGCTGATTCCCTTGGGGCACGCGGTCTGGCAGGCCCCATGGTTCGTGCAGTTCCCGAAGCCCTCAAGGTCGTGCTGGGCCACCATGTCCACGACCCGGGTATAGCGCTCGGGCTGACCTTGGGGCAGCAGGCCGAGGTGCCCGACCTTGGCCGACATGAACAGCATTCCCGAGGCGTTGGGACAGGCTGCCACGCACGCGCCGCACCCGATGCACTGGGCGCCGTCCATGGCCAGGTCCGCATCCTGCTTTCGGATGGGGATCGCGTTGGCGTCCTGGGCGCTCCCGGTGCGGATGGAGATGTATCCGCCTGCGTCGATGATCCGGTCGAACGCACTCCGGTCGACCACCAGATCCTTGATGAGCGGAAACGCGGTGGCACGCCAGGGCTCGATCCAGATCTCGTCGCCGTCCTTGAAGGTCCGCATATGGAGTTGGCACGTGGCCACCATCGTCCGCGGGCCGTGGGGTATGCCGTTCACCATCATGCCGCACGAACCGCAGATCCCCTCGCGGCAGTCGTGCTCGAACGCGATGGGCTCCTTGCCGGTCCGGGTCAGCTCTTCGTTGACCAGGTCCATCATCTCGAGGAAGGAGGCGTGCTCGCTCACGTCCGTCGCCGGATAGGTCTCGAAGCGGCCCTTGGACGCGGGTCCGTCCTGCCGCCAGACGTGAAGGGTCAGGTTCATCACTTATAGCTCCGCGTGGAGAGCTTCACGTTTTCGAACTCCAGGGCTTCCTTGTGGAGCGCGGGCTCCTGCCCCACGCCCTTGTACTCCCACACAGACACGAACGAGAAGTTCTCGTCGTCGCGCTTGGCCTCACCGTCTTCGGTGGTGTGCTCCGAGCGGTAGTGGGCCCCGCACGATTCGTCACGCCTCAGGGCGTCCCAACACATGACCTCGGCGAACTCCAGGAAGTCGGCGAGGCGGCCGGCCTTCTCCAGGGACTGGTTGAGGGTGTCTCCGGAACCCGGGACCCGCACTTCCCGCCAGAAGCGCTCACGGATGTCGGGAATCCTGGCCAGCGCCTCCTTCAGCCCGGCCTCGTTTCGCTCCATGCCGCATTTCTCCCAGAGGAGACGGCCGAGCTCGATGTGGAACTCGTCCACGGTCTTGGTCCCGTTCACGGCCAGCAGTCGATCCGATCTCGCCTTGACCTCGCGCTCCGCATCGGCGAATGCGGCATGTTCGGTGGTCACCTGCTCGGGCCGCATGGCACCGAGATAGTTGCCCACGGTGAGCGGCGCGATGAAGTACCCGTCGGCAACTCCCTGCATGAGCGCGCTCGCGCCCAGGCGGTTCGCACCGTGATCCGAGAAGTTCGCTTCACCCAGGACGAAGAGACCCGGGACGTTGCTCATGAGATTGTAGTCCACCCAAAGCCCACCCATGGTGTAGTGGGGCGCCGGGTAGATGCGCATGGGCTGCTTGTACGGATTCTCGCCGGTGATCTTGTCGTACATCTCGAAGAGATTCCCGTACCGCTCGGCGATGACGTTCTGGCCCAGCCGCTCGATGGCGTGCTTGAAGTCCAGGAAGACGCCGTTCTGGAGCGGCCCGATGCCATGGCCCTGGTCCACCATTTCCTTGGCCCGGCGTGAGGAGATGTCCCGGGGCGACAGGTTGCCGAAGCTGGGATAGAAGCGCTCGAGGTAGTAGTCCCGCTCGTCCTCGGGAATCTGATCGGCCGGGCGGGTGTCCCCCGCCTTCTTCGGCACCCAGATCCGCCCGTCGTTGCGGAGCGACTCGCTCATGAGGGTGAGCTTGGACTGGTAGTCTCCCGCGGCCGGAATGCACGTCGGATGGATCTGGGTGAAGCACGGGTTCGCAAATCCCGCCCCCCTCTTCGCCGCACGCCAGGTGGCGGTGACGTTGCACCCCTTGGCGTTGGTGGAGAGGAAGAAGACGTTGGAGTACCCGCCGGTGGCCAGCATGACCGCGTTGGCCGCGTGGGACTCGATCTTCCCGCTGACCAGGTCGCGGGTCACGATGCCCTTGGCCACGCCGTCCACGACCACGACGTCCAGCATCTCGTGGCGGGTATACAGCTTGCAGGTGCCGGCCGCCACCTGCCGCTCGAGGGCCTGATAGCAGCCCAACAGGAGCTGCTGTCCCGTCTGGCCGCGGGCGTAGAACGTCCGCGAAACCTGAGCTCCCCCGAAGGAGCGGTTGGCGAGCAATCCTCCGTACTCCCGTGCGAACGGCACGCCCTGGGCCACGGCCTGGTCGATGATGTTCCCGCTCACCTGGGCCAGACGATATACGTTGGCCTCGCGGGAGCGGAAGTCACCGCCCTTCACCGTGTCGTAGAAGAGTCGGAAGTCGCTGTCGCCGTCGCCCTGGTAGTTCTTGGAGGCGTTGATACCTCCCTGTGCGGCGATGGAGTGGGCCCGTCTGGGGGAATCGTGGAAGGTGAAGACCTTCACCCGGTACCCCAGCTCGCCCATGGTGGCTGCTGCAGCTGCGCCGGCCAGGCCGGTGCCCACCACGATGACTTCGTATTTCCGCTTGTTCGCCGGGTTCACCAGCTTCATGTCGAAGCGGTGCTTGTCCCATTTCTTTTCGATGGGGCCCGACGGGATCTTTGCGTCGAGATGCATGGTCAGGCTCCGCTATTGGGCCACGAAGCCGGTCAGGATCGAGACCGGGATCGAGACGAATCCGAGGAAGACGACGAGGGCCGCGACGACGGCCAGTGGACGGCGGTAGCCGGCGTACTTGGGGTGGTTCGCCCCCAGCGTCTGGAACATGCTCCACACGCCGTGATAGAGGTGGAGGCAGATGGCCAGCATGGTGAGCCCGTAGAAGCCGGCGACCAGGGGGTTCGACAAACCCACCACCAGGTTGTGGTAGGCGTCGGGGATCCGCCCGGGGCCCCCGGCGTCGAAGTCGGGGTGGACGGTGCCGGTGGTCATGTGGAGGATGTGGAAGACGACGAACACCAGGATGAGCACCCCGCCCCACCGCATGAGCCCGGAAGCGAAATCGAAGTTGAGACTCTTCTGCTTCTTGTACTTGGTGCCCCGGGCCGCCCAGCTCGAACGCGACGTCTCCCACGCCAGCCAGGCGTGGATGACGAACGCAGCCAGCATGAGAGCGCGGAACGCCCACAGAAAACCCTCTTCGGGCAGGATGGGCTCCCCGAAGATCCGGAGGTGGTGGGCGTATTCGTTGAACGCATCGGCTCCCTGGAAGGCCTTGAGGTTCCCGGCCATGTGGCCGATGAGAAACCCGAACCAGATGAAGCCGGTGAACGCCATGAGGATCTTCTTCCCCACGGACGACCGGTACAGTGCAACGACCCGTCGCATTGCGACTCCTGTCGGTGTGAGCAGGCAGCGAGTGCACGCGTTCTTCCCGCTACCTACGAAGAAAGCCCGGCCGAGGCAGTCGGCCCCGGCCGGGCCGGCCGTATTGTCAGGTGAGAATCAGCCCAGCGCCTTGAGGTCCTTCACCGTGGATCGGACTGCCTCGCCACTGGTGGTCAGGGCCGCCTTCTCCGCGTCGCTGAGCTCGACCTCGAAGATCTTCTTCAGGCCACCTTCCCCCAGGAGGCAAGGCACGCCGAGGAAGATGTCCTTCATTCCGTACTCGCCCTGCAGCCAGGCGGAGCACGGCAGGATCCTGCGCTTGTCCTTGACGATGGCCTCGGCCATCTGGACGGCCGCGGCCGCCGGAGCGTAGTACGCGCTCCCCGTCTTGAGGTAGCCGACGATCTCGCCGCCGCCCTTCCGCGTCCGCTCCACCAGCGCGTCGATGCGGTCCTGGGCGAGGAGCTGGGTGAGCGGTATCCCGCTCACCGACGTGTAGCTGGCCAGAGGCACCATGGTGTCGCCATGACCACCGAGCACCAGGGCCTGGATGTCCTCGATGCTCACGTCGAGTTCGAGAGCGATGAACGAACGGTATCTCGCCGTATCCAGGACGCCGGCCATGCCGATGACCCGCTCACGCGGGAAGCCGGTGGTCTCCATGGCGACCTCCGCCATCACGTCCAGCGGGTTGGACACCATGATGATGATGGACTCGGGCGCGACCCGCTTGATCTCCTCGGAGACCGACTTCACGATGCCGGCGTTGGTCTTGAGGAGGTCGTCCCGGCTCATGCCGGGCTTGCGCGCGATACCGGCCGTGACGATGAAGATCTCGGAGCCGGCCGACAGACTGTAGTCGTTGGCGCCCCGGACACGGGAGTCGAACCCCTCGATGGGGGCACTCTCCCACTGGTCGAGCCCCTTCCCCATGGGAATGCCCTCGGCGATGTCGACGAGGATCACCTCACGGGCGAGCTCCTTCATGGCCAGAAGCTGCGAGCATGTGGCACCCACGTGCCCCGCTCCGACCACGGTGATTTTGTTGACGCTCATTTTGCTGGAAGCCCCTTTCGGGCAGGATAGGTGCGGTGTGTACCCTCGATTGTACCCGAGCGGACGGACCGGGTCAACGAAGGATACCCGCGCATTTCTCCCGACCGAACGCGGGGGTTTTCCCTACTGACCTATCCGCCGGTTTGGGACAGCGCGACCAAGCCTCCGGATCCCCGGTCGCTCCCCTGGATGAGATAGTGCCGTTCCGGCTTGATACGCAGGGTTTCCTCGATGAGCGGCACGATGTCCGCCCCGGCGCGGAGCGGATCCCTGAGGTTGGTTTGCAGGTCGCCGAACAGGCAGGGGCGCAGGTGGCCGTCGGCGGTGAGGCGCATCCTGTTGCACCGGTCGCAATACGTATGGCTCATGGGGGTGATGACCCCCACGGTGCCCGGGGCGCCCGGGAAACGGTAGTAGGTGGCGGGACCGTTGCCCCGGGGGCCAGGGGCGGGCTCCAGCCGGTCCACCTTGCGGAGGCGCTCCAAGGCGGCCTGGCACGAGTAGAACCGCTGGGCGCTCAACTCCAGGTTGGACCCCGTCGGCATCAACTCGATGAAGCGGACGTGCCAGGGGCGTTCGCGCGTCATGGCGGCGAAGTCCTCGACCTCGTCCTCGTTCTCCCCGCGGATGAGCACGACGTTGATCTTGATGGGGTCGAAGCCCGCGCGCTCGGCTGCGTCCAGGCCCTCCATGATGGGTCCGTAGCAACCGGGGCGCCGGGCGATGGACTCGACCCGGTCGGGCCGGAGTGAGTCCAGCGACACGTTGATCCGCGTGATCCCCGCCTCGCGCAGCACTTCCGCCTGGTCGGCCAGGAGCACCGCGTTGGTCGACAAGGACAGGTCGTCGATGCCGGGCACCGCCGAGAGCATGGCCACGAGCTCCGGCAGATCACGCCGCACCAGAGGCTCCCCCCCGGTGATGCGAATCCGCCGCAAACCCATGCCGGACATCGTATGGACGATGCGAGTGATCTCCTCGTACGTGAGGAGCTCCTCCCTGCGCATCCACGGAAGTCCCTCCATGGGCATGCAATACACACACCGGAGATTGCACTTGTCGGTCACCGAGACCCGGAGGTACTCGACACGCCGTCCGAACTGGTCCTTCACGCCGTCCCCCCGGCCCGGTGGGGCACCGGCGGCGCTGCGCCCTCCACCCATTCCGAGGCGCCATCCACATAGTGTTCTTTCTTCCAGACCGGAAGCCGCTTCTTGATCTCCTCGATGATCTCGCGATTGGCGGCGTACGCCGCTGCTCGATGGGGAGTGGACACCGCGATCGCCACGCTGGTGTCGCCCAGCTGCAGATCACCGACCCGGTGGACCACGGCAATCCGGTCCGTCCCGTGGCGCTCCGACGCCTCCCGAGCGATCTCGGCCAGAACGCCCTTGGCCATGGCCTCGTAGGCATCGTACCTCATGCCATCCACCGATCGTCCCTCTGCGTGATTGCGGACCACCCCCAGAAAGAGGAGCACCGCCCCGTCCTCAGCCGCCGCGACCCGTTTCAGGACCTCGACGACATCGATGGGGTCGGGGGTCACGTCGGTGAAGACCATCTACCCCCCGGCCACGGGAGGAATGAACGCGACCTCATCCCCGCCCGCCAGGCGCTCTTCTGGACCTGCGTACGTCCGGTTCACGGCGACCGCGGGCGCAGGGGGGAGCGACGAGAAGGGGTGCCCGCGCTCCCGCAGGCTCGCCACCAGATCCCCCACGGTCGATCCCTCCGGCAGATCCACCGGAATCTCAGCGGCGCCCACCAGGTCACGGTATGCGGCGAAGAACAGGGTTCGAACGGCGATGGCCATGGGCGGGAGCGGGGATCTCTGGAGGGCGTGGACACCGAAAGACAAGCTACGCTAGGGTAACCCCCGGCGATGCGCCAACGTTCCGCTCCGGGCGCCCCTGGCCGAAACACCTCAGAGACGAGGCCGGACGAAGACCGGACCCTCTTAGAGGCCACCGCCCGGACGCCGAGCCGCACCGGCCGGGCCACCCCTCAACTGCTGGATCCGCTGGGCCAACTGCTCGCGCATGGCGTGGAAGCGTACCGCCTGGATCGGAGTCAGGACCTCGAGCAGCCTCTCCTGCTCCTCCTGGAAGAGGCGAGCCTCCTGGGCGCGGAGGTCCACCATGCGCCGCAGGACCTGGGTCGCCTCCTCCTCCGACGCCTGATCGTCAGCCAGAATGGCCTGCATACGTTGGCGCAGGGCCCGTTCGTCCTGTGCCAGCGCCATGCGGTCGGCCTGAAGTCCCCTCACCGCGGCCTCGAGCGCTTCCGACTGCTCTTCGGTCAGCCGGAGACGACGCTGCATGTTCTCGGCGAAGCGAGCACGCACCCTCTGCTCCAACTGTGCCCGATCCTGAGGACGCCCCGCGCCGGGCGGGCGCTGAGCGCTGGCGGGGGACCATCCCAGGACGCCGAACGCACCGAGCAGAAGGCACGCACGCAGCCCCCGCTTCATCGTCAGGGTCTTCACGCTGCACCTCCGGGGCCACCGGCTCCCATTTCATCGAGCAGAATCTGAAGCGCTTCCTCCGAGAGGTCATCCAGGACCGGGGCACCGGCGATGAGAGCGTCGTCGCTCACCCAGGGGGAAAGTCCCTGCATCTCGGCAACGTACGCAGGAACGTCCTCCATGACCGGGTTGGAGCGGGAAGAGACCCCGATCCCCAGTGCCACCGCGGCGACCGCAGCAGCCGCGATGCCCCACCAGGGACGCGTCGCCGCCCGGCGACGGAACCGCATGCCTCCCTCGATGCTCTGGACGAGGTCGGCGGGAAGTTCGGGACGGGCCGCGTAGAGAAGGCCGACGAGCTCCGCCTCGGCCCGGCACTCCCCGCAGACGTCAAGGTGGGACTGAACCGCGGCGCCCCGTGCCGCGTCGAGTCGTCCGGCCGCGAAATCGGGAATGGCATCACCAACCGACTCGCAACGTGGGTCTGTCATTCCATCATCTCCCGGAGTCTTCGAATCCCGTGGAAGTAGTTCACCCTCGCGGCCCCCTCACTGGAGCCGATGATCTCCCCGATCTCGCGGAAACTGAGTCCCTGATCCACCCTCAACTGGATGGACAGGCGCTGCTTCTCCGGCAACCGCTCCAGGACCCTTCGGGCCCGGACCGCCTCGTCCGCCATCACGGCTCCGTCCTCGGGGCTCGCCTCTTCGCTCGGGATCGGAGGCCCCGCATCGATGTCCATTTCCTTCCTCCGGCCACTCCGCCTCAGCACCCCACGGGCCTCGTTGGCGGCAATGGTCAAGATCCAAGTGCGGAAGGCCGCATCCCCTCGGAAGCCGGGCAGAGCCCTGTACGCCTTGAGGAAGGTCTCCTGAGCCACATCCTGGGCCACGTCCGGATCCGACACCATGGACAGCGCCGTGCGGAAGACGGATTCACCATGCTCCCGCACGAGTCCACTGAAGGCCGCCTCGTCACCCTCTCGCGCGCGGCGTACCAACTCCCCGTCGGACACCGGGTCCGTTCGCTGCCCGTGTCTCACCGAAGGTCAGACGCCCGACGCAAGCCGGACGTTAAATGCCCGTAGCCTTGTCCCTCTTGGCCACCCGCAGGCGGAGGTGCTTGGACGGCTTGAAGACGGGCACCGAGCGGGACGGCACCTCAACGGAGTCCCCCGTCCTCGGGTTTCGCGCGGTGCGGGTCTTCCGCTTCCGCACCTTGAACGTGCCGAAGCCGCGGATCTCGATGTTCTCACCGTTGGCGAGGGCGAGCTTCACCGCGTTGAGAAAACCGTCGACCACGAGCGCGCAGTCCTTCTTCGTGATTCCGGGGCCAATGGCCTCCGCCACCTGTTCGACGAGGTCCGCCTTGGTCATTCTGCCTCCAGAAGGTTTCGCGCGCAGTTCACCGCGCCTCGGATTGGGGAACGAGACGCAGGGTAATGGGCGCCACGAGGACCCGCAAGTTCCCTGTGAGTCGTTGTTACGACACCACTTACCCGGTCGTGCTCGAGTTCTGTCCCTTCGCCTTCCGTTCCGCCATCAGATCGATGAACTGGTCGAACAGATAGCGACTGTCATGGGGCCCCGGTGCGGCCTCCGGGTGATACTGCACGCAGAACACCGGCAGATCCCGATGGGCCACCCCTTCCACCGTCCCGTCGTAGAGGTTGACGTGGGTCAGTCGGAGTCCCGGCGCACCGGGGATCTCGTGTCCATCACCGGAACGGACGGCGAACCCGTGGTTCTGGGAAGTGATCTCCACAGACGCCCGGTCCAGGTTCTTTACCGGGTGATTCCCGCCGTGGTGGCCGAAGGGAAGCTTGTAGGTCGCCGCGCCGAAGGCTCTCGCGATCAACTGATGGCCCAGACAGATGCCGAATACCGGAACGCCGACCTCGGCCAGGCCCAGGATGGCCTTTTCGGCCTTCTCCACGGCCGCCGGATCCCCGGGCCCGTTGGACACGAAGAGGCCATCAGGGGGTGACGCGAGGATCTCGGCAACGTCCGTGTCCGCCGGCAGAACCGTGACGCGGCAGCCCCGCTCGGCCAGGAGCTTCGGAGAGTGCGCCTTCACGCCGAAATCATAGGCCAGAACGTGAAAGCGTTCCGGTCCAACGGCAGGCACCTCGTAGGGTTCGTCGGTGGAAACACCGCAAGCCAGGTCGAGCCCCTCCATGTGGGGATGGGACTGGATTCGCGCCTGCACGTCTTCCACCGCCTGACCCACGGGCGCGATGGCACCGCGCATCGCGCCCTTGTCCCGGAGATGGCGGGTCAGGGCCCGCGTATCCACATCGGCGATGCCGGTGACCCCGTGCTCCTTGAAGTAGGCGTCGATGTCACGTTCCGAGCGCCAGTTCGAAGGACGCCGCGCCGCCTCCCTCATGACGAACCCGGCCACCTGTGGCACCGGCGACTCACAATCCTCGCGGTTGACGCCGTAGTTGCCGATGAGCGGATACGTCATCGTGACCAGTTGCCCGGTATACGACGGGTCCGTAAGGATTTCCTGGTAGCCCGTCATCGAGGTGTTGAACACCACTTCGCCAAGGGCGAGATGCTGCGCCCCGACGAAGGTGCCGTCGAAGCGACGGCCGTCTTCCAGCAGGAGGTAGGCCCGGTTGTCCAAGGTCGGCTCGGCTCCAGGAGCGAGGTGCGGGAGGGTCGCGGGAAAGCTAGGACCCTGTGCGAGTAACGCAACGGGCCGGAACGAAGGCTCCCGTGCCTCCCACCGGACGGCGGGGGATTCCGCCTCTCCCGTCCGCCGGCACAGGGTGGTTACCTTCACCCCTCCCCGAACCGCCGAAGGAGCGCGCATGTCCCCGGATACCGTCTTCGTTCATGCGGACGAGTCCTGCCTGGGCAACCAGTTCCAGGACCGCGCCAACCCCGGGGGAGCGGGTGGGCTGGTCGAGGTCTGGCGCGATGGTGAATGGGAGCGTCGCGACTACTGGATCTCCGAACGGGCTACGACCAACAACCGCATGGCAATCCGGTCCGCCATCGAGGTACTCCGCGCGCTCAAGCGGCGATGCGACGTCGTCTTCGTCTCCGACAGCCAGTACCTGGTCAAGGGCATCGCCGAGTGGATGCCAGGCTGGAAACGGCGGGGCTGGCGACGCAAGACCGGACCCATCGAGAACCTCGAGCTGTGGCAGGAGTTGGACGTCGCCCTGGCGCTACACTCGCTGCGGCCGAGGTGGGTGCGGGGGCACGCCGGCCACCCGCGAAACGAATACGCCAACCATCTCGCCACCACCGCGGCCAAGGAGCAGTCCCAATCGGGGGGGCTGGTGCCTTCGGGTTTCGTGGATTGGCTCGACGCGGAGCGGGAGCGGGGCCGGTACCTGGACTTTCAGGAGTTCCTGCCCCTCGAGAAGTAGGTAGGGCACAAAAGCGAAGCGGCCCGAGACGCACGAGGCGCTCGAGCCGCTTCTATCTCGAGGGACCTGACCGGTCGCTACACGCTGCTCCCGTCAATCTCCCCACTGCGCTGGCGGGTTCCTGGCCCATGCTTGGGTCCGGCCACGTGTGGCCGGCTGAGCCTTCCCCCTTCCTCCCCTCTTTCGCGCTACGCGGTCCGCAGCGAGGGGCGCCCTCCGAATTCGTCTGAGGGCCTCATCGACAGGGCCAGCGACCTCCCTGCCGTGCTCCCCGGGTTTCCCAAGCCCCGGTTCGCTTTCCACCATCGCGCCGTCGCGCTGTGGCGGCTGCTCCTCGGATTCGTCGCAGGGATGACCATCGCCATCGTCGTCGACGAGCCGCATCCGATTCGCGAACAATGAATACGATGCGCCAGGGTCCCATGCAAGGGTCTCGTGCCTGTCTTCCCCGCAGTTCATCCAATATGACGGAAATTAATTCATGTCATTAACTTACGGTTCCTTACGGACTTACTTTCGAGACTTGTTCGGGTAGGATTGTAAACAAACGATTCTATAAACAGATCATGCCGAAACATAAGGTTAGTTCCGGATCGGACACGAAAAAGAAGGCGACCCAGGCCCGACATCGACCCCTTTCCACGCAAACATAATTGTTGTCCAGACTACACGGACCCGTGTCCAAACACCTCCTTGAACGCCCGAATCACGGAGGGACGGACCTCGTCGAGGGACACGTCCCGGCCCAGCTCCCGGGACAAGGATGTCACGTCCTGATCCGAAATGCCGCAGGGAACGATGGTGCGGAAGAAGGTCAGGTCGGTGTGGACGTTCAGGGCGAATCCATGGGACGTGATCCAACCCGATGAAACCCTGACGCCGATGGCCGCGATCTTCCCCAGGTCGGTCCATACGCCGGTGAGCCCCGGGACCCTCCGGGCGGGGACGCCCATGGACCGGACGGACCGGATGACGACCTCCTCCAGATCCCGGAGGTAGCGGTGAAGGTCTTTGCGGTCGGGCTTCAGGTCCAAGATGGGATACCCCACCAACTGCCCGGGTCCGTGATAGGTGACGTCGCCTCCCCGCCCCACCTCCACGAGATCCACACCGAGCTCGGCCCGTTCCTGATCCCCGACAAGAACGTGCTCCGCGGTGGACGCTGTGCCCAAGGTGATGACGTGGGGGTGCTCCAGGAGCAGAAGGGTGTCGGGTACCTCTCCGCTCTTGCGGCGGAGCACCACGTCCTCCTGCAGGGCGAGTCCGTCCGAATAAGGAACGCGGCCCAGCCAGCGGACCTCCAATCCGCCCCGGGAGGTCACCGACTCCAGCGGATCAGGCATCCTCGGGGAAGTCGTCCACCACCTCTTTGAGGCGCGCGAGGAAGCGGGCTGCGTCGGCGCCGTCGACGATGCGGTGATCATACCCCAGGGAGAACAGGCAGCGCTTCCGGATGACCATGGCGTCCCCGCCCGTGGCGGGGTCCTCTACCACGACCACCCGCTTCTCGATGGCGCCGGTGCCAAGGATGGCCGCCGTCCCCTTGGGAATCACCGGCAGCCCCACCAGGGTGCCCAGAACGCCGGGGTTGGTGATGGAGAACGTGGCGCCCTGGATCTCGTCGGGCATGAGCTGGCGCGTGCGGGCACGATCCGCGAGGTCATTGAGCTTCCGAGCGATCCCCACCAAGCTGAGATCATCAGCGTCCTTGATGACCGGGACGATGAGGCCAGGATTCAGATCCACGGCCATGCCGAGGTTCACGTTGCCCCGGTAGATCACGTTGTTCCCCGACACCGTCGAAATGACCATCGGGAACTCCCTCAGCACCCGGGACACGGCCCAGGCGACGAACGACGTGTAGCTCACCTTGGCGCCCTGCTCCGCCCACTTCTTCTTGTTGGCCGATCGGATGGCGTCGACCGCGGTGAAATCCACCTCGATGAACGAATGGACGTGGGGGGCGACCCGCTTGGCCAACACCATGTGCTCGGCCGTCAGACGGCGGATCTTGTCCATGGGCTCGACCCGGTCGGCCTCCCGGATCGGGAACTCCGGGTGTTGGACCTCGCCGTAGAAACGCTTCCAGAGGTCCGAGGGCGCCGAAGCCGCAGCCGGCGCCACGGGCGCGGATGGAGCGGGAGTCGATGCCCGGACCGCGGGCGCAGGCGCCGCTGGGGCCGGCTGCGATTCAACGGCCCCGCCGGAAGCGATGAAGTCCAGGATGTCCTGCTTGGTCACCCGCCCCGCGTGCCCGGACCCGGACACGGACGAGATGTCGATGCCATGTTCCTCGGCGATCCTGCGAACCACGGGCGTGGAGCGCGTCCGAAGCCTCTCCTCCGCGGAGTCGGGAGTCCCCGATTCCGCGTCCGGCTCCACGGCGGTCGGCGTGACCGGCGGCTGATCCACCACGGCCTCGGCGACGGGGGGCGTCGGCGCTTCAGGCTCGGCCACGGGGGCCTCGAGGGGCGGCAGGGCGTTCAGTCCCACCTCGGTGTCGATGTAGCCAACCACCGTACCCACCTCGACGGTCGCTCCCTCGGCGACGACGATCTCCACCAGCGTGCCCGAGGACGGCGCGGGGATCTCGGCATCGACCTTGTCCGTGGATATCTCCAGGATGGGCTCGTCCCGCTGCACGGCATCACCCACCTGCTTCATCCACTTCGACACGGTACCCTCTGCGATGGACTCGCCCATCTGGGGCATGGGGACTTCTATGCGGGCCACGCTTCTGAACTCCACGGATGATCAGGTTCAACGGCGGACGGGTCCGATACCCTTCCGCTAGCCTTTTAGGTTCGCCCTAACGTCAATACGCGGCAAGGTAGCGGGCCGCGGTCACGATGTCCGAGACCTGGGGAAGGAAGTAGTCCTCCAGGGATCCCGAATACGGCACCGGCGCATCGATGGCGGTGACGCGGAGCATGGGGGCGTCCAGCCATTCGAATGCCTGCTCACTCACGCGCATGGCGATCTCCCCGGCGATGCCACCCGTGCGGGTATCCTCGTGGACCACCAGGAGTCTCCCCGTGCGCTTCACGCTCGCCACGATGGCTTCGTCGTCGAGGGGAAGAAGGGTGCGGAGATCGACGATCTCCACCGACACCCCATCCTCCGTCTCCAGGATCGCTGCCGCGTCGGAGCTGCGGTGGACCATCGCTCCATAGGTGACGATGGTGACGTCGGTTCCCTGGCGGACGGTCCGCGCCTTTCCCAGGGGCACCACGTAGTCCTCGTCGGGGAGCACCTCCCGAAGCGCGGGGGCCCTGTAGAGGCCTTTGTGCTCTTCGAAGAGCACGGGGTCGTCGTCCCGGATGGCCGACTTGAGAAGTCCCTTGGCGTCGTAGGGCGTGCTGGGATAGACGATCTTCAGGCCCGGGGTGTGAAAGAACGCCATCTCCACGTTCTGGGAGTGGAAGGGCCCTCCTCGATTCCCTCCGCCCACGGGGCCACGGATCACCAAGGGCAACGGACCGGCGCCGCGGTATCGGGACGTGGCGATGTAGTTCGTGATGACGTCGTAGGCAGGAGAGACGAAGTCCATGAACTGGATCTCCACCACGGGCCGGAGCCCCATGTGGGCCGCGCCCGCCGCCGCTCCGGTGAAGCCCCCCTCGGCGATGGGTGTGTCGATGACCCGGCGCTCCCCGAAGTGGTCCAGGAACCCGCGCGTCACCTTGAACGCCCCACCGTATACGCCGATGTCCTCGCCCATGAGGAACACGCGGTCGTCCCGCTCCATCTCCTCGAAAAGGGCCTCGCTCACCGCCTCGAGCAGCGTTACAGGCTCACCCCGCAGGGTCTTGGTCAGGTGCTCGGGCCTGGCAGCGTTCATGTCCGTCCTGTTCATACGGTGCGTGGGTCCGGAGGGATCCGGCGGGTCCATGGCGGGAGCGGAGAGGGATCCGACGTGACCTCCGAGAGCGCGTCTGAGCCCTGGGGAACAGACTCCGCCAAGGCACGTTCCGCCGCAACTTCGCAATCCTTGGTCTCCTCTGCCACGACGGCGGCGAGCATCTCCTCGGAGGCATGCCCCTGTTCCAGGAGCCATGTCCGGTAGCGCAGCACGGGGTCCCGGGCTTCCCACTCCGCCAGCACGGCAGGGTCGACGTACTCTTGGGCATCGTGCTGCGCGTGGCCCCTTCGTCTGAAGTAGCGCAGCTCGACCATCTGGACTCCCTCCCCCATACGGGCTCGCCGCGCGGCGGCATGGACCGCGTCCAGCACCTGGAGGACGTCGGTACCGTCCACCTCCTGGGCTTGGATCCCGTACCCCTCCGCCTTTTCGGTGAAGCTGCGGAGCCGGGTGTTCTTCTCCGTCGACGTCCCAAAAGCGAACTGGTTGTGCTCCACCACGAGCACCATGGGACACCGCTGCGCCGCGGCGAAGCTGAGACCCTCGTGCCAGGCGCCCGTGGACGTGGCGCCATCCCCATGGAAGACCAGTGCCACGCGGTCCTCGTCGCTCAGGCGGAACGTCAGGGCGACGCCCGCCATGACCTCGAGCATGAGCCCGAGCGGCGTCACGGACGCCAGGATGCCCCGTTCCGGATCGCCCCAATGCAGATCCGACTCGCGGCCTCGGGTAGGCCCCGTCGAGCGACCCAGGTACTGGCGAAAGTAGTCTTCCAGGGTGGCCCCGAACGCGAACATGGCGCCCGCGGCGCGCAGACTGGGGGCCAGGACGTCACCCGACCCGTCGGCGCGGCGGCGCAGCGCCATGGCAGCTCCCACGGCACCGGCCTCCTGCCCCAGCGATCGATAGAGGGCTCCAACGGGGTGCCCCTGTTTCTGAAGCAATTCAACCCGCTCCTCAGCCACCCGGGTCCGAACCATCAGACGATGGAACTCCAGGAGATCCGTGGGCCTGAGGCGGCCGCTCAGCGTGTGGACCATGCTTCCCCCTGCCAACGAAAACGGCGGACCCCCGAAAGAGGTCCGCCGTTGCGTGGGCCGCTGGGCGACCCGACGGTCGTGGCGATCAAAGCCCCAGAGGTCAGTTCCCGGGATTGTCCGGGATAGCCTCGCCCGTGGGCGCCTCGCCTCCGGTGATGCCCGGAAGGACGGGCTCGGGGGCGGGGGCCGTGGCCGGCGCCTGCACCTCGATGACCGATTGGGGCTGCTGGGCCCGTGACGACATGATGGACAGTACCAGGGCAAGGACCATGAAAACCGTGCCGGCCGTCCACGTGGCCCGCGTCAGGACCGTGGTGGCCTGGCGGCCTCCAAGGAGTCCTTCCGTCATGGCCGCGCCGCCGCCGACGGCCGCGAGGCCACCGCCCTTCCCCGACTGCAGGAGAATCACGATCCCCAGGAAAATCCCGTCGAGAACAAGAACCGTTAGCAAAAATGGGTACATCGTGCCGCCGAGGTGTTTGCGTGAGAACAGACTATAAACGTCGAAGAGTCGCGATGGAGTGTCAACGGTTCGCGGCAGCGACCAGGGCCTGGAAGGAGCTTGGGTCCAGGCTGGCACCCCCCACCAGGACCCCGTCCACATCCTGCGCCGCCATGAGTTCAGCGGCATTGTCGGGCTTCACACTCCCCCCGTACAGGATGGGCACGCGCGTGGAGCGCGCCGGACCCATTCGCTCATCGAGGCGGGCCCGCAGGGTACCCTGGGCCGACGACGCATCGTCCGGGGTCGCGGTCTCCCCCGTCCCGATGGCCCACACAGGCTCGTAGGCGAGGAGGAACCGCCCTTCTCCCTCCTCCAGCACCTCCAGAGCGGCGTCGAGCTGAGTCAGAATCACTTCCTCGACTCGGCCCGCCCGGCGCTGCTCCAGCGTCTCCCCCACGCAGACCACGGGCACGATACCGTTACGACGCGCAGCCGCCACCTTCCGGGCGACGTCCGCGTCGGTTTCACCGAAGACGTGGCGACGCTCGGAATGGCCGACGAGGGCGAATGCCGCCCCCGCTTCGCGGGCCATGGCCGCAGACACTTCACCTGTGAAGGCGCCCTTGTCCTCCCAGTGGATGTTCTGGACCCCAAGCTGGACGCGGGGGTCCCGCTCCGGGGCCGAAACAGCCGCGGCAAGGGATAGCGCCGGCGGGAAAATCAGCACCTCGTGAGCACCGGCGCCGGCGGGAAGGGACAGCCCGGCGAAGAAAGCCCGCGTCTCACGAGGGCCGAGGTGCATCTTCCAGTTGCCTGCGATGACGGCCATGTCAGTTCGCCTCCGTGAGGGCGGAGACACCCGGCAGGTCGGCACCCGCCAGGAACTCCAGGGAGGCGCCACCTCCCGTGGACACGTGACTCACGCGCTCGGTGACGCCGGCGGCTTCGGCTGCTGCCGCTGAATCACCGCCGCCCAACACGCCGATGGCCCCCGCGTCGCACGCCTCTGCCACGGCGTGGGCCACCGCCACCGTTCCAGCGGCGAACGGCGCGACCTCGAAGACCCCCATGGGACCGTTCCACACCACGGTCCGTGCCCCGGCGATCTCGCGCGCGTACACGTCCCGGGTGGCCGGCCCGACGTCGGCGATGCGGTCCTGCGCCGCGATGGCCGTGCGTTCCTTGACCGAGGTGGACGCCCCGGGGGCGATCTCCTCGGCCACGACGCAGTCGATCGGGAGGAGCAGCCGGTCGCCGGCCTTCTCCAACGTGGCCCTGGCGACCTCGACGCGATCCTCCTCCACCAACGAGGCTCCTGTCTCCAGGCCCAGGGCCCGGAAGAACGTGTTGGCCATGGCACCGCCGATGAGGAGTCGATCGACTCTCGGAAGAAGGGCGTCGATGACGTCGATCTTCCCGGAGATCTTCGCTCCTCCCAGGATGGCCACGAAGGGCCGCTCCGGAGTGTCCAGAGCATCCCCGAGGAACCGCAGTTCCTTGGCCATGAGCAGGCCCGCCACCGCCTCCCCGCCCCGCGCCTTCATGGCTTCGGCCAGGCCCGAGGTGGACGCGTGCGCTCGATGCGCCGCGCCAAAGGCGTCGTTGACGAAGAGTGTGCCCAGCTCCGCCCACCGCGCGGCCAACTCCGGATCGTTCTCGGTGTCCCCGGCCAGGAAGCGCGTGTTCTCGAGGAGTGCCATTTCGCCGTCACCCAGGGCGGCAGCGGCGGTCGTGACCTCCTGGCCGATGGGAACGGAAACGAAGCGCACCGAGGTGCCGAGGCACTCCGAAAGGCGCTCCGCCACCGGAGCCAGCGAATACTTCGGGTCCGGCTGACCCTTCGGGCGTCCCAGGTGGGAGAGCAGGATCACCCTGGCTCCGGCGTCCCGCAGAAGGATCAGCGTGGGAAGCGAAGCACGGATCCGTTGGTCGTCGGTGATGCGAGCACCGTCCAGGGGAACGTTCAGGTCGGCCCGGACCAAGACGGTGCGGCCCTCCAGGGAAGCGGCTTCCAGGTCGCGAAGATTCTTCTTGCTCATGGCGCTCTGACCGAAGGAGATCGAGGCGAGGGTGGGCGGCAGGAAGGTAAGCATGAAGGCCCCCGGACGGTACGGCGTCCGGGGGCCTTCGTCACAACGTCTTCGGCCCGTCTCGGTTCAACGCCGATCGAACTCCTGCTCCGCCACCAGAGGGGCGCCGGCGTCGGGCACGTCGGCCACGATGCGCAGCAGGTACCGACCGGGCGGAACGTCGCTGAGCCAGACCGACAGGAACTCAGGCGTCACCTGGCCGCCCGTTGGACGCCGGTCCCATGTGGCGCGGAAGCCGCTCTCCCCCGCGGGTTGGATGGAAAGATCACGGATCTCACCCGTTGCCCGATCCTGGATCTCCGCCCGCAGGCGGTACCAGGAGGCGACGGACTCCACTCCATAGACCTCCAGAAACACGCCGATGGCGTGACTCGCCACCGGCTGGTCCAGGGGCAGAGGCTCCATCCAAGCGCCACCTCGAGCCACCTCCTGGCGGCGGGGCGATGCCGGGGCCGTGAGGACCAGGTCCGACATGGAAGCCCCCGACACTTCGACCATGGCGGGCAGGGGTGTCCGAAGCACTGCGGCCTGCCCCGTGTTGGGGCTGTAGAACTCCACCACGACCCCGGAGACCGCCCCGGGAACGGCGGCGCCCATGCTGACGTCCCCCTCGACCGCCGGGATTCGACGCACGGAAGAACTCAGGGGGTCCCCGCCCTGCCCGAGAAGGACGAGGGACAGATCCAGGGAATCGCGAGCGCCGGTGGCCAGGATGCCGGGCACGCGGGTGTTGAGCGTCACTTCGGAGCCCGCCCCGTCAGCGTCGCGGAACCGACTCACCTGGGCCGTTAGAGCGAACACCGCGCGCGAGCCGTTTCCGTATCGGTGGGGCACGACCTGCCGCACCTCGTCCAGATACGCTCGACCCTCGGAGGTCAGCCCCATATCCGCGGTGTGGGGAAGCCGCCGGAACGTCAGGTCGGGTCCGGGTCCGAAGTCCCAGAACTCGGTTCGCACGCCATCACCCGCCCCAAGCGCTCTGATGTCTTCCGGCCGCCCGTACCGGATCCAGACTTCGCTGGCATCGGACTGGACCGAGCCGAACCTCAAATATGCGTAGGTGGAGCGGGCCAGATGCTCCACCTCACGCTCGTTCACCGCCGTGGCGAGAATCGGATCCAGGGGACCCCAGAAGCGCCGAGCCCAGTCCCGTCGCTCTGAACGGGAGAGCCGCCGGTATTCGCCCAGCTCCGGCTCGACCAGGATGGGCGTGAGATCTTCGACCTGATTGGCCTCCTCTTCCGGAAGAGAGGTCAGCGCGCGCTCGAAGAAATCCCTGGCCTCCTCCGAACGGGAAAGCCTCTGGAGCGCCAATCCAGCCAACAGGAGTCCGTTGGGATCTCCGCCTGACGAACGGACGAAGCGCATCGCTCCGCCGAGCAGGTCGCTCCAGCGGCTCTCGTCGGCCAGGGCGAGGAGAATCTCCACATTCGCCCCGTGATGCTCGGGCACCGCCTCCACCGCCGAGCGGAAGGATGCGAGCGCCACGACCCGATCCGAGGCGGCTTCTCGGTCCATGAGCTCGAAGGCCGAGGCGAAGCTCTCCCCGAGCTCCTCGGGACAGAGGTAGTTCCAAGCGATCAGGCGGTCCGCCGAAGCATAGCCTCCGGTGGCACTGCCCGACGACCGTGCCTGGGGGCACCTTGCGGTCTCGAGCGCCTCGGCAGGGAGCCTGCCAATACCCCGTGCACCGTGCCACGCCTCTTTCACCAGGAGACCCCGCTCGTAGTGGAGGCCCGCGACGATGGCGGGAGGCACCGAACCCGGCGAACGCTGGACTCTCTGAAGCCCGCGCTCGAGCAGGACCCTGGCCTCGGTGCGCAGTCCCTGCTTCTGACGAATCCTGGCCAGGGCCAGGAACGGCGCGGGATTGTCCGGCGTCCTCGCCAAGGCGGATTCCAGGGCTCCCGCCACGTCGGCACGCCACTGGGACGGAGCTACCCCTTCCGGGGGCTCTCCAAGCAGGATATCCGCAAGTGCGCCGAGACGCTGAGCGTCCGCCCCGTCACCCAACGCCGCCCGAAGAGCCTCTTCGGCGCTGCCGCCACCGGCGAGGGACAGGCCAACTCCCGGCCACTCCGGAACCCAGGACAGGTCGGTCACGTCCAACTCCGCGGGCTCGTCCAGAGGGCCAACCTCCGGAAGCCCGTCCTCTTCGAGCCGCGGCCGCGGCTCGAAGCGGACATCAAACTCCACCCACGTCCCCACCGACCGCCCCCGCCGACGGGCGGCGTCGAACCGGAAGCCCGGCGCCACCTGCAGCGCGGCTCGGTCCAGCTCCGGCACGCCGGAACTGCGGCCGAGATTCACGAAGTCCACCGCCCCGGTGGAGTCCACCCAGAGCATGACCCTGACGGTGCCGCCGATCCCCGCGCGTTGCAGCGCCATCGGGTAGTTGCGCCGGATCAGCGCCTCGACCTGCGACCGATCCCTCAACTCCGGGTACGAGGCCTCGGGTCCCGTATAGGGATCCACTGCCCCGGAGCCCAGAGAGGGCCCGTCGGACACAACCGGTGGAACTACCACCACGGCCTCGTCTTCGCCTGTCTGCGGCGCTTCGAAGGGAAGCGCCACAGGAGCCGGCGTCGGTTCAACGGTTGGGAGCACCTCTTCCGACTCGGAGCCGCCCTGGAGCGAGCCTACGAAGCGGATGATGGCCGCGCGGGCCGAGGGCACGCCCAGGCCGACCATGAGCACACCGGCCAGGGCGGCGGCCATGAGTTGGCGGATGGGCCAGTAGCGCCGGCCCTGAAGCCGGGACCACTCTCGGCCCAACTCCGCTTCGAGCTCGGGTCCGAACGATGGGCGCTCCTCGTATCGCAGCGAGGACAGTTCGGCGTCCAGCGCGGCGAGGTCGGGCGGCAGAACGGGCTCCTGGAACGACATTCTATCCTTCATGGTGTTGGATTCATTTCATGCGCGCCTCGGTCCACGACATCCTTCAAGCGATTGAGCGCTCGATGGAGTCGCACCGCGACGGCGTTGTTGCTGATTCCGAGGTGCTCGGCGATCTCGGCGTTGTCCAACCCGGACCCGTACCGCAAGGAGAGGATCTCCTGGTCCGCCTTCCGGAGTAGGCGGCTCGCGTTGAGGAGCCGCTGAATCCGCTCGTCCCGCACGACCCGCTCCTCCTGGGACGGAACATCCGCCACCAGGTCCGGAACCCGGTCAAGGGAGACGTGAAGAGAGCCGCGTCGGCGCAGTGCCCGGAGGTGGTCCGTCACCGCGTTGCGTGCGATGCGGAGCAGCCACGTCTTCGGTGAGGCGATCCGCGGATCGTAGCGGTGGATGGACCTGAGCGCCTTCATGAAGACCTCCGACGTCACATCCTCCGCCACCTCTCTGGTAGCCACGCGAAACCGGACGTACCGGAACACGGGGCTCCGATACTCGTGGAACCAGGCCTCGAAGTCCTGCGGAAGGCCCGATGACGGACGTGCCGAGAGGTTTCGCGTGCCCAAAGCTGGGGTAGCTGAGGATGTTCTCATCGCCCCCGTATACGACGAGGCCGCTTCGGATGTTACACACGAAGCGGCCTCGGGGCACCCCCGTCAGGAGCTTACTTGCCCAGGCGTTCCCCCACGAACACCACCAGGTCGACGACGCGCTGGGAGTAGCCCCACTCGTTGTCGTACCAGGACAGCACCTTCACCATGCGACCGTCGAGGACGTTGGTGGACTTCAGGTCCACGATGCTGCTGTGGGGATCTCCCGTGTAGTCCACCGAAACCAGGGGCTCGTCGCTGACGCCGAGAATCCCCGCCATCGGACCGGCCGCGGCCGCCCTGAAGGCGGCGTTGACCTCCTCCACGGTCGCGTCCTTTTCCACCTCCGCCACCAGATCCACCACCGACACGTCGGGAGTGGGAACGCGGATGGCGATGCCGTCGATCTTTCCCTTTACCTCGGGGATCACCAGCCCGGTGGCCTTGGCAGCCCCCGTGGTGGTGGGAATCATGGACATCCCGGCCGCGCGGGCCCGACGAAGATCCTTGTGGGGAAGGTCGAGAATGTTCTGGTCGTTGGTGTAGGCGTGCACGGTGGTCATGAAGCCGTGGCGGAAGCCGAAGGACTCCATGAGCACCTTCACGACCGGAGCCAGGCAGTTGGTGGTGCAGCTGGCGTTGGAGATGACGTGGTGGTTCGCCGGGTCGTAGCCCTCGTGGTTCACCCCGAGGACCACGGTGATGTCCTCGTTCTTGGCCGGCGCCGAGATGATGACCTTCTTGGCTCCCGCCTCGAGGTGGGCCACCGCCTTTTCCTTGGCGGTGAAGTGGCCGGTGGCCTCCACCACGATGTCCACACCCAGCTGCCCCCACGGGAGCTTCGCGGGATCCCGCTCGGCGAAGACCTTGAGGTCGTCGCCGTCCACCTTCAGTCCCCCGTCGGTGACCTCGACGGCGCCCGGGTACCGACCGTGGACCGAGTCGTACTTGAGAAGGTGCGCCAACGTCTTGTTGTCGGTCAGGTCGTTGACGGCGACGAAGTCGATGTCGGTGCGCCCGGATTTCTTGGCCGCTCGAAGAACGTTGCGGCCGATCCGGCCGAAGCCGTTGATCGCTACACGGATGGCCATCTGTGTCGTGGCTCCTGGGATTTTCAGGGGTGGCTGGCGCCCGCCGCCTTGAGGAGCGGAAGCGCGCGCGCGTATGTCACCAAGGTGACTCTGCAAACACCTTCTCGGGCCAGCGCCGACGCCGCAGCCCCTGCGGTGGCCCCGGTCGTGAGCACGTCGTCCACCAGGACCACGTGCGCGCCCTTCAGGCGGGCAGAAAGACCGTCCCGCGTGGCAAAGGCACCTCTGACGTTAGTCAGGCGCTGGGAGGGGTGCAAGGCGACTTGGGTGGCCCCTCCCCGGGTCCGGCGGAGAGCATCGACCACGGGCAGGGACAACTCCCTTCCGAGGACCTCCGCCAGCAGGCGGGCTTGGTTGTATCCCCGGCTGCGTCGCCTCTGCATGGTGGTGGGAACCGGCACCAGGAAGACGTCGTCTTCCCCGCTCCGGAGCGGCGCCAAGGCCCGCGCCATGGCCCGCCCCATCTCAGGGGCCAGTTCCTTCCAGCCCTCATACTTCAATGCGTGGACCAGGGCATCGGCCGGGGGGGCCAGGACCACCGCGTGTCGGGCCTCGGTCAGCGCTTCAGGCCATTCCCTGCACGCCCGGCACGAAGCCCCCGGTGCCCTGCCTGTCCCAAGCGGATGGTGGCACCGTCGGCAACGCGGCCAGGGGGCGCGGGGCAGTCGAGAGCGGCACAGTCCGCACATCAGCCCCACCCGCTCCCCGGCGGGAACCCAGGTCCCGCACGCGAGGCACCCCGCCGGCAGGAGGAGGTCGAAGAGGTCGGAGGCCCAGGAACCGAGCCTCACCCACTCCTGCTCTTCTTCAACGCGGCCCTCATGGCCTCCACCGGGGCGCCGGAGCCCCACCAGCGTTCGAAGGAGGCAGCCCCCTGCTGCACCAACATCTCGCCTCCGTCCACGGCCCGAATTCCGAACTGGTCCGCCGCGGTCACGAACGGCGTGGGCTTCCTGCCATACACCAGATCCATGGCCGCCCCGACCCGGGCCGGGATGTCGAAATCGAACGGGGCCGGGTCGTCCGGGGAGAGGCCCAGGCGCGTGGCGTTGATGGCCAGGTCGAAGCTTTGGCCCCTGAGCTCCTCCGGCATGAGGGCGACGCGCGCCTTCTGGCCACCGATGCGGCGCGCCACGGCTCGGGCACGCTCGGTGGTCCGGTTCAGGAGAACGACCTCGGCCACGTCCTCTTCCAGCAGGCCCATGAGCGCGGCTCGGGCGGCACCGCCCCCGCCGAGAAGGAGGACCCGCATCCCCCGCGGGGCCCCCACGAAGCCGCGGAGGGCCCGTCGGACCCCTTCCACGTCCGTGTTGTCCCCGTGGACGCGACCGTCCGGTCCGCCCCAGAAGGTGTTGCATGCTCCGGTGCGCCGAACGGCATCGCTGGGCACGTTGATCACGGAGGCAGCCTTCTCCTTGTGGGGAAGCGTGATGTTCCCCCCGCCGCCGGCTCTGGAGAGCCCGCGCATGAAGCCCACGAGATCGTCGGCCGCGCACCGGACGGCCACGTACACGCCATCCACGCCGGCTTGGGCGAAGGCGGCGTTCTGGATCTCCGGGGACAGGGAGTGGCCTACGGGGTCGCCCAGGAGGGTCAGGACCCTGGTGGAGGATGTGATGTTCATGGCGCGAGAATCGGGGCTAGTCGTTGGAGAGCGCGATCCACAAGGCGCTCGAGGAGAACATACGTGGCTTCATACGCTTCGTCGGGCCCGCCGAAGGGGTCGGGCACCGCGTCGGGCACGCCTTCCGGATCCACGGCCGCGGCGAACTCGGTCAGCAGCGACGCCTTCTCCCCTGCGCCCCACTCCCCGAGCCGTTCCAGGTGTCCCGGAGACATGGCCAGGACGAGGTCGGCCCGTTCCAGCGCCTCGGGGGTGAGGAACGCGGCCCGATGTCCCTTCAGGTCCAATCCGTGTCGCGCGGCGGCCCGCGACGACCCTTCCGAGGCCGGCTCGCCGGAGGCTGCCGCCACGCCCGCCGACGTAACCTCGACGTTGCGCCAACCCCGGCGGCGCAGACCCTCCCGGGCCAGGGCCGCGGCGAGGGGACTCCGGCACGTGTTCCCCGTGCAGACGAACAGCACGCGAAAGGGCTGGGTGTCAGCGCGATCAGACGCCATGGATCCCCGGAAGAGCGCACCGCAGGCGGTGCAGAGGGACGGTCCCCTCCCTCACCACCACCGGCTCAGGTCCTGTGCAATCCACCAGGGTGGAGGAGGGCGAGGCCGGAAGCAAGCCGACGTCCACGACCATCATCTCGTCACCGACGTCCAGCGACACGGCGGCGGCCAGGGCCTCCTCCCCGGAACGCGCCGCTGGGCGCCCCGGGGCGTTGGCGCTGGTGGACGTGAGCGGACCGTCCACGCCCTCCAGCAGGAGTCCGACCACGGGATGGGGGCTTACCCGGACGGCGACCGTGCCCGTGCCGCTGCGCACGCCCACCGGGAAGATCCCGTCCGGGTCCTCCAGAACCAGCGTGAGGGAGCCGGGCCAGAAGATCCGAGCCAACTCCCTCGCCCCCTCCGTCCACCGAAGGCCCGCCACCTCGTCGGCATGACGCACCAGAACCAGGAGTGGCTTGGCCTCCTCACGCCGTTTCACCCGTCTGACCAGCCCCACGCCGTGGGGATCACAGCGACCCCCGAAGCCGTAGACCGTCTCGGTAGGGTATGCGAGGATGCCCCCGCGCAGCAGGTGCTCCACGGCCGGCGCCAACGCTGGACGGTCGGGCACGGTCGCCCGGAGATCCAAGCGCGCCGGGCCCTGGCTCATCGCGCGGCACCCAAGCGCCCGCGCAGGAGCGTTTCGGCCAGGGAAAGATCTTCGGCGCGCGTCACCTTCAGGTTCGACGCTCCGCCGTCGACCATGCGGACCACCGCTCCCGTGCGCTCCACGAGAGAGGCGTCGTCGGTGGCACCGGAGAGGTCCATGGCGTAGGCACGCCGAATCATGTCCGCGGGGAATACCTGGGGGGTGTGGGCATACCAGAGGCGGGCGCGGTCGGGCGTGTCCACGATCCGCCCCCCGTCGTCGACCCGCTTCACGGTGTCCACGGCGGGACAACCGGCCACGGCCCCTTCCCCGGCCAGTGCGACTTCGATGCAGCGGTCCACCACGTCCGCGGTCACGAGGGGACGGGCGGCATCGTGGACTGCGACCACATCCACTTCGGGGAGGGCGGACAGAGCGTTGCGCACGGACTCGGCGCGGGTGTCGCCGCCGGCCACGATCCGGACCCTGTCGTCGGAACCGGCGATCCAGAGGGGAGGGTCGTCGGCATCGGCGGGGCTCAGGGCCACCACCACGGCGATGACGCGCGGGTCGGCCAGGAACGGCCGCAGGGCGTGCGTCAGGACCGGCTCACCGTCCAGCTCCAGGAAGGGTTTCCGGACGCCGCCCATCCGCTGGCCCGAGCCGGCCGCGGGCACCACCACGCCGACCCGCGCGGATGGGGTCACGGACCGAAGTCCGGGCCTGAATCCGGCCTCCCACCCCCACCCTGGGGCGCCCGCGTCACCGAATCGAAGCGCGTGTAGGCCTTCTGGAAGAAGAGATCCACCACTCCGGTCGGTCCGTTCCGCTGTTTGCTCACGATGAGTTCCGACTTGCCTTCGAGCTCCTCCCGTTTCTCCGCTGGAGCGTAGTACTCGGGCCGGTACAGGAACATGACCAGATCGGCATCCTGCTCGATGGAGCCCGACTCCCGCAGGTCCGACAGCATGGGTCGCTTGTCGGTGCGCTGCTCGGGGCCACGACTGAGCTGGGACAGGGCGACCACGGGCACCTCCAACTCACGGGCCAGCGCCTTGAGGCCGCGGGAGATCTCGCTGACCTCCTGGGTCCGGCTTTCGCTGCGCAGACCGCCGGACATGAGCTGGAGGTAGTCCACCACGACCAGCCCAAGGTCCTTGGAATCGGATCGGAGTTCCGCTTGCAGGCGTCGAGCCTTGGCCCGGATCTCCAGCACCGTGCTCCCCGGGGAATCGTCGATCCAGATGGGAGCGGTGTTGAGATGGCCCGCCGCCGCCGCCAGGCGCTGGTGCTCCTCCTGCGACAGCCGTCCCTTCCGGAGCTTCTGGGCGTCGATGCGCCCTTCGGCGCACAGGAGTCGCTGCACCAGCTGCTCCGAGGACATCTCCAAGGAGAAGATGGCCGAGGCGACGTTCTGGCCGATGGAGGCGTTGGCCGCCACGTTGAGCACCCACGACGTCTTCCCCATGGACGGGCGCGCGGCGACGATGACCAGGTCGCCTTTCTGGAAGCCCGTGGTCATCCGGTCCAGATCCGGGAAGCCCGAGGGGACCCCGGTGATGCCGCCGGCGGACTCCTGGAGCTTCTCGATGCGCTCGAAGGCCGACCAAAGGATCTCCTTGATCCAGACGAAGCCCGCGCGCCTCTGGCTCTCGGCCACCTTGAAGATGCGCGACTCGGCGATGTCCAGGAGTTCTTCGACGTCGCGCTCCCCCTGGTCGTACACGTCGCGGATGATCTGGGAGGCCTGTTCCACGAGCCTGCGCAGCAGCGCCTTGTCCCGGACGATCTTGGCGTGGTACTCCAGATTCGCCGCGGTGGGCACGGCGTCCACCAGGGCCGCCAGGTAGTCGAAGCCGCCGGACGCTTCCATTTCGGCGGTCTTCTTGAGTTCCTCGGATACGGTGATGACGTCGATGACGTCGCCCCGCTCGTACAGTCGGACCATGGCCCGGTACAGGCGCCGATTGGCCTCCCG
>DATHZE010000237.1:0-2477 GCA_035458765.1 Longimicrobiales bacterium
CCGATTCGCCGTGCAGGTTTCCTCTGTGTTCTGATGGGTAGCCGATGACCTACGATACGCCGACTCCGTCCGGCACCCCGGGCAATCCGCCCGTGAATCCGGTCACGGAGACGCCGGGGCAGCGTTTTGTCGTCGTGGTCATCGATGACGAACGACTGATCGCCGAGTACATCGCGCGGGTGGTGGAGGAACTCGGCACGACGGACGTGCACATCTATACCGACCCGGAAGAGGTTCTTCGCGAATGGTCCGACAGACTGCCCGACCTGGTGGTCACCGACTACCAGATGCCCAAGGTGAACGGGGTTGAGTTGATCCGGCGCTTTCGGGAGAGGCCTGCGGCTCCTCAGATCCCCATCATCATGGTTACGGCCGACGGCCAACGAGAGACGCGGCACGCCGCACTGTCGGCCGGTGCCAGCGACTTCCTGAGGAAGCCGCTCGACCGTGAAGAGGTGCGCATACGCGTGCGCAACATGCTCGCACTGAGGGATGGCCAGAGATCAGCCGAGCGGCGCGCCGATTGGCTGCAAGCCGAGGTGGCGTTGGCCACTGCCGCCATCGTTGAGCGCGAGGAGGAGACGATCCTGAGTCTCGCGCGCGCCATGGAGTACCGGGACTGGGAGACGGGAGGACACATCGAGCGCATGGCCACCTACTCCCGCCTTATCGCCGAGCGGCTCGACCTCGGCCCGGAGTTGGACCCGCGGAGGGTCTTCAAAGCGGCCCCTCTCCACGACGTGGGAAAGATCGGCGTCCCCGACCACATCCTCCTGAAGCCGTCTTCGTTGACCGAGAACGAGTTTCACGAGATGCAGAAGCATTCGCAGATCGGATACGAGATCCTGAAGGAATGCAACGGGGAGATCCTGCGCCTGGGGAGCGTCATCGCGCTCGCGCACCACGAACGATTGGATGGATCCGGATACCCGCAGGGCCTCAAGGGACGCGAGATCCCTCTGGTGGGGCGCATCGTTGCCGTTGCAGACGTGTTCGATGCGCTGACCTCGAGCCGTCCGTACAAGAAGGCGTGGGCTTTGGACGCGGGTTTCGCGAACCTGAAGGCGGAGGCCGGGAGACTCTACGACGCCGACTGTGTGGCCGCGTTTCTGGACGCCCACGAGACGGTGCGCGAGGTGGCCGCCTCCGTTCGGCGTTGAGCCCCTATCGCCAGCGCACCCCGAAACGATGCGTCCCCTCACCCACGTCGCCGAAGTCCCGGTACGCCCACTCCAGCACCAGGTCGTCCCCCCAGTATGAGAACCCGAAGGTGACGGGGCTCGCTTCGCTGCCGTCGGGGACCTTCTGTGCGCCCACCCGGGCCACGAACGTCCGTCCCGTGATGGGCCAGTATCCGATCTCCAGGCCGCCCCCCACCAACGTCTCGTCGGACGAGTAGCTCACCTGCGCGGCGACCCCGAGGTCGAATATGCCGACCTCCTGGCCGTAGGCACCGGCACCCAAGACGAACCGTGCGGGGCGAGCTTCGGCGCTCTCCTCCTCACCGTTTCCGTCGGTGTCGAAGGCCTGGGGGCCCAGGTCCTTGGCCGTAAGCCCCACCATGAACGGCCCGACCTCGTGGGCGACGCCCAGGTCGACCAGCAGCAGGGTGTTGCGCGCGGAGCTGACCCGCTGATCCACCAGCTTGCCCGCCGCGCCAAGTGCGATCCCCTTTAACGTGCGGCCGTACCCCAGCGTTGCCACCCGCTCCGAGACAGGGATGGGTCCGGCTTGGAAGATATGGTCCTGGCCTCCGGGGACGGCGATGGAGGGGGCCGAGTATTGGAGCGTCTGCAGGCCGATGCCCACGCCGCCGCCGAGCCAGGCCATGGCCGCCGAGGCCGTGGTGGACGACGCCTCGGCGCTCCACCGCTGCACGTCCAGCCCGAAGCCCGAAGCGCGGCTGAGGAGCGCCGGCTGATAGAACAGGACGTCCGCGTGGCGCTCGGTGAGCACGTACGCATTGCCCAGAGCCATGGCCCGGGTGGACGCGGGCAGCGTGAGCACCTTTGGGAGGTTCCCCTGGACCTGCGCCTCCAGCGCCACGGGAGCCAGCAGGGCGGCCAGGAGGACGGGAACGGCTGCGCGGAGCTTCATGGAGGTCCTTCTCGATCTGGGACGGCGTGGGCGTCGGCGCTGAAGCTCGGGGGCTCGGCCGCGCCGTGCAATGGGGATGCGGGTCGCTTCAACCGGCGGAATCCACTCGTGCCAGGAAGTCGTCCACCAACCGCCGGGCGATGGACTGCTTGAAGGGAAGGGCCGGGGGCATGGCCTCAGGCGTGAACCAGCGGGCGTCCTCGATCTCGACGCCGTCGAGGGCGATCTCGCCGTCGAGCCAGCGCGCCACGAATCCGATCATCAGGGAGTGGGGAAACGGCCACGGCTGACTGCCGAAGTAACGCAGGTCGGTGACCTTGATCCCCACCTCTTCCAGGATCTCCCGATGGACGGTGTCTTCCAACGATTCTCCCGGCTCC
>DATHZE010000238.1:0-23126 GCA_035458765.1 Longimicrobiales bacterium
GAGAGGCCGGACCGGCACGGATGCCGGCCACCGTAGCGAAAGCGTGGGCACACGGGAGCGGGAGCGGGCATCGGTGATGCCTCGAGCCGCTCAGCGTTCCTGGAGGTTCGGCGGAGCGAAGAGGTTGGGGCGGGCGTCGACAGGGAGCGGTGCCATGATTCAAATCTAGCCGAAGGATCCAGGCCTTGGCGACTCTGCCTCGCTCAACGCATCGCCTGCAGGAGAACCCGGCGGAATTCCTCGCGGGGGAAGGGCCCCCTGAACCGTGCTGCCGTTCAGCAAGAACGTGGGGTCGATGAACATGTCACCGTTGACCCCCACCACGACCGCGCGGCTCCGAAAGGGCTGGTCCGGAGGACGGCGCGCCTTCCAGGCATGCAGGCCGGCGAAAAGCGTGTCGCGCATGGCCCAGAACGCATCGCCGTCCTGCCCGGGGCCACCGGAACGGACCCTCTCTTCCCTTGGGGGTCAGCGAACGCCCACCCACCCCCTGACGGACTCGAAGAGCTTCGCCGAGTCGTAGCCCACCCCATCCTTGAAGACCACGGTCATTTGCCGGAACGCTTCCGGATCGGCGGTGGGGTCTCCCCGCACGAGGACCAGGTCCGCGCGCTTGCCCACCGCGACGGTGCCGATCTCGTCGGCCCGGCCCAGGTACACGGCGCCGTTGCGCGTGGCCACCTCCACGGCCTTTTCCGCTGACAGGCCCATCTCCACCAAGAGTTGCAGCGCCCGCTGGTTGGCGTATCCCGGTACGACATCCCCTGCGCCGGTGGGGTCGGTACCCACCACCAGCAGTCCGCCCGCGTCGTAGAAGGCCTTCTCCAGGGCCATCATCTTGTGCAGGTGCTCGAGGGATTCCGGCGTGGCCGACTTCTGGCGAGCGTCGTAGCGCTGCATGACCTGCTCGCGCAGTTCCGGGAGCATGGCGGCCTGGGCCCCTGGGGGCGGAGGCGGGCGATGCGCCGCCGCCCGTTCGAAGACCGTGAGGGTCGAGGTGAGGGCCACCCCGTGCTGGACCATCGTCGCCACCAGGCTGACGAAATCCGGACTGCGCACGTCCAGCGCCCGGAGCGACTCGCTGGCGCCCCGGGGGCACTGGTCCGGCTGCTTGTCGGCCACGAAGTCCGTGCTGGCGTAGAACCCGTGCTCCAGGTTGTCGATGCCCATCTCCGTGGCTTCTCGATACGTGATCGAGCAGAGGTGCCCGGTGACCTTGATTCCCCGGGCGTGGGCCGCCTCGATCCCGGCCTTCAGCGTCGCCCCATCGATGAGATTGTAGGCCTTGAAGGACGTGACGCCCCGATCCGCCCAGAAGTTCACGTGATCCCGGGCTTCCTGGGGCGACGTGAGCGCCGGCAGGCCCCAGGCGAACCCTCCCTCTCCTTCCAGGTACGGTCCCGTCACGTCCATGTGAGGTCCCACCGCTCGTCCGGCCTCGATCTCGCGGGCGACACGCAGGTCCGTATAGGTCTCCATGCTGCCACCGGTCCGCATGGTCGTGACGCCCCCGGCCAGATACAGAGGAGGAAACGAGTTCTGGTTGGTGTTGTAGCGCACGGCTCCGGAGGGATAGAAGAGGTGCTCGTGGAGCATGACCAGCCCAGGCATGAGGGTCTGGCCTGCACCGTCCACGACCCGTGCCCCGTCGGGTACCGCCACCGCGCCCGTCGGACCCACCGCAGCGATGCGACCGTCCCGTACGACGACGGTCACCCCGTCCCGGGCCGGCGCGCCGGTGCCGTCCACCAATCGGACGCCGACCAGCGCCACGAGCGTCTCGGGAACGACGACGAAGTCACGGACTCCCGGGGCGAGGTCGGCGAAGGCCTGGGCAGCAGCACCCCCCGGAAGGGCGCAAACGCACGCGGCGATAAAGGCTCGGACAACGGCACGGCGCCGGCGGTTCATACGGCATCACTCCAGGGAAGGCGTTCAGGGAACGCCCTATGGAACGGTGCCAGGGACCCCAGCGCAATGGTTGCCCCTTCCGATGGCCGGGCCCAGACTGCTCTTCAACGTCCGTAGACGAACCCAGCGACGCCGGCTTGGTCGCATCGGCGCAGGAGGCCGGCATGATCGAGAACGCCGCCGTGGTCATTACCGCCGGGCTGTGGCTTTCGGTGGTGGTCCTGTTCGTTGTGGCGGGCATCCTCTGGAACCTCTGGCACAGGGAGAGTCTTCCCGAAGTCGCCTACGGCGGGGTCGCCCTGGCGCAACGACGGGTCCGCTGGCTGTGGACCGCGGCACTCCTGGGCGCCACCGCCATGGGGTCCGCCCGGGACCCCATGGTGACCAACACCACCACCATGGAGGACCCGGATGCCCGGGCGGCGGCCTCCCCCTCGGACGCCATGCGAACGACGTCCCGAAACGTCCCCCTCCCCTTCTATCGCTACGAGCGCGAGGACGTCTCGCTGGGAGGAGTGGCCGTAGCCAGCCGGGAAATGACCGGCTTCGTGCTGCCCACTCCCCTGCTGTGGGCCCTCCTGGCCTACCTGTTCCTGGTGGTGCGATTCAACCCCGACAGCCGCTGGACTCGACGGATCCTCCACGGACGGAAGCGAAACCCGGCCACCTAGCCGCCAGCGCCCACCAGACTCGCCGCGACGCCCCGCTGCAGCGGGCCCACGTCGGGATAGAGACCCCGGTCGTCGAGCCCCACGTTCTGGCGCGCGGTGAGGAGGATCACCCCGAGCCCCTCCTCCGGCACGCCGAGAACGTACGTACCCGTGAAACCCGTGTGCACGAAGCTCCCCGGAGGAGCGTAGCCCGGAACCTGCCAGCCCAAGGCCTGTCCGTCTCCCGTGGGCGCCATGAACACGTCCACGGTCTCGGCCCGGAGGTACCTTCGTCCACCCACCTCACCACGCTTCACCAGCAGGCGGAGAAGGACCCCGAGATCCCCCGCCGTCGAAAACAGGCCGGCGTGGCCCGCCACGCCGCCGAAGGCATGGAAGGAGTTCCCGTCGTTGACCTCGCCCACCAGGGTGTGCCGGCGCCACCCGTCCCAGGCGTCCGGGTCCCCGGCGATGCGATAGCCGAAGGTGGAGTCGTGGACCATGCGCTGCTCGTAGGGATTTCCGTGGGACGTCGCAGCGAAGATCGGTGCGGACCCGGGCTGCGCCTCCCCTGGTGCGCGAAAGCCGGTGGACGTCAGCCCCAAGGGCTCATAGAGCTCCCGACGCAGGTACCGATCGAGGGGCGTCCGCGACACCTGCTCCACCACCCGTCCCAGCAGCATGAAGCCGAGGTCCGAATAGTGTCGCCCCTCCCCCACCCGCCATCCCAGGGGAAGATCGCGGATGTAGGCGTACGCCCCGTCGGCGTCGGCCGCGTGGTAGTAGGTGGGAACCCACTGGAGGAGGCCCGCGCGGTGGGTGAGAAGATGCCGGAGCGTGATGGCGTCCTTCCCGCCCCCGGCGAAGTCCGGGAGGTACCGAGACACCGGGGCATCCAGATCCAGAAGGCCGCGGTCCACAAGCAGCATGACCGCGAACGTCGTGGCCATCACCTTGGTGACCGATGCCAGGTCGAACGCCGTGGAGGCGTCCATGGGCGGGGGTCGCTGCAGACGACGCAGGGCTTCGGGACGCGCCTCGCCCGCGGCCGAAGCCCCGTACTCGCCCTCCCCGTAGTCGTAGAGCTGCGCCCACCCGTACGCCTTCTCCAGGACGACCTCGCCGTCCTTCGCCACCAGCAGCACGGCGCCGGGCACGCGCTCCGCGTCCACCCAGTCGGCCACCAGGGCGTCCGCCGCATCCAAGGATGCTTGGAGACCAGGGGCCTCCTGGGCCCGAAGTGCCGCCGCCGCCGCGAACACGAGGACCGCGGCTCCGGCCATCGCAGGTGGATGCTGCTTCATGGGGAACCTCATGGGCGTCGGCGAACGGGACCCCGCAGCATTGTGCGCCGGCGCCGGCAGCGCCAGAGTGCTGGATGTCCGTCCTTCTGAACGTCGTGGCGCCGGTCTTCGGCATCGCCGCCTTGGGCTTCGCGGCCGCGAGGTTCCGCGTCCTGGACACGGGGGGCGTGAAGGGGCTCGTCCTCTTCGTCTTCAACTTCGCCATCCCCGTCCTGCTCTTCCGCAGCCTGGCGCGAATGGAGCTGCCCGGGGACATCGCGTGGGGCTTCCTGGTCGCCTTCTACACCGGGTCGGTGGGCACCTACGGGTTGGGGCTCCTGGCGGCGCGCAAGTTCTTCCACCGCCCGCTGGACCAGGCGGCGATCTTCGGGATGTCCGCGGCCTTCTCCAACACCGTGCTCATGGGGATTCCCATCGTCCTCACGGCGTTCGGGCCCGAGGCGACCCTCCCCCTGTTCCTCATCATCGCGTTCCACTCCGCCACGTTCATGCCGCTCACGGTCGGAATCATCCAGGCAAGCCGCGGCGCAGGGGTCTCGATGGCGGAGGAAGCCCGCGAGGTCGCCCTGGCGTTGGTGGGCAATCCCATCGTGATGGGGCTGGCCCTCGGGCTCGTGGTGAACCTCACCGGCGTGGTGATTCCCGGCCCAGTGGACCGCGTGTTCGAGCTGCTCGGGCAGGCAGCGGTGCCGTGCGCACTCTTTGCCATGGGCGCCTCCGTGGCGGGGTATCCGCTCCGGGGCGAGAACCGCCCGGCGCTGGTCCTCACCGCCCTCAAGCTCGTCGTCCACCCGCTCATCGTGTGGACCGTCGCCGGGCCGATGCTGGGAATCCAGGGCATCTGGCTCCACGTGGCCGTGGTCATGGCGGCCATGCCCAGTGGCGTGAACGTCTACCTGTTCGCCGCCAGGTACGACGCGGCGCCCGGCGCGGCGGCGCGGACGGTGCTCCTCACGTCGGCGCTGTCCGTGGCAACCGTTTCGATGCTGCTCATTCTGTTCGGAACGTAGCCGACCCTACGCGTCCGCCTCGTCCTCTCCTGTCTTCCGCAGAATGAGCTTGTGGGCACGCAGACGGAGGCCGTTGATCCGGATGAAGCCTCGGGCGTCCTCCTGATCGTAGCCCCCGGCCACGTCCATGGACGAGAGGTTCTGGTCGTAGAGCGAACTGGAGGAACGCCGCCCCCTGGACACCACGTTCCCCTTGAACAGGCGGACGTGGACCTCACCGTTGATGAGACGCTCGGACTGGCGGTAGGCAGCCTGGATGAAGTCCATCTCCGGCGAGAACCAGAACCCGTTGTAGATGAGCTCGGCGAAACGCGGGGACAGCATGTCCCGCAGGCGGAGGACCTCCCGGTCCATGGCCACTCCTTCGAGATCCCGCAGCGCCGCATGGAGCACGGTCCCGCCCGGCGTCTCGTAGACGCCTCGGGACTTGATGCCCACGAACCGGTTCTCCACCATGTCGACGCGCCCGATCCCGTGGATGCCGGCAGCCTTGTTCAGGTAGTTGAAGAGCTCCACAGGGTCGGTGTACTCCACGCCGTCGGTGGAGCCCTCCACCTTCACGGGTATCGCGTCCTGGAAGTGGACCACCACGTCGGTGGGCTCGTCGGGCGTGTCTTCGAGCGCCCGTGTCAGCTTGAACATGTCCTTGGGCGGCACGGCGGCGGGGTCTTCGAGGAGACCCGCCTCGTAGGAGCGGTGCAGGAGGTTCTCGTCCGACGAGTAGGGCTTCTGCGCAGTGGCCTCCACCGGGATGGCGTGCTCCTTGGCGAAAGCCAGGAGGTCCTTGCGTCCCTGGAACCGGTTCAGGAACTCGCGGTCCTTCCAGGGGGCGATGATCTCCAACTGGGGGCCCAACGCCGCGAAGGCCAGCTCGAAGCGGACCTGGTCGTTCCCTTTGCCCGTGGCACCGTGGGCCACGGCGTCGGCGTCCTCCTGAAGCGCGATCTCCACCTGACGGCGGGCGATGACCGGACGCGCCAGAGACGTTCCCAGGAGGTAGCGGTTCTCATACACCGCGTTCCCGGCGATGGCGGGAAAGATGAATTCCGTGACGAACTCACGCTTCAGGTCCTCCACGTAGACCTTGCTGGCCCCAGTGGCCAGCGCGCGTTCGCCGATCTCCTGGAAGTCCTCCTGCTGGCCCACGTCCGCGACGTAGGCGATGACGTCGTAGCCCTTCATGAGGAGGGTCTTCAGGATGCAGGCGGTGTCCAGTCCGCCGCTGTAGGCCAGGACCACCTTCTTCTTCGCCACGTCTTGCTCCGGAGATCATGGAAAGGTTTTGGTGCGAAAAGGGTGTACGAAGTGAGCCCGTAACGCCAGAGGCGGCGTCCCCGCCCGTATCCGGGAGCGCCGCCTCGTCCCAGCGAGCCCCCTCGACGAGGGCTCGCCTCAGCCGCCGGGGTGGTAGGTCCGCTCGGTATGCCCCTGGAGCTGGTCGGGATAGAAGTACACGTCCCGCAGGTTCCCGTCGGCGTACCGCTGTGCCTGGTCGTTGAAGTGGGGCGACGCCGGATCGCTGTTGAGCCCGCCGGCGGTGACCGCCCGCGCCCGGACGCTGTCACCGAACTGGACCACGGCGACGAAGCTGTTGCCGCTCGTCCCGTACCACTTCTTGGTGCCTGGGTACGCGCGGGCGCCGAAGGAGGCCAAGGATCCCCACCGCGACGACGTGAAGGGCACGGGGATGCTGGCCGCTTCGTCATCGAACGGCTGCACGATGTCCCCGGTGAGCCGCTGGAAGCGGTTGATGTCGCCCCAGGGCGTGCGCCACGTCCCGAAGTCGTCGGTGAGCTTGGCCGAGGCGGTGGCCAGGGAACCGAGGAGCTGGTTCGCCGACGCCGCCGTGGCCGCGTAGTCGTAGACGGACATCTCCTCGCTCTCGGCGTCGGTACGGAGGCTCCGGAACAGGTCTTCGCCCCAGAACACCGCCAGCGACGTGGGCACGGAGCCGGCGCCCCACCTGTAGTCCCAGGCCCGGAGCGTCTCGATCTGCTCGGCCACGCTGGACTTCAGTTCCGACGCCGGAGCACGGTCGTACGCGCCAAGGAGCGCGGGGATCATGTCCGCGAAGGCGGGTAGGTAGCTGTCGTAGGCAGCATCGACGAGGGACTGGGGCGTGAAGTCGGTCTTGCCGTCCAGGACACGAATGGCGTGGACACCGCGGGGGTTCTCCCCGCCTCGTTCCACGTAGGACGGGTAGTCCGACTGCCTGGGGCTGTAGGCTCCGGACACGGTATAGGGCCAGTTGTTGGTGTTCTGGATCCATCCGTTGGCCGGGTTGAACATGTTGGGGCTCTCGTCCAGGGACAGGACGTCGCCCCACTCCGTGGCCGGGTCGCTGCCGTCCACGGGCGCATCCCAGTCGAAACGCGTGTCGCGTCGGGGAATGAAGTTGGCGTGGAAGTACGCGATGTTCCCGTCAGCGTCGGCGTATACCGTGTTGTTGGACGAATTCGTATGGAGCTCCATGCTCTGGCGGAACTCCTCCAGATTGCGCGCCTTCGTTCGGATGAACGACTGGTTGAGGGCCTTGAGGGGCTCCTCCATGAGGCGCACGGCGACCCACTTGCCGTCCACGGAGCGGACCACCGGACCGTGGTGGGTCCGGTACACCGTGAACGTCCGCTCCGCCATCCCTGAGCCGGTCTTGTACGGGACGGTGATCTGCTCGGCGACCACGGGGCGCTCCTCGTCCCCGTAGCGGTAGGTGAAGCTCCCGTCGGCCTGCTCGGTGACGGTCTCCAGGTACTCGTCGATGTTGTCCACGTTGCTGGAGGTGTGCATCCAGCCCGCGCGCTCGTTGAAGCCCTGGTAGACGAAGAACTGACCCCAAGTCACTGCGCCGTAGGCGTTGAGGCCCTCGTCGCTGGTCATCTGCAGCTCTTCCCTGAAGAAGAACGAGGTGTGGGGGTTGATCCAGAGAAGGGCATGGCCGTCGGCGGTGTTGGACGGCGCGATGGCGAAGCCGTTGGAGCCGCTGGGCTCTTCCAGCCACGTTTCTCCGATGCTCGCCATCCGGACCTCGAGAGCCGCGTCGGCCGAAGCGACGCGCACCGTGGACCGGCTCGAGGCGGAGGCGGAGGCGCCGTCTCGGCCGTAGAAAGCCTCCAGCTCCCTCAGGTTCACCCGCTCGATGTCCCCGCCGATGCTCCCCTCGCTGAACGTCAGCGCCATCCACGGTTCGAAGTGGGTGATGACTTTGGGCGTCACCTCCGGATGCTTGTGGAGATAGTAGTTCAGCCCGTCGGCCCAAGCGTCCATGAGGCTCCGCAGCCAATCGGGCGCCTCGGCATACAGGGCCTTCATCTCGGCGGGGGCGATGAAGAGCTTCATCCGAAGGTCTCGCCAGATCTCCTGCTCTCCCTCGGCTTCGGCCAGGCGACCCTGGCTATTGATGAGATTCACCTCGACGCGGTTGAAGTCGTCCTCGGCTTGGGCGTAGATCATGCCGAAGACCGCGTCGGCATCGGTGGGGCCGTGGACGTGGGCGATGCCCCAGTCGTCTCGAACGATGGTGATGGTCCGGGCCCGGGCTTCCCACCGGGCCGCGTCTGGATTGGCCGTCCCGGCCGGCGCGCAGGCCGCGGCGGTGAACACCAGGGCGAATATGAGCTTCTTCATGTGCTTGCGGACCAGGCGTTGGAGTCATGCATCCCGGGGGACGCTCGGGGAAGAACGTACGGCGCGCGGCGTGACCCGACCAGCACACGGAGTTGGGCAATTCCGCCCAACACGTTGCCCGCTCCCGGCAGGATGCGTCATAGTCTACGCAGCCCACTCCTCTCGCCGGATCCGCCCCTTGGAAAAGTCCATTCCGACGCTGCACGCCCCCGCCTGCATCGCCTGCAGCCGCACCGACAGCGAAGTTCCCCTCATCGCTTTCACATTCAAGGGCCACGCGCGGCATATCTGCCCCCAGCATCTCCCGGTGCTGATCCACGACCCCACGCGACTGGCGGGAATGCTTCCCGGGGCAGACGGCCTCGAGGCGGCGGAGCACCACGACTGACGTCCCGCCCCACCCTTCCGATGACCCGCGACGACACGGCCGACACCACCCCTGTTGGCACGCCTGTTGCTTCTCCATGCTTCCCCAAGGCCCCTCGACCCGGACCGGAGACGACCATGACTGCCAGGAAGATCGATCACCCGCGGCTGCGCACCCTCCTGGCCGGGGTCGTGGGCCTGGCCCTTTCGACCTCCTCCTGCGCCTCCCTGAGCAACACAGAAAAGGGTGCCCTGGGCGGCGCCGGAGCCGGGGCCGTCGTGGGAGGGATCATCGGAGACAAGCTGGGCTCGACCACCAAGGGCGCCATCATCGGCGCGGCAGTGGGCGGCGCCACGGGCGCGGCCATCGGTCGACGCATGGACAACCAGGCGCAGGAGCTCCAGAAGCAGCTGCCAAACGCTCATGTCGAGCGGGTGGGTGAGGGAATCGCGGTGACCTTCGACTCGGGTATCCTGTTCGACGTAGACTCGGACGTGCTCAGGGCGGCTTCGAGGGAGAACCTCGCCGACCTGGCCCGCAGTCTACGTCAATACGACGGCACGGAGATCCTGGTGGTGGGACACACCGACGCGACAGGAACCGACAGCTACAACCAGAGTCTGTCCCAGCGTCGAGCGGCGTCGGCCAGGGCATTCCTCATGACACAGGGCGTCGCCCCCGATCGCGTCGAGGCCTTGGGACGCGGAGAATCCGAGCCCATCGCCTCCAACGACACGGCCGAGGGAAGGCAGGAGAACCGCCGGGTGGAGGTCGCCATCTTCGCCGGCGAGGAAATGCGGAAGCGCATGCTCGGCTCGGGCGGGGCGAGTTGATCGCGGGAAGGTGAGGTCGGGGGAGGCCTGCTCTCGGCTGGCCTCCCCCGCGACCTCATCGCCTCATCGGGGGACCCTGAACCCGATCCCCAGGGACTCGCGGCCACCGAGCGCCGCGCCGAAACGAAACGTCCAACCGCGGTCGAACGCCAAGTCCAGCCCCAGGTCCACAGCGGCGTCCAGCTCCATGTCATCCCCTTCCCCGGACGCGACGTCCAGCACGACGTGCCCGCCGACGTAGGGCATGAAGGACACGCCCTCGTCGCGGCCGGTCCATCCAAACGCCAGCCCCAGTGGGAACGACGCCGAAATGTCGTCACCCAGGCCAACACCCGCCCCGGTCCACCAGATGGCCTCGGGCGCCTCAGGCCCCAGGGCTCCGCTCAGGGAGCCCGAGACATCGACCCCGAACATGCCGACAGCCCCGCCTCCCGGCGCCTCTGAGACGCCGGCCCGAAAGCCGAGTCCCGCGGGCGCGGCCGAGGAGCGCCAAAGCGCCAGGACGCCGAGACCGTCGCCAGGGTCGGCGTCCGTGAGGACCATGGAGAGTCCCGACGGCGACCCGGGTCGCATGAAGGAAGGAGCGTCCCACCGCGCCTGGGAACGCGCGGGCGACGGCAGAAGCATCGCCACCGTCGAAACGATGGCGATGCAACGCAGTGTCCAGCGCATCGGCTAGCGCGAGCCTTCCGCCACGATCGCCGCGGACGTCATCGACCCTGCATGGTCGATGACGAGGACCACGCGGCGATTCTCCCAACCGGCGGACCCCGGACCGTGCGCCCCGTCCGCCACGAGGCGGCGGGCGTCCTCCCCGTAGCTGACGGACTTGATCCGCTCGGCGGACATGCCCTGTGCCACGAGGAACGACTTCACGGCATCGGCACGACGCAGGCCGAGGGCCAGATTGTACTCCGCCGAGCCCGAGGGATCGGCAAAACCCTCCACCGTGATCTGGGCGTCGGGGTAGTACTTGTTCGCCACCTGCCCGAAGCGAGCCAGCACCTCGCGGCCCGTCGCCTGCACTTCCGCCTTGTCGAAGCCGAAGTAGACGGGCACGTCGAAGCGCAGCGCGTCTTCGAGCTGCGCGACCTTCATGTCAAAATCCTGCTCCAGGGTGTTGAGATCGGCGCGGAGCGCGGCGATGCGGGCATCGCTCTGGTCCATGCGGAGACCCAACTCAGCGGCAGTCCGCTGATCGCCATCGGCGATCTGGCCGACCAGGTCGCCGCGAAGCGTCTCCAACCGGGAATCCAGATCCTTCTGGCTGACGTGGGCGCAGGCCCCGACCGAGGCCAGCAGCGCGAATACCAGCGGAAGCCGCAGCAAATTCGACCATCGAATGCTCGTGTCCATTCTTCGTCCCTCGTACAGAAATGGTGGGTCAGTCATCTGGCCCGGACCTGGGCGGCGCAAAAGCACGTGAAAATAACTGCAATCACCATGCCAGCTCCCCTATGCCATTACCCCACAACGTCTTGGGGTTGAGCCCGAAAAGAGGGACGGAGGAAGGGGCGCAATCCGCGGTCTGTTCGCACCCGGTCACTCGAGGCGATCGACCCTCCGCAGCGACGGAAAGAAGCGCGCCCACAGACCGGTGACGGCCAGAGAGGCCACACCTCCCAGAACCGCCGCCATCACCGGACCGAAGATGCGCGCGGTTACGCCGCTTTCGAACTCTCCCAACTCGTTGGATGCCCCGATGAACAAGAAGGAGACCGAGGCGACGCGGCCCCGCATGGCGTCCGGGGTGACGATCTGGATGAGGGTCTGCCTGACGTAGACCGATACCATGTCGGCGCCGCCCAGCGTGGCCAGCGCGGCGAGGGAAAGCCAGAAGGACTTCGACAGCCCGAAGACGATGGTGGCCAGGCCGAAGACCGCGACCCCGCTGAAGAGAGAGAAGCCGGCACGCCGGTGGACCGGGCGGCTGGCCAGAACGAGGGCCACCGCCGCCGCCCCCACGGCGGGAGCGGATCGGAGCAGGCCGAAGCCCTGAGGACCCACGTGCAGGATGTCCCGGGCGAAGACCGGGAGGAGCGCGGTGGCGCCGCCCAGCAGCACCGCAAAGAGATCGAGGGAGATGGCCCCCAGCACGATCCTGTTGTCGCGGATGTACCGGAGTCCTTCCTTGACCCGCTCGACCCTGGATCCGGTGGGAGCTTCCGGCGTCGTGGAACGTCTCACGAAGTTGAGGCCGATGATGGGCACCGCGTACAGCGCCAACGACACTGCGTAGGAGTGGGTCGAAGACCATTGGCCCACCAACAGCCCCGCCAGGGCCGGCCCGGAGATCGTGCCGATCTGAAAAGCCAGGGAGTTCCACGCGATGGCCCTCGGCAGCAGGGGCTTCGGCACCAGCATGGGGGCCAACGCCACGCCTGCGGGAGCCCGGAAGGCCCGGGCCACTCCGAAAGCGAAGGCGATCCCGATGAGCACGGCGACGGTGAGGGTACCGGCTGCGGCTGCCCACACGAGCGCGGCGGCGCACAAGGCCTCGGCCGCGAAGCACGCCATGAGGAGGACCCTGCGGGAATACCGGTCCGCCGCCACGCCGGCGGGCAGGGCCAGGAAGAAGAGCGGGATGAAGGTGGCCAATCCCAAGAGCCCCACCCAGAGCGCCGACTCGGCGACCCCGTGCTCGGCCCGGGCCAGGTCGTAGACCTGCCACCCCATGGTGACGCTCTGCGCCACCGTGCCCAGGACTCCGAAGGCGCGCGTCACCAGGTAGACCATGTAGTCTCGCTCCCGGAGGAGCGCGCGTGCGCTTACGTCGGCGACAGGTTCTGCCTTGTGGGTCACGGGGCCTATTGAAGTGCCAGGCCGACCCGGCCGCAAGACCTCGGTCGGGCACGTGGCGGAAACCGCCAGGCCGACGGCATTCTTGGTCCTCCCTGCGGGGCGTCGGCCCCGCGGTACATCGGCTGAGTCACGGGGGGAGCGCTGACCGAAGACCCGTGGTTCAAAACGGCGTACGTGGTGTATTGTGCACTCTGCGACCTTACCGCTGACAGGAGAAACCATGCACCACCGACACATGAAGCCGTTGACCTACGCCGTTCTCGCGTTGGTCGCCGGCGCGGCATCCGCCCAGGCCCAATCCGAAGAAACCCGCTCCGTGACGGAGGGGGGAATCCACGTCGAAGGCTGGATGGGCAGCATCGACAAGTCCGAGGCGAGCAACGGCATGCTCCTCACGGACGCCAGCCTCGCCATGGACGGAGCCATGCTCCACGTGACGACGGGTCCCGCGGTGTCCTACTGGAACCCGTCCAACACCGCCGCGGGTGACTACACGGTGAAGGCGACGTTCACCGAGGCGGAGTACATGAACCTCAACAGCCATCCCCACCCCTACGGCATCTTCATCGGGGGCACCGACATGGGGACGGACCAGCAGAGCTACCTGTACTGTGCGGCCTACGGCAACGGGAACTTCATCGTCCGTGGCTTCTCGCCCGCGCCCTTCCAGATGAACGGTCCCCGGCAAGGCCAGGCCAGCGAGGCCGTCAACAAGGCCGCCGGTCCCGGTGAGCCCGTGACCCAGGAGATCGCCCTGTCGGTCCGGGGCGACAAGGTGGAGTGCGCCATCAACGGCACCGTCGTGGCCAGCTACGACAAGGCGGCGGTGCTGACCGCCGGCCTCAAGTCCACCGACGGAGTGTTCGGGATCCGCTTCGGCCACAACACGGAGGCCACGGTCTCCGGGCTGGGCGTCACGCACTGACCGCCGGACCCGCCCTGGCGGGGAGCATCATTCTCGCGGCCGGTCGCCCTCCGGGTGGCCGGCCGCGACGTCTTTCACGGGGGAATTCCAGGCGGACCGGCCCCGGCCGTCGACCCGAATCGCCTGGGCCCCAGGCGTTATCTTCCAGGGTGGCCTACCTGTCCAGCGCCGCGCTCCACCGCCCACCGCCACCCTGGCGAAGCGACAGGACACCGTATTGAAGACGAAGGTGCACCCCATGAAAGGCGAACCGAAGCTCACGACATCGGCCGGCGCGCCCATCGCCGACAACCAGAACTCCATGACCGCCGGACCCCGTGGTCCGCTGCTGATGCAGGACTATCAGTTGCTGGAGAAGCTCGCGCACCAGAACCGGGAACGGATCGCCGAGCGGCCAGTGCACGCCAAGGGGTGGGGCGCCTTCGGCACCTTCACGGTCACCCACGACATAACGCGGTACACCAAGGCGAGCATCTTCGCCGAGGTGGGCAAGAAGACCCCCCTGCTGGCGCGATTCTCGACCGTAGCCGGCGAGGCCGGCGCTGCCGACGCCGAGCGGGACGTGCGCGGGTTCGCACTGAAGTTCTTCACCGACGAAGGCAACTGGGACATGGTGGGGAACAACACGCCGGTGTTCTTCATCCGCGACCCATACAAGTTCCCGGATTTCATCCACACGCAGAAACGCCACCCCAAGACCAACCTGCGCTCCAAGACCGCGATGTGGGACTTCTGGTCGCTGTCGCCCGAGTCACTGCACCAGGTGACCATCCTCATGTCGGATCGTGGCCTCCCCGTCGGCGTCCGACACATCAACGGCTACGGGAGCCACACGTACAGCTTCATCAACGCCGCGGGCGAACGGTTCTGGGTGAAGCTGCATTTCAAGACCCTTCAGGGGCACAAGCACTGGACCAACGCCGAGGCAGAGAAGGTCGTGGGCAAGAGCCGTGAATCGACCCAGGAGGACCTCTACGGCGCCATCGACGGGGGCGACTTCCCGAAATGGCGGGTCTGCGTCCAGGTGATGCCCGAACTGGATGCCGAAAAGACGTCCTTCAACCCCTTCGACCTCACGAAGGTGTGGCCGCACGGAGACTTCCCCCTCATCGACGTGGGCGTCATGGAGTTGAACCGGAATCCCGACAACTACTTCGCAGAGGTCGAGCAGGCCGCGTTCTCGCCATCGAACATCGTTCCGGGCATCGGCTTCTCACCCGACAAGATGCTCCAGGCGAGGATCTTCTCGTATGCGGACGCACACCGCCATCGGCTGGGGACGCACTACGAGGCGCTGCCGGTCAACGCACCGAGGTGCCCCGTGCACCATTACCACAAAGACGGGCAGATGCGGTTCTTCGCCAACAACCCGAACCCCGACGCGTACTACGAGCCGAACTCGTTCGGCGGCCCCGTCCAGCACCCCGACTTTGCCGAGCCACCGCTCAGGATCTCCGGCGACGCCGACCGCTACGACCATCGGGACGGGAACGACGACTACTCGCAACCGCGCGCACTCTTCAACCTGTTCGACGCGGACCAGAAGGCCCGACTGTTCGCGAACATCGCCGAGGCCATGGAGGGGGTGCCCGACTTCATCGTCGAGCGCCAACTGGAACACTTCGAAAAGGTCCATCCCGACTACGCCGCCGGCGTCCGGGCGGCGCTGAGCAGATAGCGCCGGCAGAAGAGAGGTCTCCACCCGCGGCCGGTCGCTCCCGAAGCGGCCGGCCGCAGTGCGTTCAGGAGATCAGTCCCCCGAAGCCTGCTCTGCCGCGGCCGCGTCGGCTTCCTTCTCGCCGGCCATGAGCCGCCGGTACTTGAGGTACATGGCCGCGCGCCATCGGGAGATCATCCCAAAGGCCAGCACGAAGAAGAGCGCGCCGGTCTGAAGGGGCGGGAGGAGATGCCCCACGTAGTCATGGAGCAGAAGCCTCAGCGCCAGGAGCCCCAACAAGATCACAAGGAAGCCGTTGGAGCGACGCATCATGACCACGTCGCCCTGCCGCTCCAGGGACGAACTCCGCTCCAGGGGGACGGACAGGATGAGCGCGCCGACCAGGAAGGCAGCCAGAGCCAGCGCCCAGGGGATCCGCATCTCCGGGCGGACGAACATGAAAAAGCCCGTGCTCATGCCCAGGGGCGGAATGACGATCTTGCGCACGGTCACCGGGGTGCGTGTTTCCCGGATTCGCCAGGCCAGCACAGCGCCTCCCCCTACGAAGGGAGCGACGACAGGCAGGAGCTTCAGCGGGGAGATCATGGCGGGCAGTCGGGAACAGTATCCGTGTTCGGCGCGGTGGCGGCGCTTGGTCAAAGGTAACCCCAACGGGGCCCTCGCGATCCGTGGCACCTCCTGCTTTCGGGGTACGGGGCGTGGCCGTAAGCTCACGCAGTCCGGCGCGACGCCGGATCCGGACCCGTACACCGGAGCATCCCCGTGGCTCAGCGCATTCCGTCCCCCTTTGCGAACCGCCTCCTCACCTCCGCCCTGGCCCTCGCCTGTGCGGCGTGCGCCCCCGATACGTCCGACCCGGGTCCCTGGGACGTGCTCATCACCGGCGGCACCGTCGTGGACGGCACCGGGTCACCGGGGTACGCCGCCGACGTGGCGCTGCGGGGCGACCGTATCGTGCGGGTCTCGCGCGACCCCCTCGACCCGGCGCAGGCCGCCACGGTGGTGGACGCCACAGGCAAGGTGGTGAGCCCAGGCTTCGTTGATCTCCACACCCACCTGGACCCCCTGCTCCGCCTGCCGGGCGCCGAAAGCCACGTGCGCCAGGGCGTCACCACCGCGCTCGGGGGACCCGACGGCGGCGGCCCCTGGCCCTTCGCTCCGTACCTCGATTCGGCCCAGGCCCTGGGCGTGGGCATGAACGTGGCCTTTCTGGCCGGCCACAACTCCATCCGCGAAGCGGTCATGGGGCTGGAGGACCGAGCCCCCACGGGCGAGGAGTTGGCGCGCATGAAGAGCATGGTGGCCCAGTCCATGGACGAGGGCGCCTATGGCATCTCCACAGGCCTCAAGTACCTGCCCGGGGCCTTCTCCGACGTGGACGAGGTGGTGGCCCTGTCCGCCGAGGCCGGATCGCGGGGCGGCATCTACACGTCCCACCTGCGCGAGGAGGGGCTGGGCCTGCTGGAGGGTGTCGGCGAGGCCATGGAGATCGGCCGACGCGCCCACATTCCCGTCGTGCTCACCCACCACAAGGTGGTGGGCCAACCCATGTGGGGCGCCTCGGCCAAGACCCTCGCCATGGTGGATTCCGCCCAGGCGGCGGGGACCGACGTCATGATCGACCAGTACCCCTACACCGCCAGCTACACGGGCATCGGCGTCCTCATCCCAGCCTGGGCCATGGCCGGCGGCGACGACGCCTTCCTCGAGCGGATGGAGAATCCGGCACTGGCGGACAGCATCCTGGACGGCATCGAGTTCAACATCGTCAACGACCGAGGCGGGAACGATCTGCGCCGAGTCCAGTTCGCGCTGGTACGATGGGATCGCACCCTGGAAGGGAAGACCCTTTGGGATTGGGCCGAGCGGGAGGGTATGGACCCCTCGCCGGCCACGGGCGCCAGACTGGTGGTGGAAGCCATCCGCAACGGCGGCGCCAGCTGCATCTTCCACGTGATGGACGAGGGGGACGTGGAGGCCATCATGAAGCACCCCATGACCATGATCGCCTCCGACGGCCGTCTGACGCAGCCCGGGGAGGGACACCCCCATCCGCGCTGGTACGGCACATTCCCCCGCGTCCTGTCGGAGTACGTTCGTGTGCGCCACGTCCTGACCCTGGAGGAGGCCGTGCACAAGATGACGGGCATGCCCGCCGCCCGGATGGGTCTCACGGACCGAGGCCAGATCCAGGAAGGCTGGGTCGCCGACCTGGTGGTGTTCGACCCAGCCACGGTGGAGGACAAGGCCACCTTCGCGGAGCCCCATCAGTATCCCGAGGGCATCCCTTGGGTTTTCGTGAATGGCGTGGCCCAGGTGGCCGACGGGGCCTACCAGGACCTGCGGCCCGGAAGGGTTCTGCGGAGAGGGGGCTGAGCGTATGACCCTTGGCGCCCACGGAGACACGCTGGCCCGGTGGCCACGACGCCGGAATCCTAGCGAGGACGAAGTCGCGGACCATTCGTCCCCCACCGCGGCCTAGAAGATGCCCGATCGGAAGCGCTCGTTCACGGCGTTGTTGAAGATGGAACCGAAGCTGTAGCTCAGGCCGATGCGGAGCTCCATCCGCGAATCGGTGGGGAGCTGTCTCCGTCCCAGGAGGATGTCTTCTTCGGACAGCTCCTCCTTGGGGAGATAGACCTGATCCCGGACCCGCCGGTACTGACCGTTGACGTTCACGCTGAAGCCCCTGAAGAGCCGGTAGCGCACATTGCCCCTCAGGTTGAACGACCAGGCATCGGTGCGATCCAGATACTGGCTGAGGCCGGCACCGATGTTGGCGTTCCCCCACGGCTCGCGTGCCTCGTAGTCCAGATTGACCTCGTGCTGGTAGACCGTCTCCTCCAACATGTTGAAGACGGTGGTGTCGATATACTCCACCCGGTTCACGCTCACCACGTATCGCGCCAACAGGAAGCGGCGATTCGACTCGGCGTAGGGGAAGTAGTTGTACTCGATACCGGAGCCGATGCCCATCAGGAGGTCCCGGTTCAGCTGGGTGGAGTTGTCCGCGGTCATCTCCGCCCCCATCCCCCAGTGATCCCCCAGGGTCTTCACGCCGATGGCCGACACGTTCCAACGGTCCTGATCGTTGCGGACCGTCGAAACGGTACCGTCGTCCTGGGGAAGCTCGTAGGTCTCCCGCTCGAAGTTCCCGTTGGCGCGGACATTGAATTTCCACGCCTCGGTGGTGCGGTTGGCGTTCAGGCCGAAGCCCACATCCGTGTTCTTCTGAAGGTCCTCCCGGTCTATGCTCGCGTTCCCGTTGACGCTGAAGACCCAGAAATTCCAGGGGTCGTCTTCGGGGTCTACCTGCTCCAGAGGATTCTCACCGCCCACCGATGCCGTCGGGTCCAGGACGGCGACGTCCAGATCGTCGCCGTATCCCGCGGCGGTGACGAACCGGACGAGACCCAAGCGAAACGTCCGCACGAGACCCTGAAGCGTTTCGTCCTGCACGTCGGTCACCGAAGACGAATAGGTGAAGTGATCCTCCATGCCGTCGAGGGTCCCCCTGCCGAGGAAGTCCAGGGTGTAGCGCGTGCCGCCCCCGCCCGCGCTCTGCGACGTGAGAATGACGTGCACCTGGGCGTCCTGGGGCTGACGCACCCAGCTGACGAACGTGATCTGCTGGCGGTAGAGGTTCCCCTCGCACACCCCGCTTCGCCAGCCGCCCTGGCAGTCCAGGTAGACCCTCAGGGCGCTTGCGCCCTGGGCGTCCTGTGCGGAGCCCCGTCCGGGAACCACGACCGCAGCCGCACAAAGAAGGAGCAGGGCTGGGACGGTGGGGTGGACCCGTCGCTTCGGCATATGGGCGATATCTCGCTTCGTCACGGAGAATTCGGAGCTCAACGCGGGAGGGTGACAGGACGCCTCCCATGAAACGACACAGGCGTGGGAGGGTGTGTTGAGCGCGGGCCGAGGGGACCGGGGCGGAAGCCGCTTCCACGGGCGACAGGAAACCGAAGCTGGAAAGGGGCGCGCGCGGTGACAACGGCGCGGGACGCCGGCCCTCCGACCTTGTCCGGGACCGGGCAGCGCCCTACCGTCCCTCCTCGCCACATTGTCCCCCTTCATCCTACCGCGACCCATGGCGTGCACGTCGGCATGAACGGGGTGGTGGACCTCCTCCAGGCCGCTCTTCACGAGGGGTGCGACCCCGGTGCGGTCGCCCTCATCGCCCGAGCCGGCGGCGCCATGCTCGGACCCGCGTCCTCAACCGCTTACGCACTTTCCGACCTCGAGCCGTTGGTCGATGCGCGCGCCGCCCTCCTGGCGGCCGAAGGCGCAGAGGCGAGCCGCATCCTTCCGGTGTGCCTGGAGCCTGACGCGGACGGAGTGCTCACGCTCCTGGCGTTGTGGCGCCTGGGCGTGACGCCCGCGCCGTTGAACCCCCGCCTGACGGAGCGCGAGACGGCGCACGCTCGCGCTGCCCTGGAAGGCAGGGCCGGCGAGGGCGCCCAGGTCGTCCTCTGGACATCCGGGACCTCGGGGCGGCCCCGAGGCGTCGCCCTGTCCTACGGCGCGCTGAGCGCCCATGTGGCGGCAGTCCGACGCCGCCTGGGCCTGGACCCCCTCCGCGACACGTGGCTGGGGTCGCTTTCCCTCGCCCACGTGGGCGGGCTCATGCTGGCCTTCCGTTCCATCCTCACGGGCAGCAGGCTGGTCGCCTTCGGCGCCGTCACCCCCGAGGAGACATGGGGTCTCGTCAGGGGCGACCTCCTTCCGACCGGCCTGAGCACCCCCGTGACACACGCGTCCCTGGTGCCCACGCAACTCAAGCGGCTCCTGGACGCCACCGGCGACGCTGCTCCGCCCCCATCCTTCCGCTGCCTCCTCCTGGGCGGCGCCCACACGCCCGTGGACCTCCTGGCCCGCGCACGTGCGGCGGGCTGGCCGGTAGCCCTCACCTACGGGATGACCGAGATGTGCTCCCAGGTGGCCACGGCGACTCCGGGCCAGGTGGAAGCGAAGCCCGGGTGCGTGGGACCTCCCCTGGACGGCGTCGAACTGCGCATCGCCGAAACGGAGGAGGTGCTGGTGCGAGGCCCCAGCCTGGCCGCCGGATACCTCGACGGAACTCCGCTCCTGGATGCCGACGGGTGGTATCACACCGGGGACCTGGGCCGGTTGGACGAGGCCGGAGACCTCTGGATCACCGGACGCCGGAGCGACCGGATCATCTCCGGAGGCGTGAACGTCGATGCCGCCGAGGTGGAGGACGTGCTCCGCGGTCACCCCTCCGTGGTGGACGCGTGCGTCGCCGGCGTACCGGACGAAGAGTGGGGTGAGGTCGTGGCCGCATGGGTGGTGCCCGTGGAGGGGGAATTCGACGTGGACGAAGTGGACGCATGGCTCCGGGACCGGCTCGCCGGACCCAAGCGCCCCCGCAGGTGGGTGGTGGAGTCGGACCTTCCGCTCAACGCAAACGGCAAGGTGGACCGGGCAATGGTGCGGGCACTTCTGGGCGGCAGTTGACCCTTCGGAGAGCGCTCGGCAGGGGCTTCCGAGGGGCCATCCGGCCCGTGGGCGCGTTCATTGCGTCCGCGTGCTCGGCCCTCGCCCCGGAGCGTGGAACCCCTCTGAGGGCCCGTACCGGGAGTTGAAACAGGAGATCGAGAGCATGGGACTGTATCCTCCGTGCCCGGAGCCCTGAGGAATCGCCAGACACGCGCCACCATGGCGCCTGGAATGCGCATGGGCCCGCCGGAGGATCTCCGACGGGCCCATGCGCAGATCGACTGGGACTTCTAGATCGCGTCGATGATCCCATTGAGCGTGGCGCTGGGCCGCATGGCCGCCGAGGCCCGGGCGGGATCGGGCATGTAGTACCCGCCGACGTCCTGGGGCGGACCCTGGGCACGGTTCAACTCGGACACGATCTCCGTCTCGTTGTCCGCCAGGGCCTTCGCCAGGGGGGTGAACCGCTCCGCCAGGGCGCCATCCACGGTCTGGGCGGCCAGAGCTTGAGCCCAGTAGAGCGTGAGGTAGAACGTGCTCCCCCGGTTGTCGAGCTCGTTCACCTTCCGTGACGGCTCGCGCTGGTGATTCAGATACTCGGCCGTGGCCGCATCCAGCGCGTCGCCCAGGACGAATGCGCCCGCGTTGTCGAACCGCTCGCCCAGGTGCTGGAGCGAGGCCGCCAAGGCCATGTACTCGCCCAGGGAATCCCACCTCAGGTGCCCCTCCTTCTCGAACTGCTGCACGTGCTTCGGCGCGGAACCGCCCGCGCCGGTCTCGAAGAGGCCACCTCCGTTCAGGAGCGGAACGATGGAGAGCATACGAGCGCTGGTGCCGATCTCCAGAATGGGAAAGAGATCGGTGAGGTAGTCACGCAGCACGTTTCCGGTGACGGAAATGGTGTCCGCCCCCCGTCGAATCCGGTCCAGGGAGAACTCCATCGCCTTCTCCGGCGACAGGATCTCGATCTGGAGCCCGGTGGTATCGTGCTCCGGCAGGTAGGCCCGCACCTTCTTGATCAGTTCGGCATCGTGGGCCCGCTCGGCATCGAGCCAGAAGACCGCCGGGGAACCCGTGGCCCGGGCGCGGGTCACGGCGAGCTTCACCCAGTCGCGAATGGGAGCGTCCTTGGCCTGGCAAGCGCGCCAGATGTCGCCCTGCTCCACTTTCTGCTCGATGAGCACGTTCCCGGCCGCATCCACGACGCGGACGGTGCCTCGGGCGGGGATTTCGAACGTCTTGTCGTGGGAGCCGTACTCCTCGGCCTTCTGGGCCATGAGGCCCACGTTGGGGACGCTCCCCATGGTGGACGGATCGAACTGGCCGTGGGCCTGGCAGTCCCGGACCACCGCGTCATAGATGCCCGCGTAGCTCGAGTCCGGGATCACGGCCTTGCAGTCCTGCAGCGCGCCCTCGGCGTTCCACATTCCACCCGAGTCCCGGATCATGGGGGGCATGGACGCATCGATGATGATGTCGCTCGGCACGTGCAGGTTGGTGATGCCACGGTCGGAATCCACCATGGCAACTCCCGGGCCGTTCTCGTAAGCGGCCCGGATGTCGGCCTCGATGGCGGCACGCTCTTCGGCGGGAAGATCCTTGACCTTGTTGACCAGGTCGCCGAACCCGTTGTTCGGGTCCACACCCAACTTCGCCAGGACCGCTGCATGCTTGGTGAAGACGCCGTCGAAGAAGACCCGCACTGCGTGACCGAACATGATTGGGTCGGACACCTTCATCATGGTGGCCTTGAGGTGCAGGGAGAACAGCACCCCTTTGGCCTTGGCGTCCTGCACCTGCTCACGGAGGAACTCCACCAGGGCACGCTTGCTCATGTAGGTGCCGTCGAGGACCTCGCCGGCCTGCAGCGGAAGAGACTCCTTCAATACCGTGACCGCACCGTCGGCTGCTATGTGCTCGATCCTCGCCGTCGTGGCCGCCGGCAAGGTGACGGACACTTCGTTGTGCCGGAAGTCACCCTGGCTCATGGTCGCCACGTGGGTCTTGGACCCCTCCGGCCACGGCCGCATGCGCGGTGGGTTCGTGCGAGCGAACTCCTTCACCGCCTTGGGCGCGCGACGGTCCGAGTTGCCCTGGCGCAGAACGGGGTTCACGGCGCTCCCCTTCACCCGGTCGTATCGGGCCCGAATGGCGCGCTCCTCCTCGGTGGCCGGCTCGTCGGGAAAGTCCGGCAGCCCGTACCCTTTGGCCTGCAACTCGGCGATGCACGCTTTGATCTGCGGAATCGAGGCGCTGACGTTGGGGAGCTTGATGACGTTGGCGTCGGGCGTGTCCACGAGACGGCCTAGTTCGGCCAGGTCGTCGGGAACCCTCTGAGCCTCGTCCAGCATGTCGGAGAAGGCGGCGAGCATACGGCCGGCGAGGGAGATGTCCCTCGTCTCCACGGGCACGCCCGTCGCCCCGGCGAACGCGCGGATCACGGGAAGGAGCGCGTGGGTGGCCAGGGCCGGCGCTTCGTCGGTCCATGTATAGATGATGGGGGGTGACTTCTGCATTGGATCGCTTTCTGATTTGGGTGCGACGGAGGGCTCCTATAGTCTA